>JBNGDU010000321.1:0-8711 GCA_049975025.1 Anaerolineae bacterium
CTGTGCCACTCACCGGCGCGTAGATGTCCCCGGCGGCTTTAACCGACTCAACGACCCCCAGTTGTTCGCCGGCCTCCATCTCGTCGCCGACTTCGGGGAGCTCGACGTAGACAACGTCGGAAAGCGTGCTCTGGGCATAGTCGGAGATGCCGACGACCACCTCGTCGCCGTCCTTGCGTGCCCATTCGTGTGTCTCACGATAGCGGACGTTCGAATCGAATTCCATAATGAGTTAACCTCCATACTAAGTTAGGTGAAAGTTGTCAACTAAGGGCAGTTGCCCGCCCACGATCATTGCCGTCCCAAACCGCTCGATGGGACCGCAGAAGAATAACTCCCCGCGCCGGCACCCCAAGACCGGGGCTTGAAGCCATCAATGCGGGGTATCATCTCTTTGCGAAACTTACGTTGAGACCTCCTCGCCTTCGGCTGCGACCAGCGACCAGAAACGGGCGAAGGGCGTGGGGTCCACGAGATCACCGAAGTCCTTCGTGTAGGGTATGAAAACATCAGGCGCCCGTGGAAGCCCCATCGAGAGATCGCCCGGCTGCTGGTCTGTGGCATCGTTAAAGATGAGCAGCATCGATCTGGGATCCACGTCGTACTCGGGCAAGGAGGAGAGAGCGACCCTTGCCAGTGCTTTCGATATGGTGTCCGCGCCGGTGACGATGCCGATCCAGTCACAGCGTGCGAAGGTATGCCAGATGAGCGGCAGCGTGCCACGTCCCAGGTCGAGGATAACGTTGTATCCGTCCTCTCGCAGGACGTTGAGCATCTGGTCGACAGCCTGGATCCTGATGCCGCTCAGGTCCTCAATCCGAGGCGGTCCCGGGATAAAGTAAGAGCCATAGACGTTTTGCATGCTGTAGTTGGTGATCAACTGGCTGTTGATCTCCGAAGGAGGGCGTGAGAGCAGCGAGACGCTGTGTTGTGGGCCGGTGATACCGCTCCAAAGGCTCACGCTGCCGACAGGGAATGAGAGGTCGATGAGGATCACCGGATTCTCACTGACCGTGGTCACGTAGCGGGCCAGGTTGACCGAGAAGGTGCTGACACCGACCCCGCCACGGAGCGAGAAAACGCCCAGGACCAGGCCGTTCTGTCCCTCGGCAGGGGGCTCAGCCAACCGTTTTGAGCGATCCAGCGCAGCTTTGATGCGAGCGCCGAGCTCCTTGTAGTCGACCCGCGCCTTGGTGATGAAGTCATCCCCGCCGATTGTGTAGCCTTTGACGCGATCGTCAATCCCATCCAGCGCCGTCAGGAAGAGAATGGGTACCTTGTGGAACCTGGGGTCCTTCCGTAGCTCCCGACAGACCTCGTAGCCGTCCATATCCGGCATCATAATGTCGAGCAGGATGAGATCCGGTACCTCTCGCTGAGCCACTTTGATGCCTTCGCGTCCGGTGGTAACTTCGGTGATGTCATACCCCCAGCTGCGCAGCATGACGCCGTACATCATCCGGGCATCGTCGTCGTCTTCTATGACTAGGATGTGCGTATTGGCCATGAATAGGTTCTCCTTGAGGGCGATATCTTCAGCGTCATTATAGCATTGGCCCTGTATGGTACAAAACTTGAGATTAGGTCACTCGCTCTGCGCAACGGTCTGGGCCGTCGGCACGGAGAAGCTGAAGGTGCTGCCCTTACCAGCTTTACTCTCAACAGCGATATACCCCCCGTGCATCTCGATGATGCTCTTGCTGATCACCAAACCGAGGCCGGTACCCTGAACGCTGCGCACCGCCGGGTTTTGCGATCGGAAGTACTTGGTGAAGAGATGGTCCATCTCTTCCGGCGTCATACCGACGCCGGTGTCGCTCACGCTCCAGACTATGTGCTCGCGTCCATCTTGGGTACGGCTTTCTGCCTGGACCAGGATGTCGCCGCCCTCCTCAGTGTACTTGCTCGCGTTGCTTATGAGGTTCGTGAGCACCTGAACCAGGCGATCGCGGTCACCTAGAACGGTCGGCAGGTCTTCGGGTACGTGGACGGTGAGTCTCTGGTTCTTAGCCGCGATCTCCTGTTCAAGAGCATGCGCGGCTTCGATGGCGATATCCTCAGGGGCGATGCTCTCCATCCGAAGCTTGAGCCTCCCGGATTCGATTCGAGAGACGTCTAGGAGGTCCTGCACGATGCCGTCCATCCGCGTGACATTGCTGCCGATCACCTCGACGAACCGAACCTGTTGGTCGTTGAGGTCGCCGCCCACGCCCTTAGTCAGCAGATCGGCGTATCCCTTGATCGAGGTCATGGGCTGCTTGAGCTCGTGTGATACAAAGGAGATAAATTCCGTCTTTGCCTCGTTCGCTTGCTGAACCTGCTGGAAGAGCCGGGCGTTCTCAATGGCGATGGCAGCCTGGGCCGCAAACGAGAGCAGGAGTTCGCTGTCCTCTTCTGAGAATTGGCGTCTATCCTTCTGATTGAGGACCTCCAAAACGCCGATTGTGCGTCCGTGAGCGTTCAGCGGCACCGCGATCACGGACTCCGTCACGAACTCGGACTTCTGATCGAAAGCGGCGTCCCATCGGCTATCCGTGCGCGTGTTCTGGATGGTGACCGGCTGGTTCTCCAAGAATGCCGCGCCCGCGATGCCTTTGCCGGACGCGATGCGTCTGCCGACCAGCTGTGCAGCAGCGGGATCGCTTGAGATCCGGAGGACGAGGTCACCTGACTCTTCATCCAAGAGCAGGAGTGAGCCGGCCTCTGAGTTTAGGAGGTCAGCGGCGTTTCGCACGACCAGGTCAAGGACTTCGTCGAGGTCCATGCTGAAGCTGATCGCTTGGGCGATCCCATAGAGGGAGCGCAGCTCCTCAGCTCGCTTATGCTGCGCCTCGACCAGCGCGGCGCGCTGCAATCCGATCGAGGCAGACCGGCAGAGAAACTGGAGCAGGTTCCGGTGGGTTGCTGTGAACTCGCCGCGGGCTGTGGGGAGCGCCAGCCCAAGCCATCCCTGTCTGTCCAACGGCACCACTAGGTCGATGCCCCGCGTCAGCATTTCGGTTCGCGCCGGATCAGCGTCGACGGGTAGCCGGGCCTCGGAGAGCCGGACCGGCACGCCCGCAGGCTGTTGACGCATCCACGTCGTAAAGGGGTGGTTCGCGCTGAGAGATCCGGCGTCGACAGGTTCTCGCTCGCCGGTGTGTCGCTCGATGCGATAGCGGTTTGTGCTGGGGATGAAGAGAGCGGTCTCAAATGCTGCCGGGTCCAACACAGCCTCGATCTCTCGACCGAGTGTGGCCATAATGGCTTCGCGGTCGCTATCCCCGGTGGCGACCTGCTCGACCGCGCGGACTGCCTGGGATATGCGCTTGGCCCTCGGTGGTTCCTGCAGGATCTTACGAATTCGGTGGCGGAGTCCGGCGTGGCTCGCCATCACGACGCCACTGGCGACAAGCGCTGTGAGCATCAAGGTCAAGGGGTGATCGGAGGTGCCGCCTAACAGAGCGTTCAGGAGCAGAAAGGCCAGCGCACCGCAGATCAGGGGGACCACGACCAGAGCCCAACGATAGGTTCGGTCTCGGCCTTGGCTATCCAGTAGACTCTGCAGGGTGCGGTCAGTCGGTGGTTGAACGGTCATTCAACGCTTCCTTGACTATGTAGAGGCCGCTTGCAGCCATTGTATCACGGGTCAGATCCGGCGGCAATCGATAGGTCGCCACATCTCCGAAGGCCGATCTGAGCGGCGTCAGGCGGAATCGCTCGTAGACGACGAGTGAGATGTAGGCCGGTGGCTCGCTCAGGCCGAGGAAGACGTGAGGATCCCGGATGAGGCTGTCTCGCACAACCCATTTGAGGGTGGGAATGGCTCCCGCGCCCGGCTGCATATCATGGATGCCCAGCCAGTTCCTGTCGCCGTCAAGGAGCCGGGCGCTTACCGCGTAGTCGTCGCGGAGGGAGCTGGCGGTGCGCCACCTAAACGTGAGGATCGTCGCTGACGTCTCCGTCGCGCGAAGGACGTTCGGGCGCACGTCGACGAGCACCATCTTGTCGCCAAAGGGCAGGTAGCGTTCTTGAGACCGCGGGCGGGGCAGCGGGAGCGCGAGGAGGCGGGCCGGTGATCCGGTTGGGCGACTGAACTGCAACTTGGGCGGCTCACCGCCGGAAACGGAGAGCCGGACGGTCTGGCACTGACCGAGATCGAGCCGTGCGACGGTCGCCTGGGCGTTGCCGGACGCGACGATGAGCTCGTCACCGGGGCCGCACCAGTGCATATGGGCAACGGTTGGTCCCTGGGCTCGCGTGTCGTAGTCGATGCCGCAAAGGAAGGGCCCGCCCCAGAGGACAACACCCGGCCAGATGCGTTCCACCGGCAGTCTTGGATACCGGCAGTCGCTGGTGAGCGGCGGCAGCGAGAGCGATCCCAGATCCTGGATCGCGTTGTCCACGACGACGTAGGCGCCCAAGGTTGGATAGACTTTGGCTGAGCATCGATCGATCGGCAGTTGCAGCGTCAACTGAGTGAACCGGACCTCGCCGACGGTCGTCGAAGTGCCCAAGCGCTGGTCGCTGGCGTTCAGCAGCTTCTCTTCCTCGTCCCAAAGCCGCGCTGTGAAGGAGGGTTCGGGTTCTTGAGACGCCGTAGCTTGCCAGGCAAGCTGCAGCTCCACGGTCTCACCTGGGGCGACTGTTCCCATCCACCGATAGCCGAGCAGCCGCACGCTGCCCAGCTGGGCCTCTTGCACTGTATACGCCAGCTCGGGCGGCAACTGCTCCAACGGTCGCTTGTAGAGACGGTATCCTCCGCCGACAGGGGCGTAGGTCCATTCGCTCCAGGCAAAGCTGTGGGTCGTGTACAAGGGGGGACTTCCGGGGCTTTCAACGATCTCCACGGCCCGGCTGCGCCATACCTGCTCATAGGGTACATCCGCTTCCGGATAGACGTAGGTGACGTCAGTCGTTGAGGCGCGGCCCTCCGTTTGTTGCAGCACCCGAAGCGGTGTCGCCCAACGCCAGTCCGCTAGTATCGTCGCGTTTTCGCCCGCGGCGTCGAGAAGAGGCATCAGGCGCGCGCGCACCGATGTGTCGTTAGCAAGCTCGATGAAGCTCGGCGCATGGTGTGGAAGTTGCCACAAGAGCACGGCCAAGCTCAGCAGGATCAGGCCTTGGGACACCCTGCGTTGGGTCCTCGTCGTGTGTCTTGTGGGGGCGCGCAGCATCGCTACCGTGAGCCCCAGCGTCAACGCCATCGGCGCATAGGCCGGCATCAGATACTCGATGGTCTGGGGCGCGCGGTAGGTGATCGTGATGAAAGTCTGCACGGCCCACGAGAGCAGAAGCGTCACCGCCAAGCGGGTCCGCCGTCTCAACAGCAGGAGCCAGCCGCCGCCGATGGTGGCGAGTATGAGGGGCGGGAACTGCATTCTAAAGAGCGTCGGCAGCAGCGGGAGGCGTACCGCGAGGTCGATCCGGCTGGTGAACGCGAGCATATCGCCGCCGAAGCCGCGAGCCAGCACATGGTCCCAAAACCCCGACCAGCTAGTGAGATCGCCTGGGGCCAGCGGCACGCCGGCCATGCTGTCACGCAGCGGCAGGTAGAGCTGCGGGAGCCCCCAGGCGAGGACGGCGACCCCCGCGGCAGCGATCCAGCGTCCCGGTTGCCTTAGCAACCTGGGACTTAGGAGGAGCACGTAGAGGGCCCAGCCCAGCGCGACAAAGGCCAGTGAGGGATGGTGGCCGACGCCGAGTCCCAGAGCCAGGGCCAGCCCGATCAGCGCTCGTCTCTGGCGCTTACCATCCTCTTCCGCGGCACGGAATCTCGCCAACGCCAGATAGCCCCAGGCGACGAAGAGCATCGTCGGCATTCGGATATTGGCAGTCGTCGCCTGCGCCCAGAAGGTGGCAGACAGACCGAGCGCCAGCGCTGCGCTAAGCCCGCCGGCACGCGCGATATTCGCTGGTATACGGCCAGCCTTGCTCCAGAGCTCCACGGCACTGGCGATCAAGACGATCGTCGTCGCGGCCAACACCGCGCTCAGGATATTCAGCCGGAAGGGCACCGAGCCGAAAGGCAACAGACGGACCCAGAGCGCACCCACGACGGTGTAGAGGGGATATCCCGGCGGGTGGGCAATGCCCCATCCGGCCGCGACGAGCTGAAACTCACCACTGTCAGCCGGGAGGACGTCGCGCGCCGTCGTCGCCGCGTAAACGGTGAAGGTCGCGAGCCACAGGAGGATCTTCTGCAGAAGACCGGCGTGGGCAGGGTTGGACCATTCCAACCCCGCCCACGCACGTTTCAAGGTGTGTTTCAAACAGTTGCTCCGGTGTCAGGTGGCGCCGCGCTCCACTACTGGACCACTTCGTTACTGCGTCATTTCGTCACTGCGCCACTCTGATATTGCGCCGCTCCGTTACTGGGCCGCTTTGCTACTGGGCCGCTCTGCTACTGGGCCATTAGTTTCTCGGCGCGCTCGGCGATCCGTTTTGCCGTGAACCCGAATTCCTCTTTGATACGCTTGTAAGGGGCGGACGTGCCAAAACGGTCGATGCCGATAACGTCCCCATAACTGCCCACGTAGTGCTCCCAGCCCAGGGGCGATCCGGCCTCGATGGCCAGGCGTTTGATGACGTCGTCGGGCAGGACGGTGAGCTTGTGGAAGACCGGCTGTCGATCGAAGAGCTCCCAGCTGGGCATACTCACGACGCGTGCACCGATCCGCCGCTCCTCCAGCAGTTTCTGAGCCTCCAGAGCGTCGGCGATCTCGGAGCCCGTGGCGATGAGAATGATATCCACACGATCGAAGGGGGAGTCGCTGAGGATGTACCCGCCCCGGGCGACGCCCTCCATCGCCTTGTCAGCGGTCTCGGACAAGATGGGCAGCTTTTGCCGAGTCAGTACCAGGCCGACGGGACCCTCATCGTGTTCCAGGGCGATCTTCCACGCCGCAGCCGTCTCATTGGCATCGGCAGGCCGGATGATCGTGAGGTTAGGTATGGCGCGCAGTGACATGAGATGCTCAATCGGCTGATGGGTTGGTCCATCCTCTCCGAGGAAGACGGAGTCATGGGTCCAGACGTAAAGCACCGGCTGCTTCATCAGCGCTGCCAGTCGCACCGCCGGGCGCATATAGTCCGAGAAGACCAGGAAGGTCCCGCCGTAGGGGCGTACGCCCTTGTAAAGCGCCATTCCGTTGAGAATCGTGCCCATCGCGTGCTCCCGCACGCCAAAGTGGAGGTTGCGTCCCTCGTAAGAGCCCTTCTGGAACTCACCAAACCCGTCGACGAAGGTCTTGTTCGACGGTGCCAGATCCGCCGAACCGCCCATCAGTTCGGGGATCACCGGAGCCAGTGCGCTTAGCACGGTGCCCGATGCGGCCCGCGTTGCGATCGGACCGTTCTCGGGCCGGAACTGCGGCAGGGCCGTCTCCCAATTCTCCGGCAGGCGGCCCTCCAGCACACGGTGAAGCTCTCGGGCCTCCTCGGCGTGGGACTGCTCGTAGTTGGTCAGGATATCGCGCCAGATGGCCTCGGCCCGCTCGCCTTGGGGTACCGCCAATCGCCAATGCGCCACCACGTCGTCGGGAAGCCAGAACGGCTCATCTGAAGGCCAGTCAAGTGCCTCTTTGGTGGACAGTACCTCGTCCTCGCCCAGCGGCGCGCCATGGGCTTCCTCGCTGTCCTGTTTATTGGGGCTGCCGAAAGCAATGTGCGTGTGACAGACAATGAGATGCGGTTGGCTCTTGGCGCTCTGCGCCACCTGGATGGCGGCGTCGATCTCGTCCAGGTCGTGTCCATCGATCTCCTGGACATGCCATCCGTAGGCTCGGAATCTCTCCGGAACGTCCTCCGTGAAGGCGAGGTCCGTGTCCCCCTCGATTGAGATCTCGTTATCATCATAGAAGTAGATGATGTTGTCGAGACCGAGATGCCCTGCCAGCGAGGCCGCCTCCTGCGAGACCCCCTCCATCAGGTCGCCATCCGAGACGATGGCGTAGACCCAGTGGTCGAAGAGCGGAAAGCCGGGGCGGTTGAAACGCGCAGCCATGTGGCGCGCTGCAATCGCCATGCCGACGCCGTTGCCAAATCCCTGACCCAAAGGACCGGTCGTGGTCTCAATGCCTAACTCGATATCGTACTCCGGATGACCGGGGGTGGGGCTGCCCCACTGGCGGAATTGCTTCAGGTCCGCCATCTTCATCGGATAGCCTGTAAGATAGAGAAGGCTGTAGAGCAGCATAGAGCCGTGACCCGCAGAGAGCACGAAGCGGTCGCGGTTAGGCCACTCAGGGTTCCGCGGATTGTGCTTCAAGTAGCGTGTCCACAGAACGTAGGCGACGTCCGCCATGCCCATAGGCATGCCGGGATGTCCAGAGTTGGCTTTCTGCACGGCGTCCATCGCCAGCACGCGCAGGGCGTTAATCGAGCGTTGATCTAGGTCCGTCTTTGGCATAGTTCCCTCCGGTTATAGGGTTGCCGGACGCCGGGACAAGACGCCGGTGCCGGCTTCCTGACGATACTTGCGACAATCTGATTTTCTGAGGTTACGTCTCGAGCAGGTCGAAAGCGGCGCGCAGCGCCTGCGCCACTCCCTGCTCCAAATCAGTGTATCACGCTTTCCCATCTTAGAAAATGTCTGATAGCTCTAGGCATCCTCTTCCTTGATATCCGGGTGGTCGGTAGGACTCGGACTGTCCTGCTCGACCAGGGCTCGGAGGGCGATGGTGACGCGACGCGGACGCTCGGTGAGCAACCCGAGATCTTCCCAGTGCTGG
>JBNGDU010000322.1:0-3477 GCA_049975025.1 Anaerolineae bacterium
GGGCTTCCAGGAGCTGGCTGAAACCCCTTCGCAGGTTCTCGTGGTCAATGACCTGCAGTTTGGCCGTACCCTGGAGCGCGTCCGCGAGGCCGAGGGCCTGCCCTATGGCGTCCCGGCCATTATCTGCGCGATGCCGGGCACTGGGCAGGCCAGTGATAGCCTGGGCGTCTTCGACTACCTCGTCAAGCCTATATCGCGCCAGAATCTGCTCGCATGCCTGGATCGCATAGAAAGGCCGGTGGACAAGATACTCCTGGTCGATGATGAGCCGGATGCCCTGCAGCTGTTCGGACGGATGTTAAGCGAGGGAGGACGAGAATACCAGGTGATCCGCGCCTCCAACGGCACCCAGGCCCTGGAGTTGCTGCGTCAAGAAAAACCCGACGTCCTGCTGCTTGACCTGGTGATGCCCGAGATGGATGGCTTCCAGCTTCTGGCTGTTAAGGGCGAGGATCCGGAGCTCAACGCCATTCCCGTCATCCTCATCTCGGCACGCGACCCTCTGGGGCAACCGATTCTGAGCAACAGCTTGGCGGTGACCTGTCGAAGAGGTATGTCCGCGCGCGAGATCCTGGCCTCCGTCGACGCGCTTACCCGGATCTTGTCCTGCGCGAGCTCACCTGCTGATCGAGCTCTGACAGAAGCGTCTCCCGACTGACGGGTTTACGTAGATAGGCAGCAGCCCCCAGGGCCATGGCCAGCTGTTCCTGCGGCATCACGGTACAGACGATTGTCGGCAACTCCCGCGTCGCGGGGTGTTCGCGAAGGCGTCCTAGGAGCTCCCAACCATCGACGCCCGGCAGCATGACGTCCAGCACAATCGCCTGCGGTAGCAAGCTCTCCGCCAAGCTCAGCACCTCATCGGGGTCATGAACGCCCACAAACTGGTAATGCGTGCCCGATAAGTAACGCTGGAAGAGGCGCAACGTGTCCAGGTTGTCATCAATCATGAGCACGGGCATCGGTTCGGTCACCGGCAGGCGCAGGGCGCTCGCAAAAGCTCGGTCGCCCTCCTCCGGCGCGTCGACGATCAACTCGCCGCCGAAGAGATCGATGCACTGACGGGCCATTTGAAGATGCTCGTCACCAGCCTCGGCCGGCGAGGCTCCTTCGCCGTCCTCCGCTTCCAACCGCACGATGATCCCCTCCTGCTGCTGCTCGGCCGAAACCCGCACCTGCCCACCGGGCACGACGTGAACAGCCGCTGTGAGCAGGCTCAGGAAAGCTTGGCGCAGCGGCATACGCTGTCCCGTGACCATCGGAAGATCCTCCGGTATCGCGAGGATCACCTCCACATCCAAAGCCTGAACCAACGGTCTGACAGTCCTTAGTGTAGACTCGATCATAGCGGAGATGTCGTTGACCTCGCTAGGGAAGGAATCCCGCACCCACTCCAACTCCCGCTCCCGTCCTGGTGGCCGTGTGCTGCCGTTTCTCCCCTCCGGCTGCGGCGGACCAAAGAGAACCTCAGCCCGGCGCTCCAGGTTGTAGCGATTCCAGAGATAACCGGCTAACGCCTTCTCAGCGTCCCGCTCCTGGCGCCGCAGTTGCCGCACGCTTAAGCCCATGTTGTTAGCTACGGTTCTCTGTGCCGATTGCTCTATGTAGCGGTATCGAAGGATGTGGTAGACACGCCAAGCACTGGAGTGGACGGGCACATCACTCCCTGGCTCCAACGCCTTGATGCCGTCGATCAACATCTGGCGAAGCTCGGCGATCGGGTTCTTGCCCTCTTCCACGTCAAACAGGGCAATGAGCGGCGTCCCGCGCAGTGTCAAAGGGTCATAGAGATGCTGCAGGGCAGCGCGTAATGCAGTCAGGAATGCCTCAAATGTGTCGTTGTCTGTCGATACTCGCTCCATGTCCGCCTCATGTCCGCCTGATGACCGAATTTCGAGCGCGGACTCTATTATAATGATATATAGACTAAGGCAAGCTCACTTCGCCACCCCGCACAGCTGGATGTACAACCTGGATTAGGAACTAACCCGCCAAAGATCAGGCTACCAACGCCACACATTTCTTTGCGCAGGGGTTTTAGGTTCAAGCTGTTTCTGTTCTTTCAGCCTAACTTTAGGCCAACCTATGAGGAGAGAATTATGAGTAGGAAGAAGCTTAGTCGTCGTGAGTTCATGCAAATGGCTGCCGCGGCTACAGGCGCCGGCCTCCTGGCCGCCTGCGGGCCCAGCACAGAGGTTCCGGAGGTCGCGCCCACCGAGGCACCGGCAGCAGAGGCCACCGCCGTTCCGACGTCCAGTGAGTGCCGGATGGACTGGAACCCCACCTGGCCGACCATCCCGGACAAGCCCGATCCGCCGGTTCAGGTCGCCACGACCATCAACCCCCGACCCGAGGCCTTCCCGGAAGGCATGAGCTGGGACGACAACCCCCTTTACAACGCAGCCCTGGAGCACACAGGTCTTGACTTGCAGATGCACTGGGATGAGACCGCGGGCGGTGAGGCCTACGCCGTCAAGATCTCCGCCGACCTGGCATCCGGCACGCTGCCCGACTACTTCCACACCGGCGGTATCCTGCTGGCGGATATGATCGAGGAAGGCGCCGTTGAGGACATCACGGAGATCTGGGAAAGCGTCGCTTCACCCTTGGCCAAGGAGAAAAAGGGTTATCCTGACCACGTATGGTGGAAGCAGGTCATGCGTGATGACAGGGTCTACGGCATCCCCTTCACCTATGGCCCCGCCCGTAACGTCGACAACATCCCTTATATCCGCCAGGACTGGTTGGATCAGCTGGGCATAGAAGCACCCACCACCATTGAGGGTTGGGGAGAGACGGCCCGCGCCTTCCAGGACGAGGGATTGTGCGAGTTCGGTATCAATGCCTGCCGCAACTTCGTGACCTGGCATATGAGCCTCGACCCGGTCTTTGGCGCTTACGGCGTGATGCCCACCTGCTGGGTGCCGGACGGCGCCGGCGGGCTCAAGTACGACGGCATCTCGCCTGGGGTGAAGGACGCCCTGGCCGTGATCCGCGGCTGGTACGAAGAGGGGTTGATCGATCCTGACTTCTACACCATGGGAGAGGGCGACTCCGCGGCCCATATCCCCGCCAACAAGGTCGGCATCTTCTGTTCCCCGTGGTGGCACGGCAGCGGTCAGGTCCGCCTTGAGGAAGAGAATCCCGGCATGCGCATCGAGCCCTTCCCTTACCCCAAGGGACCCGACGGCCTTCAGGGTCGCAAGACGTCAGGCCAGACGGGCAACGCGATCGTCTTCCGCGCCGGCCTGTCGGAGGAGGCCATCGCCACCTGCCTCAAGAATATGAACTGGAACATCGAGTTGCACGTCAACTGGGAGAAGTACCAGCAGTACGGTTGCTGGCGCAATGACCACGCCTTCATAGAGGGCTACGACTGGGTGTGGGACGAGAACTGCGAGCTTGAGAACGGCCCAATCATGATGCCCGACACCTATCTCTGGAAGGCCTACACCGATTTCGGCTTCGTCTGGGGCA
>JBNGDU010000322.1:3487-8694 GCA_049975025.1 Anaerolineae bacterium
ATCCTGACTACCAGATCGACGTCTTCCGCGATATGGGCAAGTGGCTGGAGATGGATGACTCTGAACTGAACAAGGCACAGCGCTTCATCCTCTCCAACCCGGTGCCGGTGCGTGAGCAGAAGCTCTACACGTTCATCTACGATACTATCGATATCGAGATCGCCAACGAGTACTGGGGCAATCCCACCGAGCGGTACAAGGAAGTCTGGCCCGACCTCAGCACCCTCGAGAGCGAGACCCTCATCAACATCGTCGTGGGCAACGAGGACCTGGACTACTTCGACGAATTCGTCCAGATCTGGAAGGAATCCGGCGGCGACGAGGTGACAGAAGAGGTCAGCGCGTGGTATAGAGAGACCATGGCCTGACCCAGGACCGTCAAACAAGCGCAAGGGTGGTCTGGGACATAGACCCAGGCTATCCTTGCATGCTCACATCAGCTCAGAGGAGCCCAGACAAGGAGGCGATATGGCAGTTCAAGGAGCCGAGGTCGTCAAGACCCCTACCATCAGTACAGAGACAAGGGTCAGCAAGCGCCCGCTTAAGGCCGTCCTGAAGATGCATTGGATGATGTACGTCATGCTCATCCCAGCCACGGTGCTGCTGCTTTTGTTCCAATTCTACCCGATGTGGGGCATTCTGATCGCCTTCAAGGACTACAGCCCGGTCAGAGGATTTGCCGAATCTGCATGGGTGGGATTGGAGAACTTCCGATTGTTCTTCGACAGCCGTAACGCCACGCAGATTCTGCGCAACACCGTGCTCATCGCGGTAGGCAAAATCCTCTTCGGTCAGGTAATGGCCGTTATCTTTGCCCTGATGCTCAACGAGGTGCGCCTTAAGTGGTTCAAACGCGGGATCCAGACGATGACGACGCTCCCGCACTTCCTCTCCTGGGTCATCGTGGGCGGTATGATGGCGCAATTCCTGGGCTCATCCGGGCCGATCAATCAGGCCTTTGATGCCTTAGGCATGGATAAAATCCGCTTTCTGGGCAAACCGCAGATCTTTCCCTGGACCCTGATCCTTTCTAACGTTTGGAAGGGCTTTGGCTTTGGGTCCGTGGTCTATCTGGCGGCTCTAGCCGCGATCAACCCGGAGCTCTATGAGGCGGCAGCGGTGGACGGCGCCGGGCGATTTCGGCGGTTGTGGCACGTCACCCTGCCCGGCATTCGCTCCACCATCGTTCTGATGAGCAGCCTGGCCTTAGGCGGCATCTTGAACGCGGGGTTCACGCAGGTGCTCGTCTTGTATAACCCGCTGGTGATGAAGACCGGCGATATCATCGATACCTACGTCTATCGTGTTGGGCTGGTCGGCAGCGGTGGCGCGCCTGATTTCTCCCTCGGCACGGCGGTGGGGTTATTCAAATCGGGGATCGGCTTCATCCTCATCTTGATCTCCTACTGGTTGGCCGATAAGTTCGCTAACTACCGCATATTCTAACGTGGCTGACTGCCATAGGAAGGACTCATTATGATACTAGGCAGAACGCTTGCCGACAAACTGGTTGACGGCATCCTATATGCGCTTCTGGTGCTGCTGGCCCTTGCTTGCCTCGTTCCCTTTATGAACGTGGCTTCCGTGTCAATCAGCAGCTTTAAAGCGGTCTCCGCCAACCGGGTGAACCTGTTCCCGATCGAACCCCATATCCAGAACTACACGTATATCATGGGCGATAAGGCATTTATCCGCACCTTTGGGAACTCAACGCTGCGGGTCGTCGTTGGGGTGAGTTTGAGCCTGCTGGTGATGGTTCTCACCGCTTACCCCCTCTCGCGCGACAACATCTACATGCCCGGGCGCACGGTCTTCAAGTTCTTCTTGCTCTTCGGCATGATGTTCAGCGGCGGCCTGATTCCCACCT
This sequence comes from Anaerolineae bacterium, assembly GCA_049975025.1. Taxonomy (GTDB): domain Bacteria; phylum Chloroflexota; class Anaerolineae; order B4-G1; family SLSP01; genus PWVB01. The sequence goes on from JBNGDU010000322.1 coordinate 5,355, forward strand.
TCCTCGCTATCAGAAATCTGGGGCTCTATGACAGTTTCTGGGTGCTGGTCATTCCGGGTGCCCTCAATATCTTCTCCACTATCATAGTCATCAATTACTTCCGGGGGATTCCTGATGAGTTGTGGGAAGCAGCGATGCTGGATGGGGCGAACCACTTCCAGGTGCTGTTTCGGGTGTTCGTGCCCATCTCCACGCCGGTGCTGGCAACGGTAACGCTCTTCTCCGCGGTGGGGCACTGGAATGCCTGGTTCGACGCCCTGGTCTATCTCAAGAAGGCGGAGACGTGGCCCTTGCAGACTTACCTTTACGGCATGGTGACCACGGGGCGCCTGGAGCATTATTCAGCTGGTGGTGCCGAGCGCGCCGGCGAGCTCTTTCAGCAGGCTACGCCTGAGGGACTGTCGGCAGCTATGCTGCTCATCGCGGCCATTCCCATCATCCTGGTCTATCCCTTCCTGCAACGCTACTTCGTCCACGGCCTGACGCTCGGCGCGGTCAAGGAATAAGCTGCGCAGATTACGTGACTGACCGCCGCTGGACCGAACCCCGGTTCGACCCTAGGGCCGGGGTTCGATTCTTGTCCGCACGCAAACAGGACCATCCCACTGTCGCGAAAAAGGGGGATTTATCTTGGAGATCCACGTCCCATCTTCCCCGGTCCCTGTCCTAACGCAGTCCGACGTCTTGGTCTGTGGCGCGGGACCAGCCGGCATCGCCGCAGCGGTCAGTGCAGCCCGCCAGGGATGCCGCACCGTCGTGGTGGAGCGCTGGCCCAGCGTCGGTGGGTTAGCCACCAACGCGCTGGTCAACGGTTGGCATCGCAGTGATCGGCAGAAGGTCGTCATTAACGGCCTGGTTGAGGAGAGCGCCCGGCGTGCCGAGAGACACGGATGGATCCGCCGCGACCCGAAGTACCCCTACGCCCACGAGACGCACTGGTTTTCTCCAGAGGGCATGAGAATCGTCTGGCAGCGCATGCTGGACGAGGCCGGGGTCAAGACCCTCTGCTACCTCGCCGCCGGGGAGCCCCTGGTCGAGGACGGACGCATTCGCGGCGTGCTCGCAGACACCAAGCGCGGTCGTCGCGCACTGCTCGCCGAGATCGTGATCGATGCGACCGGGGACGGCGATATCGCGGCGAAAGCGGGCCTTCCCTTTGAGCTAGGTCGCAGCAGCGATGGAAGAGTCCAGGGCATGACGCTCATGTATGCCCTGCGCGGCATCGACAGCGAGGTCGCACACGCCGTGCCGCCCGAGCAACTCGACGCGTTGGTCCAACGCATGCGCGATCTGAGGGATCGCGGTGCCTTCCCCGCCTTCAACGAGGGAAACACGCGCGCGCTGCTAAGCTTCGCCGTGGATCACCATCTCTGGAACATGTGTCCCGCCGCCGGAGATCCTCTCGACGAAGCGGAGCTCTCACGTCTTACAGCGGCATCGCGGGAGAAGATCGTCGCCTACCTTGACTTCTGGCGCGAGGAGATGCCCGGGTACGCCGAGGCCGAGATCGAGCAGACAGGCTTTGCGCTTGGGATCCGGGAATCGCGCCGGATCGCCGGGCTGAAGACCCTTAACGCAGAGATGGTATTGGAGGCGCGCAAGCAGCCGGACGCCGTGGGCCACGGCGTCTGGATGATCGACATCCACGATCCTGAGGGCAGCGGCTACACGACCTACACCGACCGAAACGCAGCAACCATGCTTCCCGCAGGCGAGAGCTATCACATACCATTGGGCATGTGTTTGAATGACGACATCGCGAACTTGGCGGTCGTCGGTAGATGCGCCTCGGCGACCCACGAGGCCCTCGCCTCGGTCCGGGTTCAGACGCATTGCATGGTGATGGGTCAAGGTGTTGGCACCGCCGCCGCTATGTCGCTTCAGCGGGGATGCGACCTAAGCGAGGTGAACATCCCCGAGCTCCAACGGACGCTTAGGGACGACGGTGTCTATCTGGAGGATGTCCCCGGCGCCTAAGCACCTCAGCCTCCCCAGAAACCGCCTGGACATAGATCATTGACGAAGGGAGCCGATAGAAAGCAGCTTATGGGCGATGAAACCCGAACGCAGATAGAGACCGCCCTACACCTACCCCATCGCGTTGTCTCAGCCGAGGAGATGGCTGCATGGCCTGTGGACCCGAAGCGGTCCGAGGACAAGACCTGGTCCGAAGTTGCCTGGGGCGGTGACCGCGAAGATCGCCCCAAGCTCTTCAACTGGAACATTTGGCCCAACCGCGTCGTTTTCCGAGTCAATACGCCTGAAGGAACTGAGGTCGTCCGGGGCAAGGCGGTCTGGCGCCGCTCGGCGCGCTCCATCCGGGTCAAGGGCCTCAAACTGCTCCACGCGGAGAGCGGCGACCTGATCCAAGACACGCGCCTGGTCCACTACGATCAGGAGCGCGTGATCGTCGATTTCCGACCGGCCCGAGGCAACGGCACTTATCATCTCTACTACGGTGCTGCGGAGCCCCCCCTCTTCGATCCCTCGCCTTCTTGGGAGGCCTTAGCCAAAGCCGCTCCCGAACCGCCACACGCCACCGCGGTCGCCATCGAGGCGCGATGCGCCCTGGACAGCTTCTACCCCATGGAGGTGGTCGCGCTGGAGAGCGAGGTGAAGGCGCTGTTGGCAGCCCACCCGCGCGCGACGTATCTGGTCTTCCCCGAGGAACGCGACCGCCCGATCAAACTGCGCACCGAGATACCGGCTCACTGGGCAGAGGAAGGCCCTGCACAGACCCTCTGTCTGGAAGCCGATCGCAACGAGTACCGTGTCTTCCAGCTCGGCCTATGGGCCTGCCGCGCCGACCAACACGACGTCCAGGTCCGTACGACCGATCTGCGAGCGCCGGACGGGATCATCCCCGCTGGTAACATCCAGTGCCTGACCCTCGAATCCCGGACGCACCACCTATTCATGGGGCGTCCCACGGGCCCGTACGACGTGCCCCAGGGCCAAGTCAGGGCGCTCTGGTTCGGCATCGACCTGCCCGAGGCCTGCGCCCCCGGCGTCTATACAGGCAAGGTCATCGTGCAACCGACCGACCAACCGCCCACCGAGGTTACGATCAACCTCGAGGTATCAGACCGGATCGTGGCAGAACGAGGCGACCACGATCTTTGGCGGTTGAGCCGCCTCCGATGGCTGGAGAGCGATGTAGGGCTCGGGGAGAAGGTCTACGCGCCCTTCACGCCTCTGACGATCTCCGAGTACAAGGGTGCGATCACAACGTGGGGCCATAGTTTTGTCTTGAGCGCAGCGGGCCTCATCCGCCAGGTCCGGTCCGGCGAGGAGGCCATCCTCGCCGCCCCGATCACACTGGAAGGCACCCTACGAGACG
>JBNGDU010000323.1:0-8665 GCA_049975025.1 Anaerolineae bacterium
CTACAAACCTGTTACGGCGCCGGTATCCTGATCGTTGCGGACTACGAACCTGCTATGGCGCCTGTATCCAGATCATCGCGGACTGCATCGGCGCCATCGTCGTCGTCGCCTGCGCCAACCTCACCTCCGCCGGTATGTCGCCGTGAAGGCCTGTCACGTCCACGGGCACCCGGATTTGCTCATGTTCCATCGCCGGCACCACCACGGGCAGTCGTCCGATCTCTCGACCCTGGGCCCATACCTCGAGCTCGCCGTGCAGCGTGCCCGGCTGATGCCGATCGAAGATAACCGGGATCGTCGCCGCCTCAGCGGTTCTCAACGAATGGATGGTACGCGCAGGACGCCAGCCGCCTAAGTCGGCTACCGCCTGGTCGGCGCGAAAGCGCAGGTATTGGGGCGACGTGCTGATCGTGATCGCTAGACCCTGACCCTCGCTCGGTACCGTTCTGGCCTCACCCAACATGCTGACGACCTCAACGTCCAGTACCGAGACGGGCAGGAGTATGGTGTGGGGATTCCGGACCGTCCAGATCGCCATCGCGATGTTAGGCCCGTTCTGAAAAAGGAGCAGGTAATCTTCGGCGCTTTCCAACGGCACCCTGCGCAGATACCGGTAGCCTCGCAGCGCGGTGGTCAACGTGCTCGCTGCGCGGTAGGCAGGCTTGGGATTGTAGTGGTGGTCGATGGTGCCAAAGTGGTGCTGTGCGTTGTAGGGATCGGTGCCGTTGTCCCGCCAGTCGTACCACACGCTGAGGTTGATGTCGTAGGCCAGGTTCAGGAGCCACTGTCGTGCCAGAAGCTCGGCTTGCTGGCCCTCGGTCCATCCCCCGACCGAGGAGGAGAACCCCCATTCTCCGGACAGGATCGGGAGATCTGGGTTCGCGCTGTACTCGTCGATGAGACGGCGCAGCATCAGCAGGGGCTCGATCAGGCCCTCAGGCTGGTGGACGCCGTAGGAGTGGACGGTCACGGCATCCAGCCGGTCGAACACGTTCATCTCCCCTAGCACCCGCCAGTAGTCCCAGTCATAGCCACAGAGCGCCGGTCCGGCGATGAGCGCGGTCGGATTGCCCCGGCGGATCGCCGCCACCGTCTTGTGGATTAGTCGACCATAAACCTCGGGGTCGGCCTTAGGGGGCCAGAAGTGGTCGAGGTTGGGCTCGTTCCAGATGTCCCAGATGACGCCCGCGTCGTGGTATCGCCGCGCGGCGACGGCCGCAAAGCGCGCGAAGGCGTCCTGCCCGCCGGGCGAGCTCGGCGGAAAGCCGTGATCGTAGAGTGGGTTGCCGTAGTCGAGGATGAAGATCATCCGGATACCGCGCCGTCGCATACTCTCGACGAGCGCGTCGTATTCGGAGAAGTCATAGTGCCCGTAGGCCGTCTCGACCGTGTGCCAGAAGAGGTCCTTCCGCACCCACTTGAACCCACCCTGCGCCAGGTAGTTCATCTCGCCCTGCGTCGCGCCGGTGAAGTGGATCTCGACGCCCAACCCCTCGGGTACAATTGGCTCCGGCAGATGCCAGAGGTCCTGTGCCATCAAGGCTGACGCCGCTTCCGGCGTCGTTGTGAGGGGTGCGGTCTGGGTCAGCATCGGAATCACGATGGTGGGCAGCGGTGTGGGCCAGGGTGTGGGCGTGGGATAGGGCGTGATGGTTGAGGGCACTGTCGGCGTCTGGCTAGAGGACGCCGGATCATCGGAGGGTGTAGTTATGGTCGCAGGCCGCGCATCGGCTTGAGGCAGAACGCAGCCGCCAAGCAGAATCACGATGGTCAGCGCGAAGAGCCAAGGCCACAGCGCTCTCGCCACTCCTCCCCGGCGTCGTTTGGTCATAGCGAGAGTCTACTGGAATCCGCCGCTAACGCCAGCTGGCGCAAACGCTGCCGCGTGGAACGTGGAGGTTTGCGCTCAAGGATGGTTTGGCGCTTTTCGGGGATCAAGAGGCAGCAGTCAAGAGTCATTGTGGATGCGTGATAGATGAAGACGTCTGATTACAGATGCGTGCCCTGAGCACTCGTAGATCAAGCGCTGCTTGCGTTGACTAGACCTCGAAAGCTGATATGATGGTGGTGCGTGGGCGGTTAGCTCAGCCGGTCAGAGCGCCTCCCTTACAAGGAGGAGGTCGTAGGTTCGAGTCCTATACCGCCCACCACGGAAAGGTGCCTAGCGGTTCTACGCGTGTCGTGGAAGCGGTAGGCGCTTCGTTTCTTGAGGGGGCTTTGAGCCCAGCGTATGCGGCATGCTGTTCGCCGCCGAAGGGACGTTGAGGGCGAGGCGATGTGCGGTGGCGGGGGCTCAAAGCCTGACCGCTGCCTTAAGTCATCGAAGGGCTCCCCCGGTCAAAAACTCCAGGATAATGGCCTCGACAAGGCCCGGCTGGGAGAGGTGGAGCATGCTCCCGGCGCCTTCGATCCTCTGCACCTGCAGGTAGGGAATCGCATCCAGGTACTGATCGACGACGGCGGGATCCACGGAATCGCACGCACCACGCAGCAGAATGGTGGGGATGAAAAGGTTGTGCAGCGACGGGCGAGGGTCCGGTGGGCGGTTGGCGGTCACCTGGCCCACGATTTCTACGTAGGGGTTGTAGCCCGGTGTCTCTGATTCCGGCACGAGCTCCTCATCGCCCACGCAGACCATTGCCTCCATGTTGAAGATGCGGTTGCCCCAGGCGATCATCTCCGTCTGGGGGACGTAGGCCTGCGCGGTCTTCGGGCTGTGATAGGCGATGGCCAGCGCGACCGTTGGACGCACCGCGAACTCGATCGTACGCGTTGGATCGATGGGCCAGGCCGCGGTGCGCGTCTCATCACTGATAAACTCCTCGTCATCCCAGAGCGAGGTGGGGGAGTAGAAGATCACGGCCTCCACGCGGTCGCGATGCTCGACCATATAGCGCACGGCGATTTCGGCGCCAGCTTCGTGCGCGACCAAAATCAGCCGGTCCGCCCGGATGGTCTCCCTGATCTCCTCCAGATCCTCTGTATGGCGGCTGATCGTGTAGTCGGCGATCTTCTCCAGCCGCCCCGATAGCCCACAGCCGACCTGGTCATAGAGATAAACATCAAAGCCCCCTTCGCTGAACCGGGGGAAGAAGGCGATGTCGCTGTCGCGTACGCCCCATCCCGGTCCGCCGTGCAGGACGACGATAGGATTGCGGTCGCTGTCCGGCGCCGCAAAGTGGCTGTACGCAATCCGCGAGCCTGTGGGCAGCTCCCAGTACGCGGTCTCCGGTCGCGGCTCAGGCGTGGCCTGGAGCTGGACGGGCTTCTCCGTGAAGATTAACACCGTCACAGGCAGTGCCACCAGAAGCGTGGCGGCGAGCGTTGCCAATACGCTGAAGCGGGCTTGCCGCTCGAGGGCTAGTCCCTCCGCGATCAGCCAGGCGATGCCGAGGGTGATCAAGATAAAGGCGGCGTCGGCGACCGTGAGGGCAATGGGCAGTTGGGCGGTCACCTTAGTCATCGTGAGGAAGAGCTGGCTGGCCATGGCTGCACTGAATCCCACACCGAAGATCAGGATGGCGAAGAGGATGAGCCGCAGCCACCAGGGGGGCGACCGCCGCATCATCACGTTCTCCACACCGGTTCGCTCATCGTCCCGCAGCCATCCGATAGCGCGGAAGGCCCGCTCGATCCATATGTTGGCGTTGCTCATCACGAAGACGCCCAGAAGCGCCGCGCCGAAGCTGGCCACGTTGAGGCCAGTGAGGGCGGCGGTCAGCACCAGTACGATGCCGTCGACGATGAAGATGAAGAGGCCGCCCGTCATAATGATGAGCGGAAGGGTGACGGTGAGCAGCACGCGGCGTACGGTGACCGTCAGAATGGAGAAGACGATAGCTACAATCCACACGCCGAACAGTCGCTGCTCATGACTCACCCCTTGGAGCGCGAGCAGTATGTAGAGCACGATGTAGTGTATGGAAAGCCGCAGGACGAAGTTGCGTAACTGACGCATCATGGCTCGGGTCCCTTAGGTCTCGGTGAGCTTGAGGGGATACTCGTGGCGAGCCCGTGGATCGCGCACAGCGCTCAGTCCTCGCCCCGGCCAGTGGATGCGACCGTGCACCACCTGCTGGTGCCCCCCGGCAGCTTCTCTGAATTGTAGCAGAGCTAGACGCGCGCCGAGCCGGGCGTGACCCGCAGCGCGCACAGCGCCCCAGGTGGTGAGGGTGATGATGGCGTTCATAGCCTCGCTCCAGCTCTTGTAGAAGAGGTCGAGGTCCGCAGACAAGCCTTGAGTCGTCGGCTGCATATCCCTGATGGCCATATCCCACTCCAGCATATGCATACCCTTGCCCCATTGAATCGGATCCTCGGAGCCCTGCTCCTCGTCAATGATGACATCGGCAACGAGGCGCCGGAAAGCCAGCGTGTTGACGGCGTAGGCGTGGGGGTCATCGCCCTCCACCGTGATCGGCACCACGCCCGTGGTCTCCCGATGGATCTCGTGTTCCATATCCCAACTGTAGCGGTGCTCGAAATCCTCGCTCTCGGTGATCTTGAGAGCGTCGTGGTCGCCGGCGATGATCAAGTAATGGACGCGGATCACGTAAGGCGCCGAAAACCGCCATTTCAGAAAACGCAGGAAGTAGCGGCGACGAAAGGCCCTGAAGAGCTTGCGCCGTGACGTGTCACCACCTTCGCCGACGATCGAGCGTTTGACGTCCTCCACGCCGGTCAGGCGCGTGAGCTTGCGCTTGAGCCAGCTCACCGCACGGTCAAAACGACGGCGATCGATGCCGCGTTTTGGCGGGGGCTCAGGCGTTGTAGGCTCTGGGGATGTGGCCATCGCTTCCTCCATCAGCGTCATCTCATCGACCCGCTCCGTCTCCAGACGCCAGGGCAACAGCTGGCACTCTGAGCTTCTGCAGTCGAAGCGGAGATCCCCAAGGATGTAGAAACGCACCTGTGTGCCGCCTGTGCAGAGGGCGGGATCCGAAACCTCGATATCAAGGGTCATGATTTTCTCGGCGTGCTCCTCGGCGTGGATATCGAAGCCGTTGAGGACGACGGTGTAGACTTCGCGATTCTGAAGATCGGGGTGAAGGTCGAGAGCGTCGACTCTCATCGCGAAGGTGGCGAGATCGCCGCGCTGGCATTCTACCCGGGCGTCGGCATAGCCGCTCTGAAAGGCTACGCCTCGAGCATCGTGGATCTCGGTGGCGAACTCCTTGAAGTGCGCGGTGTCATTGCCGGTGCCCGAGGCCGCAGTATGGCTCACAACGGCTGTCGGCGTGCCGTTGGCTGGAGTGTCCTGCGCGACGTAGCTGCCGAAGCGGTTGAGGCGGTGGTTGTACTCCCACGCATGCTGGTAACCCTGCCAGATCACGGCCGAGTTGTGTGAACGGTCGGTTCGCTGCATTCTCGATTCCATCCTCCTGAGCTGTCAAGCAAGTAAGTATAGCTGGGCGGTGGCGAAAGGCCACTAGCGTGGTCTGTTTTTCCTGGTCAACTGACCAGGGACCCGATTGGCCTGACGAGCGATATAGGACCATTCGTAGGTGCGATGAAAAAGCACGGTCCAAGGTGTATAATAGGTGCACATTGATTATGAAAAGGAGAGAGGGGACACATGACGCCAACTGTCTCTGTTGCACGTCTTAGGAAGTCCTTCGGACGTTTCGTAGCGGTGAAGGACGTCAGCTTTGAGGTCTATCCGGGTGAGATTTTTGGTCTCCTGGGCCCGAACGGCGCCGGAAAGACGACGACGATCCGGATGATGCTGGACATCTTCCGACCCGATCAGGGCGAAGTCACAATCTTCGGCGGTGAGATGGATGAGTCGAAGAAGAACCGCATTGGATACCTGCCTGAGGAGCGGGGTCTTTATCAGGACCTCAAACTGGAGCCCACGCTGGTTTACCTTGCGACGTTGAAGGGAATGAGCGACGCTGAGGCCCACGAGCGTCTGGAGGAATGGCTCAGGCGCTTTGATCTCTACGAACATCGCAATAAGAAGGTACAGGAGCTCAGCAAGGGTATGCAGCAGAAAGCTCAGATCATCACGACGCTGGTCCACGAACCCGATCTTATCGTGATCGACGAGCCTTTCTCTGGTCTTGACCCGGTGAACACCCGACTGGTCAAGGACATCATCGAGGAGCAGTGCGGGAACGGCAAGGCGATCATCATGTCCACGCATCAGATGTACCAGGTCGAGGCGCTCTGCAACCGCATAGTCCTGATCAACCGAGGGGAGACCGTCCTCTACGGGGAGGTCGATGAGATCAAGCGCGATTTCGCCGGTAACGCTGTCACGCTGGAGGGTCAGGGTGACTTCGATCAACTGCCCGGCGTGTTGGAGGCTCGGCGCCACAATGGGGCCTGGCACTTGGGTTTGGCGTCCGGCACATCGCCTCAGGATGTCTTCCGAGCGCTGGCTGCTCGGGAGAACGTGCGTATTGAGCGATTTGAGATCGCAGAACCCTCCTTGGACGACATCTTCATCCGCGTGGTCAAGGAGGAGCAGGGCCTGGAGGTCGAGACAGCGCCTTCGGAGGAGGCGCCTGGGAAGGCGGGACGGGATGCTTAAGCTCTGGCGCGTGGCGAAGCACGAGTATCTCAAGCGCGTCCGGCAGCGGTCTTTCCTGCTGGCGGTGCTGGGCATTCCCCTGTTGATCGTGGCGGTGAGCGCGATCTCCGCGCTGGTCGTTATCACAGGCGGCGATACCCGCCCGGCGGGTTACGTTGACAAGGCGGAGTTCCTGGACTCGGCGGTGCTCCCCGACTTGACCGAGGAGTCGCCGCGCTTTGTCGAGTTCCGGCCCTATCCGTCAGAGACAGCAGCTCGGGAGGCATTGGACGAAGGCGTGATCCAGGCCTACTACGTCATACCCGAGGATTACCTTACCTCCAAGGAGCTCACGCTTTACTACGGCAAGGAGGAGCCGGGCGAGGGGGTGCGTGATGACTTCGCGTCCTACGTTCGCGCCAGTCTGCTCAGCCGGCAGCCGGCTCGAGCTCGGGCAGTTCTTGAAGAGGGTTTGGACCTCACGGTCCGTAGCCTTGATGGACGGCGCGAGATCTCTCAGGGCAACGTGGCAAGCTTCATTCTGCCCTTCATCTCCGTCTTCTTCCTTTACTTCGCCGTGGTAAGTGCCGGGGGCTATATGCTCCAGGCGGTGACCGACGAAAAGGAGAACCAGACCGTGGAGATCCTCACCACGTCCCTGTCGCCGGATCAGCTGATGGCGGGCAAGGCCGTCGGCCTCATGGGGGTCTCACTAACCCAGCTTCTGATCTGGGGCTTGACGCTGGGGGGCGCCCTAGTGATCGCAGCGCAGTTTCTCGGATTCCTGTCGGGTCTTATGGTACCTTGGGGCATGTTGGGCCTGATGGCACTCTACTTCCTGCCCACATTTAGTCTGATCGCCGGTATGATGACAACGATCGGTGCAGCTGTGACCGAGTTGCAGCAGGGACAGCAGATCTCGGGCATTGTGAATATGCTCTTTATCTTGCCGGTCTTTTTCTCGGCGCTGATCTTCGAAAACCCCGGCAGTCCGCTGTTGGTGGTCCTCACATTCTGGCCGACGACGTCCTTCATCACAGTGCTGCTCCGCTGGGGTATGGCCTCCGTGCCGATTTGGCAGATGATTCTGAGCTGGCTGCTGGTCACAGCCACAGCCGGCGTGTCCATGTGGCTTGCGGCTCGGGTCTTCCGGATGGGTATGTTGCGGTACGGACAGCGACTAAGTGTCAGCAATATCATAGAAAGTCTTCGCGGTCAGGAGGCGACGTTGGAGAAGGAGGTAGCCGGTCATGCGTAAGGTTGGACTGGTCATTAAGCAGGAGGTCCTGAGCACGATAAAGCAACGCTCCTTTTGGGTTACCTCGTTTGTCTTCCCGCTGATCGTCTTCATGATCACGTTTGGGTCGCAGTTCGTATCGGCGGGGCTGAGCGATGACGAGGCCGGGAACGGCACCCCGTCGGCGCCGGGCATGCCCACTGCGAGCCAAGAACGTGAACCTGCGGGTTACGTAGATCGGGCGCAAGTGATTGAGCGGATTCCGGACGGTTTCCCTGAGGACGTGCTGCTTCCCTACCCCAACGAGTCCGCGGCCCGAGCAGCAGTCCAAGCAGGCGAGATCGGACAGTACTATATCGTACCCGAGGACTTCTATGAGACGGGGAAAGTGGTGCTCGTCCAGGGGGAGTTCGCACCGCTGCAGGAATTCGGCGGCGTGCCTCCCTTTGAGTATCTGGTGACCTACAATCTCACCGAGGATGCCGATGTCGCCGCGCTGATCCTATCGCCTGCGCCAAGAACGGAGACCGTAAGCTTGGCCGGTGATCCTTCCGCCGAGAACGGACAGGATGACTCGGCTCGGGGTTTAGGCACGACGATTGTGCCGACAGCGATGCTCTTCATCTTCTTCTTCGTGCTCACGATGAGCAGCGGTTATATGCTGCGCAGCGTGACAAAGGAAAAGGAGACGAACGTCATGGAGGTGCTGCTGCTCAGCCTGCGCCCGCGTGAGCTCATGGCGGGTAAGATCCTCGGGCTGGGTGTTGTGGCGTTGCTCCAGATGACGATCTGGTTGGGGGGTGCGCTTCTGGTACTGGGTGAGGGGTTGCCCATGATCGGTCTGCTAGCGTCAGCCGCGGCGCTTGACCTGCCTCCCCAGATGATCCTGTGGTTTGTGCTCTATTTTCTCTTTG
>JBNGDU010000324.1:0-2833 GCA_049975025.1 Anaerolineae bacterium
GTGCAGCGCCTCCTGCGCCACTCTGTAGAGGGCCTCGGTCACCGACGGCGGCATCGATTGATCGTTGCACTGCACGTTCAGGTAGACCAGGACGTGTTCCTGAGCGCCGAAGAGCAACGTGTAGTCGTTCAGCGCATCGGCGAGACCCCGCTGGTGCAGGGATGCGGGCCGCAGGTCCTCGATCAGGCGCGTCGTTTCCCCCTGGGCAGCCTTGGCCTCAATCTCGATCTCGCGGACCATCTGCTCCAACGCCTCGCAGGCCTCCGCGTCGATCGCCGTGCCGCCGTCGTCGCCGGTCGCTTGCTGCAGCTCGAACTGCGTGCGGACGGCGCTGGCGGTCATGGCGAGGCTGAAGAGGTGCTGCTTGACGGTGTCGTGGAGCTCCCGGGCCAGGCGATTGCGCTCCTCGACCACGGCGAGGGCGCGAACCTGGTCGGTCAGCCGCGCGTTCGACTCCCGCAGCCGGTCCAGATCCTGCTCGTCCTCCTCCAGGTGCTCGATCAGGGCGTCCAAGCGACGGCCCAACGCGCCGATTGTGTCGTTGGTCGGGTCGTTGATGCGCAGGGCCAGGTTGCCGCGCAGCCAGGCCTCCACGACCGTGATGAAGTCCGCCAATCGCCGCTGGGCGCGTCGCCCTGCCAGGTAGGCGGTTCCGCCGCCGAGCAGCGCCGCGACCGCGGCGATCAGAACCGTGTGCAGCGGGACCAGAGCCAGCAGCCACGGCAGCAGGAGCCACGTGAGCGCCTCGGCGCCCAAGACGCCGATCGCGACGACGGTCACCTGGCCGATGCCCAGGCGCAGCGAAAGGCTAAGGCGGGGGATGCGCGATCTCTCGGTCATAAGGGTTATCTCACCAGGCTTCCTTTAGCATTCGGTGCTCTGCACGCTTCTGTCGATCTATCCATATTCTAGCAGCAGGTTTCCTCTCTGTCATCGCCCCGTAGGATAGTTCCGGTATTGTACTCAGGTACAGGGAGGGGGGTATTGGGTCGCTTCAGACGCAGACGGGGCGGTCCCTGCCGCCAACCATCCGGCGACGCAGGGCATATGGGGCGAAGTCTCACTTCGGCCTACGCGACGCCGGCCCGGCGATGGGGAGACGTTACATCGTCCGTTCACTCGTTACTCGTCACTGGTTGCTCGTCGCCCCTCCCCGTTGACTTGCCCCTTCAATAAGGTAGAATGGTTTCGACGCTCAAACGTGCCCGTACCCACTTGCTATGAGATCCAAGATACTGAACGATCGTTACCGATTGATTGAGTTGATCGGCGCCGGTGGCATGGCGACGGTCTATCGCGGCGAGGATGTTATGCTGGAGCGTCCTGTGGCCGTGAAGTTTTTGCGCGAGCCCTACGCCAGCGACCTTGACGCGCGTGAGCGCTTTGTCCACGAAGCGCGCGCCGCCGCGAAGCTCGATCATCCCAACATCGCTCACGTTTACGATGTCGGCGAGGACGAGCACGATCGCCCCTACATCGTGATGGAGTTCGTCGCCGGGTCCGACCTCAAGGCGTTGATCCGGCGAGACGCTCCCCTGACGGTGCCTCACGCTCTGTCGCTGGCGCGTCAGATCTGCTCCGGCGTGAGTTTGGCGCACCAGAACGGCATTGTGCACTGTGATCTCAAGCCGCAGAATATCCTGGTGACCGAGGACGGCAAGATCAAGGTCGCCGACTTCGGTATCGCCCGGGCGATGAGAGACGACGACCGGACCGCAGGGAGCGGCGGGGCCGCCGATCGGGAGGAGATCGTCTGGGGGAGTCCCCACTATCTCTCGCCCGAGCAGGCGCGCGGCTACGCGCCCACGCCCGCCTCCGACGTCTACAGTATCGGCGTTGTGCTGTACGAGATGTTGACGGGCGTGCCGCCGTTCCACGATCCCGACCCGACCGTGCTGGCGATGAAGCATCTCCGTGAGGAGCCGGCGCCGTTGACGGCGCTGAATCCCAGGGTGCCGCCCGGGCTTGATTGGCTGGTCCGCAAGGTGCTCTCTAAGGAGCCCACGCAGCGCTACCGCAACGCGGATCAACTTGGTATGGCGATCGATGAGTACACACGCCAGGGCGCTGACGGGACTCAGCCCTTTCTGCCTGTGGTGAAGGAGACGCCCATCGTCACGAACCGCGATCGTGCGCCGGCCCCGACCGCCGGATCCTCTGCGAGTCCCGCTTCCGGCGCCAACCCACCTAATGCTAGCGATACCCAGCCCGTCGAGGTCTCCGATGAGCCGGACACGACCCTTTGGGCTCTGATTGCCGTCGCCGCGATCTCCGTCATCGGCCTGATCCCGCTGTGGCTGTTTGTCTACCGGGCGTACAACGCGCCCCCGGTCCTCCCGACGCCCGGTTTGGATGGGACGGTCGCGCCGACAGCGAGCACAGAGGAGCTGGTGACCGTGCCCAACCTGATGGGCCTCAGCGCAGCGGACGCTCAGCGGTTGGCCGAGAGCCTGGGGCTGCAGATGGATGTCTTGGGGGAGGAGGAGACGTCCGACGCGCGCCCGGGCGCTGTATTGGAGCAGACGCCGGGCCCCGGCAACCGGGTGCCCACCGATACTACCGTCAGCGTGGTTCTGGCCGCGGGTAGGCCCCTGGTCCTGCCTGACGTGATCGGCTATGACCTGGAGACCGTTCAGCCCGGCCTGGAATCGGACGGCTTGATCGTTGAGGTCTCCGAGGTCCGCAGTACCCAGCCGCAGGGGACGGTCTTGGAACAGACGCCCTCTCCGACCGCGGAGGTGCGGGCCGGCGATACGATAACGCTGACCGTCAGCGGGGGGAGCGACGTGCCGATCCCGCTTGAGGCCAATCTGAACGACCAGGTGGTGCTGGA
>JBNGDU010000324.1:2843-8622 GCA_049975025.1 Anaerolineae bacterium
CAGTTTGGCTATCGGCCCGGCGGTGCGGTGCCCGTGACGCTGCAATGGCGTGTGCTACAGCCCTTCGGCAGCTCGTACAGGGTCTTCATCCACATCCTGACGCCGGACCGGAGCGAGGCGCTTGCCCAGCAGGACGTGGAGCCGGTGAACGGCATGCGCCCCACGACGTCGTGGACGCCGGGCGAGATCGTCAACGATCCACACCAGGTGAGGTTGCCGGAGAACGCCCCGGCGGGGACCTATCAGATCCGCGTGGGGCTCTACGACGATCAGGGGCGGCTGCCGGTCATCGATCCCGGTCAGACAGAGGTGATTGACGACACCATCTTCGTCACAAACATCGAGGTCCAGCCCTAGCCCAGCTGCGTCGGGATACCCGATTGCCGGCGCTCAGTTTCATCTAGAGCCCGACCGAACTTGCCGAATCCTCGACTTCTCCTTAAACTCCGCCCGTTTTCTGGTATAATCATTTTACAAAATACGGTTGGGGCCCAAAGTTAGGTGGGCAATCACATGCTATATAACGGGTTCGGCCCGTGGACACAAGCCCTGTTCAAGGGCTAGGAGGCACTATGAAGTCTAAAGGCAGCAGCAATTTCGTCTACATCATCATCATTGCCGCTGTGCTCTTCCTTGTATACAGCTATATCTCTGGGGGCAACAACACAACGACCGTACCGTTGAATCAGATCGCTGAAGATGCGTCACAGGGCAGAATTGCCGGCATCCGAGTTCGGGGTGATGAACTGCACGTGACGTACAAAGAGCGCACTGAGTCCGGGGATCAGGTTGTGGTGTCCCGCAAGGGTCAAGAGTCAACGCTCGTGGAGCAACTGCAGGCTCTCGGCGTGGGTGAAGAGGCACTGCGTCAGATAGATATCGATTTCGAGGAGCCCGTTGATTGGGGCACCTTGATCAATATTGGGATAACATTGCTCAGTGTGGTAGCCGGTGTGGCGTTCTTCTATCTCTTCATCCGCCAGTTCCAGGGCGCCAACAACCAAGCGCTCTCGTTCGGCAAGAGCAAAGCGCGGATGTTCTCGGGCGATCGTCCGACGGTGACCTTTGAGGACGTCGCCGGGGTGGAGGAGGCCAAGGAGGAGCTGGCTGAGGTTGTGGAATTCCTCAAGGAGCCTCAGAAGTTCGTCAACCTCGGAGCGCGCATCCCCAAGGGCGTGTTGCTCGTCGGTGCGCCGGGCACCGGTAAGACGTTGCTCGCGAAGGCCGTCGCCGGCGAGGCCGGTGTTCCGTTCTTCAGCATCTCCGGCTCGGAGTTCGTCGAGATGTTCGTGGGCGTCGGCGCCAGCCGCGTGCGCGATCTCTTCGACCAGGCCAAGCGGCACAGCCCGTGCATCGTCTTCGTCGACGAGATCGATGCCGTCGGTCGCTATCGTGGCGCGGGTCTGGGCGGCTCTCACGATGAGCGGGAGCAGACCCTGAACCAGATTCTGGTGGAGATGGATGGCTTCGACACCGACACGAACGTGATCGTGGTGGCTGCGACGAACCGTCCGGACATCCTCGATCCGGCCTTGCTGCGCCCCGGCCGATTTGACCGGCGCGTGGTCCTGGATCAGCCCGATATCCTCGGACGCGAGGCGATCTTCCGTGTGCACACGCGCGGTAAGCCCGTCTCGGCTAGCGTGGATCTCAACGTGCTTGCGCAGTCCACGCCGGGTTTCGTGGGTGCTGATATCGAGAACGTGGTAAATGAGGCCGCGATCCTGGCGGCTCGCAAGGGCAAGCGGCGCATCGAGATGCCCGAGTTCCAGGAGGCCATTGAGCGCGTGATCGCCGGACCGGAACGCCGGAGCCGCGTGATTCCTGAGGCGGAACGCAAGGTCTTCGCTTACCACGAGGCCGGACACGCGGTGGTGGCGTCAACGCTGCCGCGCTGCGATCCGGTGCGCAAGGTCTCCATCGTCGCCCGCGGTATGGCCGGGGGCTACACGCTGACGCTGCCGGAGGAGGATCACTACATTATGCAGCGCAGCAAGATGGAAGCCGAGATGGCCAAGATACTGGGCGGGCGCGCTGCTGAGGAGATCGTCTTTGATGAGATCAGCACCGGCGCTTCCGATGATCTGGATAAGGTCTCGAAGCTGGCGCGCTCGATGGTGATGCGCTACGGCATGAGCGACAAGCTGGGTCCGCTGGTCTATGGTCGCAAGGAGGAGCTGGTCTTCCTGGGCAAGGAGATCGGCGAGCAGCGGGACTACAGTGAGGCGATGGCCGAGGCCATTGACACCGAAGTCAAGAGCCTGGTCACGAACGCGTACGATCGGGCCAAAGAGGTCCTCAGGGAGCACCGCGACAAGCTAGATCGCGTGGCCGGATACCTGCTGGAGCGCGAGGTGCTTTCGTCGGAGGAGCTGGATGCCGCGATGGAAGGTCGCGCGCTTCCGAAGCAGAAGGACGAAAGCGAAAGACGGAAGACGGAGGAGACAGAACCGGTTCTCAAGCCCAAGCCGTCGGCCGCCGCCGCGTAGCTAATCCCGCCGCGTAGCTAATGCTGCCGCGTAGCTAATGCTGCCGCGTAGCTAAGAGTTTGGAAAGATCGAGAGCCCGAGGCCGACCGCCTTCGGGCTCTTTTGCTTTCGCGGGGTTAGTGACAGGCGAAGGTGTGGGAGCGGACGATGCGGCATCCTACTTGTACTCAGCGTCTGAGTGCGGCGCACAGGGTGTAGCGCCGCCAACCAACATCCAACACCCAACACCCAACATCCAAAACCGACAAACTGTGCATCTCGATAGCCCCAAGGAGCGGAGATCTGTGCAGACTCAAGATGGTGACAAGACCTGGAACTTCGATCCGTGGGCCGATCGCTACGACGTGATCGTCGCGAACGATGCCCGCCACTACTACGCACGATACGACGAGGTGCTGGATGCGGTCGTCGAGGTTGCGGGCCTGGCGCCCGGGGCACGGGTGTTGGACATCGGAACGGGCACCGGGAATCTCGCCCTGCGGCTCGTGGCTTGTGGCGCACGCGTCGTGGGCTTGGACCCATCCGAGTCGATGCTGGCCCTGGCGCGAGAAAAGGCCGGTCAGAGCCCGAGCCCGAATGTGGACTTCCGCAGCTGCGCCGAGCCGTTCCTAGAGATCCCCTATCCCGACGCCGGCTTCGACGCCGTAGTCAGCACCTATGCCTTTCACCACATTCCCCACCGACTGAAAGCCGCGAGCGTGCGCGAGATGCTGCGCGTGCTCAAGCACGGGGGGCGGTGGGTCCTGGGCGATCTAGCCTTCGAGGACGAAGCCGCTGAAGCCGAGGCGCTGCGGGAGTTCAGGTGGCTTGAGGAGGAGTACTTCACGCGCTTGGACGGCCTCCGTGAGGCGTTTTCCGAGCAGGGGATCGGGTTGCAGACGCGGCAGTTCACGCCGGTGACCTGGGTCTTCTGGGCGATCAAGGGCGATGCGTGAGCACGCGATGACGTTGGTGCGTCGAACCCTCCGGGAAGCTGCGGCATCCCTCAGCGTGCCGGCGGCGAGCTCAACCGCCTGTTCTCACCTGCGACGATGTCTCTGTAGCTTCCCGGAGGGTGATGAATTGGGTCGCTGTTTTGCGTGCCTTGCCTAGCCGCTGACGACCTCGACGGCGTCGCTGTGCTTGCGCATGATCGGCCTAGCGTCCTGCGCCTTGTCATCCTCGGTTCGCACGAAGACCAGCCATCCGGCGCCATCAAGCCCCTCGTAGTAGGTCTCGGCAGCCGACGGGCTGACGCTGAACTCCTGAAGCGCCGCCGCCATCGCCGTGCCGGCCTCATCGCGAGGTCGGGTCGCTGCTGTAGCCATCAATGTGGCGAGTTCGCCCGCGGCGAAGACGTCACCAAGGCCGACCAGCTCCACCGCCTGTTCACCCACGATCAGATAATCAAGTCCCTGGTAGCGTTGCTCGCCCACCTCGTTCGTCACGTCCACGCCCATCTGGCTGAAATCGACGTGGTCCATCGCTGATTTGGCGACCTCAGACTTGACGATGACGTTCATATCCTCGACGTCGATACCCGCCCCCATCAGCTCATCCACCAAAGCCTTGGCTGCACGATAGGTGTCAACCAAAGCGAAAACCGTCATCATATTTACCCTCCTTTGGAGTTTAAGATTGTACTATATCGGTCTGATATATTAACTATAACAGAGGGAGCGGGAATGACAAAGGGCGTGTGAGCCAGCCGGGACGTGGGCGCATCTTAACGTTTCAGCCGGGGTTATCCCGCCGCCGGTGGATGATGAAAGACCTAGCTATAGACACTTTCAGATGCCATATGGGGAACCTGCGCTCTGATCAAGGCTGCTCACGGATTAACACGGATCAACACGGATTCCCACTATGAAGGTCCGGCCCTCAGGGGTGAGCTTTGACCGCTGAAGAAGGGCGCTGTGCCCCATACATGGGTCAACGCGGCTAGCTTGCAGAGATAACGACGCCAGGCTTGTGTTGTGTGTTAATCCGTGAGCCGAGAAACTGTCCGGCAGCTGGATGAACGACCGAAGGCTGCAATATGCACGTCTTAACAGGACAGGAAGGGCCAACGCTGAGGCGCTATCTTACTGTGCCGGCTCGATCTTGACGATCGCTTGCTCGGCGACCGAGCGGTAGACCGCCTCGCTGAAGGCGACGGCGTGTGCGGCGCCGCGGGGTGGCGACAGGTTGGGTGCCCCGCGCAGCACCGTGTCGACGAACGCCGCGGTCGGCGTTGTGTCGGGGATATCGACGTCGAGCTTCTGCTGGCCCCCGGCGGTATGAACCGTGATCTCGGGCGTTCCATGCATCTCGATCCACGCCGCGGTCATGGTCCCCGCATCGCCGTAGACCGTCAGTTGGTACGGTCCGGCAGGGACGCCATCGGCGGACGAAAAGGAGACGAGCACGTCGTTAGCCAGTCGCGCCTGGATGCCCAGGTGTGTCTCCACAGGGGGGCCGGCGGACGCTCCCAGCGCCACGACTTCTGTCGCGGGTGCGCCGCCCAGCCACAGCGCCAGATCCACGAAGTGCGAGCCCGAGTCCGCAAACTGACCTCCGCCCATCTTGCTGGGGTCGGTTCGCCAGTAGTCCTCCAAGCTCTCGGTCAGGAAGCTTTCCGGTAGGCCCAAGCGCTTGTGGATGCCCTCAGGCATCTCCTCAAGCTCCCAAAGCCACCGCGTATTGTAGTGGACGACCGTGCTGATCTGCCGTACGGTGCCCAACGCGCCGTCCCTCAGCGCCCGCGCGGCTGTGCGCCATGGACCCAAACACCGTAGATTGTATCCGATCATGAGAAGGCTGTCTGTTGCCTCGGCGGCCTCGACCATGGTCCAGGCATCCTTGCTTTCCAGCGCCATGGGCTTCTCCAACAGGACGGGGAATCCGCGTTCCAGCGCTCCCACTGTGGGCTCCGTGTGCGCGTACTGGGGCGTGCTCACAATCACCGCGTCCAGGCCCGGATGATCGAGGAGCCGGTGCCAGTCCGTGTACGCTTCCACGCCTCCGCCAAGGGCTTCCTTCGCATCGGCGAGGGCCTCAGGGTTGCGCCGCGCGATCGCCACGAGTTCGGCGTCGGGGATCTCCTGAAGGCGAGGCGCGTGCCGCGTCAACGCCCACCAACCAATGCCGATGATGCCTACGTTCAGTTTGGACTCTGACATCCCTGTCCTCCTGTTCTATTATCTATTGGCAGATCTCAAATCAACGAATCTCAAATCAGCAAATCACAAGAATCTGAGAAATCTGTGTAATCTGTGGATCGCGAATCTGCAAATCGCAAATCACAACCATCTGTGAAATCTGCGTAATCT
>JBNGDU010000325.1:0-8607 GCA_049975025.1 Anaerolineae bacterium
CCGAGTCTCAGCCGCGGACCTCCCAGCCCCCATCGCCCCCCGTCATCGTCGTCACTCCCCAGGGCCTGCCCAAGTACGGACAAGCGCCCTCGCTCAACGGACCACAAGAGGCCTGGACACCCGCCAGGGGAGAGCGTGCCTTTAAGATCGTGGGAGAAGAGGGTTGAGCCCCCGCGACCGGCTAAAGGCCCAAGCCGTCCAGCAGCGCCCTGCCGAACCAGGTGATCTTCAGGGCGTCAAGGCGCTGGATGGTGAGCGTAGTGTCGGCGACCTTCTCCTTGTAGCGATAACGACCCTCGGCGACGCCAAAGTCGAAGAGCCTATCGACCACCATATGCCGTATGTTCGAGAGCAGTAACATGCGCGTGAAGTCAAGGTTGTCATTGTGAGAATCCGGCGGACTGAGCAGGATTCTCGACAGTCTCGTGCGCTGGTTCAACGTCATAGCAAAGGTCTCGAAATCGATCCAAGTCCCGACAGGTTGGGAAAGCAGAAGCGCGAGGGTGGCAGTCGGAAACAGACCCAGCCAGTCAAGCTCGTGGTTAATGGCAATGCGCCAATCGACCTGATCCCACCAGGTCGAGAAGAGAAAGAGCGTTTGAAGCAGCGGATCCCCATCCAGGAATCGCTCACCGGCCTCGGTGAGCTGCCAACGTCCCCCTTGCGGCGTCTCCAGTAACTCAGCTACTTCGAGCAGGACGTGGATAAAAAAGAGGCGCCAGACGTCGAACTCGGTGCGCAGCTTATAGGTACGGTCACCGATCTGTTCGTCCAAGACGGGTGGCTCGACGAACTCCGCGGTGACGGCGCGGATGTGCTTAAGCGGCATGTTGCCGGTCGACTTCGTGCCAACGACCTTGTGATCGCGGACATAGGTCAGCACCGTTATGGTGTCACGGCGCAAAGGCAGGCTGCGCGCCTTCTCCTCGAAGTGAGCGTAATGATAGGTGGCAATCCAATCGGCGAGCCCCCCTCGTTCATCCAATAGATCCTCGGGCAACATCGACATAGACCATTCTCCCCATCCCGCAAGTCGCGTCTGGTAGCCATCCCGGACGGTTCCAAGCGCATCAAGCTAACTGTATCCGACGGCTCTCTTGTCTATCTAGCGACAAGTATAGGTTGAATACGAGGGAATGCCACATCTGCCCCTGGCAACCCTAAGGGTGCGGGTACTGAGGACGTCGGCAATGATACGCTGGACTGAGTTGAGGCTCCACCGCCGCACCCTTAGGGTTGCAAGTTGCCACAGGCACGTTTCTTTTTCGAGGGGAGTAGTGTACAATGGGTTCGACGTCGACATATCATGGGGAGAGTGCATAGCGTCGGAGGGTCCCCTATACCCTGACGGCGTCGCCACGAGACTGTTCCGGTCAACCCTATCGATAGCGGGCTGGTTTTCCGACAAGCATACCCTACCCAGGACCACACAGTGTTGCTGCTGTCATCCACACAAACCTTGTCAAAAGGAGTGGACTATGATGCGACGCACGCAGGTCGATTTCTCCAAAACCATCCGTGAGTGGGATGGCTTCGGCGTCAACTACGTCGAGGTGGCGCAGACGCGCGACTACAAAGCGGCTCCTCAGGAGTACGGAGGCTTCAGCATCCTCAGCGAGTCCGATCGCCGGGAGATCATCAACTTGATCTTCAGCGAGGACGGCCTCAAGCCCGCCCTGATCAAGATGTTCTTGGACCCTTTTCACCAGGACGAACCGGGGGAGGGCTATGACACCAGCCCCGAGGTCATCGACCTGGGGGCTTACGATCACGAGACCACCACCGAGTGGATGCGCTACTTCGTCCGCGAAGGGCTGAAGGCGACACGGCTGCGCGGCGCTGACTTGGAGATCATCACGACACTCTACGGCCCTCCGGCTTGGATGACCAAGCAGAAGTTCGTCCGCGGTCGGGACCTCGATCCCGAGTACAAACACGAGGTCGCTAAATACCTTGTCTCCTGGGCGAAGTATCTGCGCGAGATTGAGGGATTCCCCATAAGCTATGTATGTCTCCACAACGAGGGCGAGGACTGGATGCGCTGGCCCCCGGATGGCAGCACCGCCGACGCGCCCAGCCACGACTACAACATGTACTGGCCCCCTGAACAGGTGGTCGAATTTCTCAAGATCACGCCACCTATCCTGGCGGCCCAAAACATGGGTGACGTCGGGGTGGCCCCGGGCGAGACGACGAACTGGTACCGCTTCGCGGACTGGGGATATGCCCATACCATCGCCGACGATCCGGAAGCCGTCGCCGGGATAGGGTTGATCACCTCGCACGGGTTCAAGGGCGCATCCCAGGGCCGCTGGTACGGCGACTGGCGCAGTCTGGGCATTGATATCATCCGTGAGAAGCGTCCCGACCTGCACGCCTGGGTCACCAGCACGAGCTGGAGCCAGATGGACGTCTGGTTCGTCAACGAGATCCGCAACAATATCTACTGTGCCAAGGTGAACGGGATCATCCCCTGGGCCTGCATCCAGCGTCCCGGGAAGTGGGTGGGCGGCGATCCCAACCCCGGCACCGCCTTCCGGGTCTACGACGACGGTCACTACGAGGTAATGCCCGGTTACTATTACTTCAAGCAGGTGTGCCGCGTCGGACAGCCCGGCATGGCTGTGGCTCGCGTCGCCTCCAACGATTCGGAGATCGGGCTCATCGCCTTCGCCGGCAACGGCACGGAGCACCCGGACGCCTTCGTCGTTATCAACATGGCGGATCACACCGTCCCGCTGGAGCTGGAGGTCGCCGGCACTGACAGCGTGACCTTCGAGGCCCACCGCACGTCACCCGATGAGAGCTACGTGCCGCTGGGCGGCTTCGCAATAGAGGACGGCAGGATTCCCTACGCGGCACCCGCCGCTTCCGTCGCCACCTTTGTGGCTAGGTAGCGTCCGACGTTCGCTTTCTCAACGGTAGAGCCATCCGCAGAAGGAGATCGTATGTCCGAGAACATCACCCATACCGCCGTCGTCGACGACTGCCTGCGCCTGATGGCTGCAGATGAGACCTTCAGCCAGGCATTCAAAGAGGCCGCCCAGGAACACCAAGCGATGACCCGTCTGGGGTGCATGACCCGTGCCGGAGACCGCTGCAATCCGGGGCTGCTGGCGACCTTCCGGGAGCGCTGGGCGACCCGCCTGCCGGAGGAGCACCTGGAGCCGAAGCTGGCCTTCGTGCTTGGGTGGCTCTGCCACCGGGCCGCCGACCGCCAGATGAAGCCCATCTTCCGCCGCTTCCATCCGCCGGAGACCCGGACCGAGAGTCCCACGGAGTGCAGCGTCTACCACGACGCCTTCATCTTCCGCGAGGTCTACGGGGCCGGCGAAGCGTCGCCCTACCATCCGGCGATGTTCGGTGAGGACTTTGAGACGCTCTCCGACACGATCAACGTCGCCGATCTACAGGATCTGGTCCACGTCCTGCTGCGGCGCGCGCTGATCGAGATGCATACACTCATCCCCAACGTCGATGACCCCGAGGCGTGGATCGACCACCTCTTCACGCGGCGCCAGGAGTTCTACGTCGACCTGGAGCGATATGACGCAGCGATCACCAACCCCGATCCGGAGAAGGTCCAGACCTACATCATAGACGACGGCTTCTACGAACGCGATGACCCTATTATCGACGTGGCCCGGCGTCTCCAGCATGGGGAAAAGGTCACCCCTGAAGAGGTTGGGGGCGCCATCGACGCCGATGCGACCAGCCACTATGGGCAGGCCCTGAAGCTGGGCATGAAATACCTGCGCGCCGCCGACGAGTTCTTCACCAGCGATATGGATATCGAGACGCTGAAGGTGAGGTTGGACATCGGCAAAGCGGGGCGGGACGGCCTCGCCGTCTAGGACCCCAGAGTTTGCGACCAACTGAGGATCGAGGTCGATAGGGTAATCGCATTTAGGGCTCGAAGCCCCGTCCTCGGGGCGGCTTGAGCACAGGATGGCTTTTGAAACGGGGCTTTTCGCACCGAAACTGCCCCCGAGACGGCGGCTACGAGCCTCTATATCCAAATGCAATTGCCCTGCGAGGTCGATGATATGGTTGCCGGGGCTATGGCCCGTGGTATACTTTCCGCCGGTACGATAAAAGAATGAGACTCAACGACAAAGGAGGGACCATGGTAGATGCCGAGCTGTTGGAGATTCTACGCTGCCCTTATTGTGTAAGTGGAGAAACGCGCCGCGAGGATAAACAGGATCCCGGGGTTCTCGATCTCGTGCGCGAGGATAGCTGGCTCGTCTGCCAGGACTGTGGTCGCAAGTACCCTATCCGGGATGACATCCCTGTGATGCTCATCGAGACCGGCGAGAAGTGGATGGACACCCCCGTCGAGGAGCTGCCGGTTCCTCCGCCTGAGGAAAGCTGATGCCGGCAGAGCGACAAAACTGGTTGATCGTTGCAGCCAGCGCCGCTGGCGTTCTCTTCATCTTTTTGGGCCTTCTGGCCCTTGCACTACCCACCGCCCAGGAGGGCGCCAACGTCTGGCAGGTGGATCATCAGCACGCGGTCCATCTGATGGACCTCGCCGGCACCTTCGTTCTCGGCCTGGGCCTCTCACTTACGTGGTTGAGCGGCAGGCTCTGGAACCATCAGCTTCTCACCTGACGTCGACCGACTTCTCTAGGACTGAAGTCCCTTGCCGGGGCGCTACACGCTGGCTATCCACCCTTGCGGACGTGTCCGCTCTCGCGGACGTGTCCGCTCTCGCGGACATGGGCACCACGTCGACGCAGTTCAACACTTAACCGCCTGCCGTCCTTAGCGATCCCTGCCAGATCGATGGATCGGCTTATGAGGCACCTCCGCGCTGAGCCAGGCACCTATGGCCTGGGGCTCACGTTGGCGGCCCCAACGCACTGCACCGTGGGTGCCCTGGGCACCTGGCGCTTCCCGGCAGGTCACTACATCTACGTAGGCAGCGCCTGGGGACCCGGTGGCCTGCGCGCTCGAGTAAGCCGGCATCTCCGCGGCACCGGGACCACGCGCTGGCACATCGACTACCTGCGCGCTTACGCCCAGCCGGCCGCGCTCTGGCTGGCGCCCGATGCCCACCTGGAGTGCGTCTGGGCGCAACACCTGGCAGCGCATCCGGACGCTCAGATCATCGCCCCGCGCTTCGGCGCCTCCGATTGCCGCTGCCCATCCCACCTCTTCTACCTGGAAAACCAAACGTTCAACGATCTCGACCTGCCAGGCCACCCCACCTTCGCCCAAACCCCACCCTAAACATCCCCCACGCTCACGTCCTCACACTTCCCGCTTCACTCGTCAATCGTCGCCCGTCACGCCGTAACGATTGACTTCCGCCCCTCCCATGCTATACTCGACTCTGCGTGGGTCGTTAGCTCAGTCCGGCAGAGCAGGGGCCTTTTAAGCCCAGGGCCGCAGGTTCGAATCCTGCACGACCCATTTCTTGTTGGCGCGCCCTCGTTGAGCGGGCGCGCTTTTCTGTTGCGGCCAAGAGGTGTCAAGCCCTTCAATTCCACGGTGTGACCTCTCAATCTACTCCTGCTCTCTCCTTTGCATTTCCACTTCGGTGGTGTAGATTCTCAACCAGAGATCGTTGTAATTGCAGCTTCCCAAGCCGCGGACCGCGCACAACGCGACCAAGTCTTCACAAAGGAGTTCACACGATGATCCGAATAGCATTTGCAGGCGCCGGCGGCATCGCTCAACGCCACGCGGAGGCGATCGCGTCCCTCGAGGGCGCGAAGCTGACGGCGGTGGTCGATATTGCCAAGGAGAAGGCAACCGATCTCGCATCCCGCTATGACGCTGAGGCCTACGACACGCTCGAGGCGTGCCTCCCGCACGCCGACCTCGTCTACGTGCTAACACCACCCTCCACCCACCGCGAGCTGACATTGGAAGCCGTCGAGGCAGGCAAGCACGTTGTCGTGGAGAAGCCCATCGCCATTGAGATCGCTGACGCCGAGGCGATGGTCGACGCGGCAGCGCAGGCCGGCGTGAAGCTGATGGTCGCCTTCAACATGCGCTTCCGCACGGGATTCAGACGGCTGAAGCAGGCTGTGGACTCGGGAGCCCTAGGAGAACCGCTCCAGTGGTGGAGCCAGCGGATGGGCTTGGGCGTTGGACCCGGACCGAACTGGCGCACAACGCCGGGTCTGCTCTGCGGGATGAGCATCGAGTCGCTCTCCCACGACATCGACCTGATGCGGTGGATGGCGGGTGACGTCGTCGAGGTGAGAGCCGTGACCCTTGCCTCCCGCCCCGACCTGCCGGACTTCGACGACAACGCCGGCGCCGTCTTCACGCTGCGCCGGGGTGGCATAGGCGTCATCCACGCCAGTTGGTCATCCCATCTGGGGATGAACAGCCGAGGCGTCGTCGGCACCGAGGGCACGGCGAGGGTCGCGGGCGGCGGTCTGTGGGACCTCGATCGCTTCCATCTCAAGACGACCTCGATGCCGCACGAGACCATCGAGGTGCTCAACGACAAGCTCGACGTCAAATCCTATCGGGAGGAGAGCCGTCACTTCATCAACTGCGTAGCGCGCGATCGGCAGCCAATGGTCACCGGCAAGGACGGCCTGGCTGCGCTCCGCATCTCGCACGCTATGTTGACCTCGCAGCGGGAGGGGACGGTCGTGGCGTTGTAGAGACAGAGCTTTGAGCTTTCCGTCTAGGCGAATCGACCGTCTATACGAGGAAAGCTCAAAGCTCTCGATTCGTCAATAGATCCTGCCCTCCGCGGTATCCTCCGTATCGGCGGCGCCGGTCCAATCCACCGCGTCGAACGCGGCGCGGGCCGCGTTGCCGAGGAACGCTGCGTCGCTGGAGAGCGCTAGGAACTGGAACCCCTGGGCGATCCGCGTCGAGACCTCGGCAGCGCTGCCGCAGTGCTTGCCGGCTGCCGTGCCCACGGTCTTGGCCGCGCGGAGGACTTCCTGAACGGCGGCCTCGTGCTCGGTCCCCGGGCCCGTCTCCTCGGCCTCCATCGAGAGCGCCAGGTCCGCCGGGCCGATGAAACAACCGCTGATGCCCTCAACCGAGAGGATCGCCTCGGCCTGCTCGACCGCCTGCACCGTCTCGATCATGACCATGATCGCCAGGTTCTCCTCGGTCCAGGTGCGATAGTCGGCGCCCTCGATGTACGGGGAGACGCGGCTCCCGCCCCAGCTTCGGAGGCCCTTCGTCGCGTACTTCATGTTGGCGACCGCCTTCTTCGCCTCCTCGGGGCTATTCACCATCGGGACGACCAAACCGAGCGCGCCGGCATCCAGCGTCCGCTGGATCCAGATGGTGTCATTCCAAGGGACTCGCGCCATCGGTACCGCGCCGCCCAACTGAACCGCCCGGAAGCAGTTGACCATCGTGTCAAAGCCCACGGGGCTGTGCTCCACGTCGACCACCAGCCAATCCCATCCGATGTGGGCCATGCGCTCCGCCGCAACCGGTGAGCAGAGAGAGATCCAGGACCCCACCGCGGGTTGACCGCTGCGCAGCTTGTCCGTCACGGGGTTTGTCGCGAACGTGTTGATGCCGATACCACCCATTTAGCGCCTCCTATCGACTGTGTATGAACGGTGATAGTCAGTGTAGTCTCAACTGCCACGCGCGCCACTACTGAGGGCGCGCTTCGTTTTTGCTATGAGTTAGGCGCCCTCCGGCTCCGTCATCCCGGAAAGTGACATCACCTTGGATTTCAACAAAGCGCCGCTGAATCCATCAGTCGAAAACGCTCAAATCCCAAGCCTGCACGTTGTGTAGCTCGAAACGACCATCTGTGAATCGCATCGGCAGCCACATATAGCGTCCGTCGATGGCGTTCCTGGGACGCCAGATGTCGAACATCGCGATGAAGGCGTCATCCTTGCCCGCCACCGGCAAAATATGGGTACTCTGCCCACCAAAGGTGATCTCGCTGCCGGCGCCTACGCAGGGGTTCCCCAGCTCGGCCCAAGGGCCAAAGACAGCGTCCGCTACTGCCGAGCGCGCGGCATTGGGCGCCCATCCGGTGCAACCCGAGCCGATGAAATAGTATTTGCCCTCTCGCCTGCAGATCGCGGGGGCCTCCATGTAGCGCTTGGGGAAGGCGCGGACGTACTTGCCCGCCGGCACCAGGTAGTCATCGGTGAGCATGGAGATCTGCAGCGTGCTGTTCTCCTCCGAAGCGTACAGATGGTACGCCGCTCCATCCTGATCCACGAACAGCGTCATATCCCGCGCCATCTGCCCGCCCTCGAAGTCGCGCCCCAGGATATTGACCTGGTCGATGTCCTCCGTATACTCGCCGCGGAACTCACGCTCGCTCAATTCGGGACCGGGGACTCGCTTCTGCTCCGGTGTCGCATTGAGGGGCCAAACGCCGGCATTGGGGCGGAATGACCGGAGAAAGGTGTAGGGCCCCGTGACCTCATCGCTGACCGCCACAGCGCTGCGCGCCGACCTATAGCCCTGTCCCTTCAGCTCGAGATGAAACCACATCACGAACTTGTCCGTCGGCTCGTTGTAGATGACCTTGGGGCGCTCCAGCACGCAACCCCGGACGATATCGCTCTCGGGGTCCTCGGAGACCGAAAGCGCGATCCCCATGTCCTCCCAGTTGTAGAGATCCTGGGAGGCATAGCAGTGTAC
>JBNGDU010000326.1:0-8584 GCA_049975025.1 Anaerolineae bacterium
GTGTTGCATGGCTCGATCGACCGCGTTCCGGGTGACCAGGCCGACGACGCGATGCCTCTCGTCGACGACCGGGAACCCTTCATGTCCGGTTCTCAGCATTTTCTGGGCCACGTCTTCTATCACGTCGTCAGGGCGGACGGTTCTCACGCCGTAAGACATCAGGTCCCGCACTTTGACCCGTGGTCGAACGGCGTCGGGGAGCAGCTCGCGCAGCTCCTCCGCGACTTCTTCGGGGGGCCGCTTGCGAACGAGCGCGGCTGCGGCCCTGTCATGGCCGCCACCACCGAAGTGCTCTGCCACCTCGGCCACGTTGAGGTCGTCTGTCGTGCTGCGCGCCACGAGCTGGGTGTTATCCCCGATCCCTACGAGGATGAAAAGGGCGCTGGGCTCCAGGAGATTCTGCAGCTTGTGCGCCAGCGTCGATACCTCCTCCTCGGTGTCGGGCGGTGACTCGGCCCAACTGATGACGACGGGGTGCCCGTCGATCTCGCGAGTCTCAAGATTGTCTCTCAGCCCTTGGTAGATCTTCTGTTGGACCGGCGAGAGTGGGTGGTCGAGGAACTCCACTGTGATCTCCAGGTTCGCCCCTTGGTCCACCAGCCACGCCGCAGCACGCATATCCCTGGGTGTTGTCGAGCCGTAGGTCAGACTGCCGGTGTCCTCATAAATCCCGATGAGCATCAGCGTGGCCTCGGCGGGCGACACAGGTATGAGGCGGGTCGAGATCGCCTCCACAAGTAGCGTCGTCGCGGCGCCCAGCGCCTCACATTGGAACTGCCAGCCCTCTGGTATCTCTTCAGGCTGTTCGTGATGGTCAATGACGAGAACTTGGTCCATCTCTTTGCCCATGCCGCGCACGAACGTCAGCTTTTGCGTGTCCACAAGGATCACGCGCTCGATGTGCTGCCCGCGGGGGAGGGTATCTGGATCCTGCAACGGAAACCCAGGACCGTAGAGCGCGAGGAAGGCCTGGACGTTTCGGTTGACGCGATGCGGTAGCACCGGCTGGGCGCCAGGGTAGAGCTTGTGCGCAGCCAGCAGGCTGGCGATCGCGTCGAAATCCGCGTTTTCGTGAGTTAGAATCACTTGCATGGGAATGCGCTTGTCCTGACCTTGGTTGCTCGGCAAGCGGTAGGCTTGTTGAGATTATAGCATGATCCGCAAAAAGAAAGAGGATCATAAAGCTTTTATGCTGGGCATGCGTTTCCGAGCTTTGCCGTCGAGGGCTCTTGGGGTATGATGGACTGCGACCGGGGCTTGGGAGGTTGGCGATGGGACTGAACAAACAAGGCATGCCACGGCGTAGTGCAGACAGAGAGGTACTATGGTCCGACGGCGATCCTCACGATCCAGTAGTGCTGTGCGGCTTGGTTCGGTAGAGCGGCTGCTTTTCATCTTTGGTGCGACGCTCTACGTCGTGGGCGTCTTCGGCGGCGTTGGCCTTCTGGAGATGCCGTCGGCGACGGCCCTGACCCTTTTGATGGTCGGCGGCGGACTGCAGCTTGTGGTGACTTTGAGCTTGATTTTCTAGGTCTCGGATTGAGGTGGAGCATGTGGGATCAACTGAGTCTCTTTCAGGAGCCTGAGCGGGCGCTGACCGTCAGCGAGGTGACCAGCCGAATTCGCACGCTGATCGAACAGGAGCCGGTCTTCCAGGACCTTTGGATCGAGGGCGAGGTCTCCAACTTCTCGAGAGCCTCCTCCGGCCACATCTACTTCACCCTGAAGGACGCGGGTGCGCAAATCGGGGGCGTCATCTGGCGCAGCCAGGCGAGAGGCCTGACCTACGTCCCGCAGTCCGGCGACCAGGTGCTCGCTCACGGGAACATCGGCGTCTACGAGCAGGGCGGTCGCTATCAGATCTACGTGGATCAGATCCAGCCAGCGGGCCGCGGATCCCTCTACCAGGAGTTCGAACGGCTGAAGGCCCAGTTGCAGGCCGAGGGGCTTTTCGACGAGGCGCGGAAGCGCGCGCTGCCGCCCTTTCCGAGCTGTATCGGTGTCGTCACGTCGCCAACCACGGCAGCGCTGCGGGACGTGCTCAATGTCCTGACCCGGCGCTTCCCGATGGTCCGGGTGCTGCTTTCACCGACGCCGGTGCAGGGGGACGCCGCGCCGCCTCAGATTGTGGCGGCGCTGGCGCGGCTCAACGCCCGAGAAGATGTCGACGTGATCCTCGTCGTCCGGGGTGGGGGCTCGCTGGAGGACCTCTGGGCCTTCAACGACGAGCGGGTGGCCCGCGCCGTCGCCGCCTCCCGCCTCCCGGTGATCTCTGGGGTAGGGCACGAGACCGACTTCACGCTGGCGGATTTCGCCTCCGATCGACGGGCGCCGACGCCGTCCGCTGCGGCCGAGGTCGCGACGCCGGATGTAACCGAGTTAAGCGCTGCTCTCTGGCAGCAGCAGGCCCGAATGGCGCGGGCAGTCTCCCAGCAGATGGCGCTCAGACAGGATCGTCTCGACGGAGCACGGCGCGCGTTGAGCCACCTGTCGCCGGTGACCCGCGTCGCCGGCGCCCGCCAGCGGGTGGACGATTTGACCTATCGGCTCGAAACCAGCACGGCGCACCGGTTGGAGATGGTGCGGGAGCGGGTAGGAGCCTTGCGGTCTCGATTGAACGCGTTGAGCCCTGATGGGGTCTTGAGTCGCGGGTACGTAGTTGTGCGGGACCGCAAAACGCGCGACGTGTTGACCTCCGCCGGACAGGCGACCCCTGGACTTCCTCTGTCTCTGCAGTTTCGCGACGGCGAGATAGACGCACGAGTGGAGGACGGCGACTGAGGTCGCTTTGAACGCTAACAACGCAAGGTCTCCGTCGTTACCATCGATCCGATATCGTTGACTAGCTCCGTCTCGCGAATTCCTCTGAAGCGTCATTCAGTCTGCATTCACATCTGCCCGATTTTCCCCTGAAGCCCGACGCTCAAGCGCGCTGTTGCTGCAGTATTTTGGCAACATCTACGTCACAATCTCGTGACAGGTTGATGGTAGAGTAAGACCTGATGATGGGAGAGCTATCCAAATCGGAGATCAAATGATGATGCAAGAACGTAGCATACCGGGGATGCTTCTCGTGGCAGCCTGTTGGACGATCCTTTTGGGCGGGTGTGGGCAGGCTGTATCCACCTCAGTGCCGGTGACGGCGACGAAGCCGGTGCTCCCTGGAGCACAACCCTCACCTTCCCCGATGTTAGGGGGCACGATAGATCGACCATCCGACTCCACGGGGACGCCGTCGCCGGTCCAAGTGTCCGATGGTGACAACAGCGCGTGGGAGTATTACCCGAGTCTTAACGAGGTGAGCAGTCTGGCGTTCGGACCAGCCGGTGATCTCTGGGCCGGCACCTCATCCGGCGTCGTTCATTGGACGCTTGGTGGGGCGCCGGGTGAGTCTTCGGTTGCTCACCACGTCTTTGATGCTTGCGCTGATGGCCGGAGCATCGCTGCTTGCGGGCCGGAGAGCCATCTGGTACACGATATCCTGGTAACGCCGGAGGGGACTGTTTGGGCTGCGACGACGGGGGGCGTGCGCCGGCTAGAGGATAATGGCAGTTGGGCGACGTACACGGTGGATGACGGCTTGCCTGATAGGGTGGGGGTCGCCCTGGCGCTGGCCCCGGACCGCACCCTATGGGTAGGGACATTGAAGGGCCTGGCAAGCTTCAACGCCGAAAAGTGGACGACCTATCCTGATGCCCCCGGCTATGGCAACGCCGTCTGGTCCGTGGATGTCGCGCCGTCCGGGCTCGTCTGGTTCACCACCCACGGCGAGGGTGTAGCGGCCCACGATCCTGAAGCGGGCACGTGGCGGACCTACAGCACGGAATCGGGCTTTCAGTTCCCGAACGCGCGGGTCCTGGCCCTGGACCCTGATGGGCTGCCCTGGGTTCACATCGGCTATGACAACGTCTACAGTTTTGATGGTGCCTCTTGGAAGGTAGCGTACCCATCAGGCGGTGGTCAATGGGTCTGTGACTTCGCCTTTTCGTCTGAGGTGGAGGAGTCTCAGGAGGGCGGGCCCTACATCGCCACCTGCGGTGGATTTCACGCTCGCGGCGGCGGCGTCGCCTATCCGGATGACGGTGGCTGGTCTCACCTGACGGTGGCTGACGGTCTGCTGCAGAACAACGTCAGCGCCGTCGGCATCGGCCCTAATGGGGAGCTGGCGGTGGGCACGCGCCTCGGTGTGAGCGTGCGCCGTGAGGGGCAATGGCGGACATTGCGCCACGGCCCCACGCTGCGGGAGGTGACGACGGTCGCGGTCACGAGCGACGGCGTCTGGCTGGGCTTCGGAGATGCCAGCTCGCAGCCGATCGGTGCTGGATTGGCGCGATTGGACGGCGAGGCGTGGTTCTATGTCGACGGCATCGGTAGCCACGGTACGGGTGCGAGTGTGCGGACCCTCTCCGTCGATCCCCGGGGGACGCTCTGGGCCGGCGCGGGATGTGTGCTCGCCCGCCGTGAGGCGACCGGATGGACGACGGTGGGTGACTGCGACTCGTTGAGCGGCAATGTGCGCACCATCACCTTTGAGCCGGAGACCGGCGTCGGCTGGCTGGCGACGGACTTCGACGTCTACGGTTTGGAGGACGAGCGTCTGGCGCCCTATAAGAGCTTGGTCCCGGTGGCTCTGGCTGCCGGTCCAACCGAGACCCCTGGGGGGAGTGTCTGGGTGGCTCGGGCCGGGCTGGCGGGTGGGGGCGTGCTGGCTTTCGACGGCACGAGCTGGGTGATGCAAACGCTGCCGATCTCTATCGTATCGTCGATGGCCATAGGCCGTGATGGTGTTGTATGGGTTACCGGAGAGTCGGGCCTTTTGCAGTACGATGGTGATGCGTGGACCGAGGTCGCGGAGGGGCGGCGGCTCTACGTCGCGCCGGCGGGCTTTGTCGGCGGCGAGCTGTGGGGTGTTGCGGGCACGAGAATCGGGTATCTGGTGAATGGGGCGTGGAACGACGTGGTAGACTTGGGCGTTCCGGTGCTCACGCTGGCCTTCGCTGGCGACGAAAGTCTGTGGGTGGGGACGCCGCTGGGTCTGGTGGCGGTGAGGCGCTAGACGGCAGTTTCCAGTTTTCGGTTCCCAGTTGCCAGTTCACAGGCCATGTCCGGCATGTGCCCCGCCCGCAGTGTGTGCCCTCGTTGCGCATCAGCCGTCTGGGGGATGAGCCAAAGCTGACTCGCCCAATAGTCTGTTCACGCTTCGTTCACTCGCTTTCTCGCCCACTCGCTCATTCTCGACTCTTTCAGTACAATACCCATATCGAAACCATCGACCGTCGGCGTACATGCCAAGTATGGAGGTGATTATGCAGTTCTTCGACTGTAACGCGTTCTTCGGGCTCCCGTCGGAGCGACCTCTCGCACCGGTGGCCACGGTGGATTCGCTGCTGGTCGAGATGGACCGCGCGGGCGTGGATCGGGCGCTGGTGTGGCACATAGCGCAGCACGACGTGGCTGCTCAGACGGGCAACGATCTGCTGACCGAGGCGATCGCGGGCCAAGATCGCCTCTATGGGTGCTGGACGATGCTGCCCAATCAGGCTCGCGAGTTCCCTAAGCCGGCGATTCTCCTCCGTGAGATGCAAAGGGCAAGGGTCGTCGCGCTGCGCGTCTTCCCCGACTCCCATCGGTTCCTGCTCAATAGCGTCTCGATGGGGCCTTTGCTGAGGACGATGGTGGAGCGCCGCCTGCCTCTCTTCCTGTCGTTGAGGCGAGGTATCACATGGCGCGGCATCTACGATCTTCTCGCGGAGTTCCCCGAGCTGGTCTGCGTGCTCTGCGACCACGGCTGTTGGGGGGAAGACCGAATGTTCAGGCCGCTGCTGGAGCGGTACGAGCACGTCTATGTCGACACGGCCCAGTACCTGCTCGACGGCGGTCTCGAACGGTTGGTCTCGGATTATGGAGCCCATCGCGTGCTCTTCGGCAGCGGCTTCCCAGAGTCCTACTTCGGCGGGATGATGATGGCGTTGAAGCACGCCCAGATACCGGAAAGTGCCAAGAAAGCCATTGCTCACGCCAATATGGACCGCATCATTGATGAGATTGTCGGTGAGGTGAGGGAGGAGGTGGCCCATGATCGGTAATTCAGCGTTGGCGAGGGAGTTCTGGGAGTACGGCAGGGCCGAGAGTTGCCCGATCTACGATATGCACGGCCATATGGGGTACTACCCTGCCATCTTCTTTCCGCGTGCGCACGCGCCCGACATGTTGCGTACGATGAACGACGTGGGGGTCAGGCTATTGGTCTTCTCCCACCACTCTGCGCTCCACTCACCTAACCTGGCGAATGAGCCGAGCATTGAAGCCGTCCGCGAGTTCCCCGACCGCTTTCGTGCCTATTGCTTGGTCAACCCCAATTACCCGGAGCAGTTAAGCCGCGACCTGAACGTCTTCGAGGACTTATTCCCGGACGTCTACGTGGGTTTCAAATTCCTGTCCGACTATCACAAGGTCGCGTTGACCGACGATCGGTACCGACCGGCCTGGGAGTACGCCGACGAGCATGAGTTATTGGTGCTGGCCCACACCTGGGGAGGCAGCCAGTACGACGGCGAGGATGTGGTTTGCGAAGCGGCGAAGCGCTATCCCAACGTCAAGTTCCTGCTCGGGCACTCGTGTCACGGCGCGTGGGACGCAGCCGTGCGGTTGGCCAACGACTTCCCCAACATCTACCTGGAGTTGACAGCCGTTTTCGACGATCGCGGCACGATCGAGAAGTTTGTCCACGGGGCGGGCTCGGATCGCATGCTCTTCGGAACCGATCTGCCTTGGTTCGATCCGCACCACGCGGTGGGCGTCTTGATGAACGCGGAGATCACAGACGAGGACCGACACAATATCTGCCACCGAAACGCGGAGAAGCTTCTCGGACCTATTGTGCCGGATCTGGTTGGTACGACGAGTTGAGTGCTCGGCTCTGGTGAGTGAAGGTTGTGTTCATCGCAGAGGTGGGGAGTACGCAGGGACCGCAGAGACAACTTGGTATTCTGGATTTGAGGAGGAGTTGGTCACCGTTTCGCCTAGGCTCCGCGCTCTTTGCGGTCAGGTCTCCTTTCTTCACGGGAGTCGGCTTTGGAGTGTCATAGCTAGACACAGGAGGTAACCATGGAGTACCGGAACTTGGGTAAGTCAGGCCTGAAAGTGTCCGAGGTCTGTCTGGGTACGATGACGTTCGGGCGTAAGACGGACGAGGCTGAGGCCAAGCGGATCGTTGATTTAGCCTTCGACGGCGGGATTAACTTTTTTGACACGGCGGACGCGTACGGGAGCGGGGCATCGGAGATGATCCTGGGCAAGGCCCTCAAGGGTCGGCGTCGGGATGCGATCGTCGCCACCAAGTTCTTCAACCCGATGGGGCCTGGTCCTAACGACTCTGGCATGTCCCGCGTTCATATTATGCAGGCCATTGAGGACAGTCTGAGGCGGCTGCAGATGGACTACGTCGATATCTATTACATCCACCACGTCGACGTCCAGACGCCCCTGGAGGAAATGTTGCGGGCCGTCGATGACCTGGTCCACCAGGGCAAGGTACGGTATATCGCCTGCAGCAACTACGAGGCGTGGCGCCTGAGCGAGGCGATGTGCGTGAGCGAGGTGAACGACCTGGCGAAGTTCATCTGCTACCAGCCGCAGTACAGCTTGGTCGTGCGCGATATCGAGCAGGAGCTGGTCCCACTCTGCCTCCACAAGGGGCTGGGCATCGTGCCGTGGGGGCCGTTGGCGAGCGGTTTCCTAAGCGGTAAGTATCAGCCCGGGGATCGCTCGGTGCCCGGGACTCGATCGGAGAGCGGCTGGGCCTGGCACGGACGTTTCTTCGCTGACAACGCCGACGAGACGCTGGCGACCCTGCTCGATGTCGCGGAGGAGCTGGGACGCACGCCGGCGCAGGTGGCGTTGCGCTGGGTCCTGGAGCAGCCGGGCGTCGCCTCGGTCATCGCAGGGGTGCGAACCACCGAACACCTTCGGGATAACCTGGGCGCGCTGGGTTGGCGCCTGGAGGGTGAGCCGCTGAAGCGTCTCAACGAGGTTTCGCACCTGCCACATCGATATCCGCGGTCATTCGAGGCGGGGTCGCTGACCAAGCGGCAGAACGCGGTGGATATGCCGTCGCTCGGCGAATCGGAGTAGCGCGGGGCTTACGAGTTCAACAGTCCCCTTGACACATCAACGTTTTTCTGTTATTATATTGCCGGCTAAATATTAGTCGGTTAAGTAATTATGGGGGTCGAAGGTATGGGGCATGGGGATGGACCGGGGTCTCTGCACTCGTTGTTGGTGCAGATTAGCAAGCTGCACTATGCTCGGGCGCGTAGCTTGCTGGACGAACTGGGGCTCTATCGCGGGCAGCCGCCCTTGCTCCATGTGTTGGCCCACGAGGAGGGGCTGTCGCATTCGGACTTGGCGGCGCGGCTTCACGTGACCCCGGCGACGATGAGCAAGATGGTGAGCCGGATGGAGAAGGCCGGCGTAGTGAGGACGGGGTCCGACCCCGACGACCAGCGGGTCTCGCGGGTCTATCTGACGGACCACGGTCGGGACCTGCACCGCCAGGCGCAAGCGCGGATGGAGCAGCTCGAGG
>JBNGDU010000327.1:0-8405 GCA_049975025.1 Anaerolineae bacterium
CGAATATACTACCAATCGAAGGCGTTGCGTGACAAGGTTGAGATCCACGAGGGCAGCATTAGTCTCATTGCCGGTAGTATCGCAGCGCTCACGGCTGTTGTGTTCGGACTGGAGTACATAGTCTATCCAGGCCTCTTCTCGTTTGCGTATGTTCTGCGCTATCCGGATTGGTTGAGATGGTTAGGGGTAACTGCATTGGGAGGCGGGATCTTGCTGCTCTGGCTTTCGCATCACCATCTTGGGAGAAGCTTTCATTCCCTGGTGGTGTCGAAAGAGGATCGGGTATTGGTGAAGACGGGACCGTATAGATGGATACGACATCCCATCTACACAGCGTATCTGCTGAACTATGTGGGCGGGGGATTGTTATCCAGCAACCTGGTCTTGACATTCGTGCCGGTGACGATGTACGCGATCCTGGTGGGCATACGCATGCAGAAAGAGGAGGAGATGCTGCACGGGGAGTTCGGGCGAGAGTATAGCGAGTATATGGAACGAACGGGAAGGTTGTTACCCCGGATCATCAGCTGATCGGAGGCACTTGCGCTTGGATAGCGCATGCAGCTCTTTTCGCTACCGCTGCGGTGGTATCCGGGTGTCTGGGAAGAGTCGGCGGGTGCGAGAGTTCTCAGTCAAAGCCGCCACAATAAAGTAGATGGGAGTGTACAATGATCGAGCGACAATCTTTTGGACGGACCGGACACGAGAGCTCGCGGGTGATCTTTGGGGCCTATGCGCTCAAGGACGTCACCGAGGATGAAGCGAGCGAGATTCTGGCGCTGCTCCAGCATTACGGCGTGAATCACATCGATACGGCAGCCAAGTGGTATGGCGACTCGGAGCTGCACGTGGGGCGCTGGATGCAGAGCCACCGCGACGACTTCTTCCTGGCGACGAAGATGGCCGAGCGTACGTATGAGGCCGGCTGGGACCAGTTCCGGCGGTCACTGGAGCGACTGCGCGTCGATCACGTCGACCTGTTGCAGCTCCACAACCTGGTCGCGGAGGACGAGTGGACGACGGCGATGGGGCCTGACGGTGCGCTCAAGGTCGCCATCGAGGCCCGCGAGCAGGGGCTCACCCGCTTCATCGGCGTGACGGGCCACGGCCTGGCGGCGCCGCGAATGCATCTGCGCAGTTTGGAGCGATTCGACTTCGATTCCGTGCTGGCGCCGTACAACTATGTCCTGATGCAGAATCCCGACTACGCCCGCGACCTCAACGCGCTGGTCTCCGTCTGTCAGGAGCGCAACGTGGCAGTGCAGACGATCAAGGCGGTGGCACAGGGGCTCTGGGGCGATGAGCCGCCCGCGCACCTGACGTGGTACAAGCCGCTGGAGGATCCTGAGGCGATCGCCGCGTCGGTGCAGTGGGTGCTGGGCCGCCCGGGGGTCTTCCTGAATTCGGTTGGATCGCCGCCACTGCTGCCGCACGTGCTGGAGGCGGCCGACAGCTTCGAGACGCGACCCACTGCCGCCGAGATGGAGGCGGTCGTCGCGGCTCAGGATATCCAGACGATTTTCCCTGCGGACGCGGCGTAGAAGATGACTGTTCTCAAAATCGCAATCTCCGCTTTTCTGCTCTTGGAAGCCGCCAATGTCATCACCCTGTATTGGTTTCCCGGTTCGAAATATGCCAACGGCGTCGGCGTGTTCAAGGCTTGGGATACGTCGAAACGTGATCCCGCGATGCATCGTTTCGTCCAATATCTGGTCAACTGGGTCGCAGGTACCAAGCTGATTTTCATTCTGTTGCTGATCGTCACTCTTTCCACGGCTAACGACGGGGGTTTGATCCTCACCGGTGTCGCTATGGTGCTTTCGATCGCCTCTTTTTTCTGGCGGCTCTTTCCCCTGATCCGGCACATGGACCGGGCCGGTGAACTCGATCCTCCCGGTTATTCTTCAGTTCTGGGCGGGATGATCTTGGGGTTCATCCTTGCCTTTCTGATTGCCACCTCGATTGCCGTTGGCTTATCCTTGGGCGGGGCATAGCGGTCGCCGGTCGGTCACCATGGGTTGTGCCGGAGGGGCGCCGACCTCGAGGATTCTGCTGATCCCCAAGACATCGGTTTACGCTTTGAAGCAGCTGGTTTGTTGAGGTCCAAGCTTTCTGCTACCCCGGACTGGTCGTACTGCTATCGAGAACCATTGTAACCTAGCTACACTGGCAAGTGAGAGCAATTCTGGATCAGTTCGGGAGCCGGCTTACTCATTTGGGCGGCGTGTTTGTGTTGACCCCTAGGCGCTCAGAGATCGATACGATAGCAGAGAAGATAGCGGAGCAGTGGGAAGAAACTTCTCAGTGTTCGTAGCGACGTCGTAGACAAGATACTGGTAATGGTGAAGTAGGATGGCGAGGAAGGCCAATGAGGCGCTGATCTGAAGCTTGCGCCTCAAGGCTGGATTTCGACCGACGCGCTCATGCCTCTTGCGTTGTCGGAAGGTGCGCAAGCGCCGCGCTGCGCGCAACTCGACAAGCGACGGCCCACCAACCGTGCTTTGGATGTGTACAGTCGGAGGGTGGCTAGATGGGTTTGAGGTACAAAGAGGACTGGGAAGAGACAAAGGCGCGACTCAGATTGTGGTGGGGTCACGAGTACTTCGGGCGTTGCGCGCTTGCGGTGACGGCACCGCGGGATGATCCGCCGGAACGACCTGTGCCCCCGCAGCCGAGTACCCTGCAGGAGAAGTGGTACGACCTTGATGCCGTCGCGGAGCGAAACGACTACCGTTTTTCCCAGACGTTCTACGGCGGCGAGGCGATTCCCGTGTGGCATGCCGGCTATCCCGGCATCGCGTCCATTCCCACAATCCTGGGGTGCCCGTTCGAACTCAACATGGAAACCGGCTGGCACGATCCGCTGTTGACCGATCGAGACGGGTTCGACGTCCGTTCGTTACGCCTTGACAAGGACCATCCTGCCTATCGGTATCACATGAGCGTCCTGGCACGTGCGATGCAAGAGTGCCCTGGCAAAGCCTTCCCGTCGATGGGGGCGTTCTATCACGGCGGGGACACGCTGGCGGCGCTGCGCGGTACGGAACAACTGCTCTTTGACTGCATCGAACGCCCCGCCGCGGTTCGCGATGCCGAGGACTGGCTTAT
The DNA here is from genome assembly GCA_049975025.1 of Anaerolineae bacterium. Lineage (GTDB taxonomy): Bacteria > Chloroflexota > Anaerolineae > B4-G1 > SLSP01 > PWVB01. The sequence goes on from JBNGDU010000327.1 coordinate 3,109, forward strand.
GGACATGTGGTTCGAGTTCTACGACCACACATACGCGGCAGTGAACGGCGCCGCTCAGGGATCCGCCTGCTGGATGGGCGTGTGGGCCCCGGGCAAGACGTACACCGTGTCCAACGACTTCTCCTACAATATCTCCACGTCCATGTTCTGCGACATGTTTCTCCCCGCGATTGAGCGGCAGCTCGGCTTCCTGGACTATTCGATCTACCACGTGGACGGTGTTGGTGCGTTCAGACACGTAGATGCGTTGTGTGGACTGCCTGGGCTTCAAGCGTTGCAGATTCTCCCCGGCGCGGGGCAGCCCTCTCCGTTGCACTTCATGGACGTGCTGAAGAAGGTGCAAGCAGCAGGCAAGAATCTGCACATCTCCATATCCCCGGAAGAAGTGGAGGAGGCACTCTCGATGCTGTCGGCAAGGGGGTTGTACATTGTAACACACGCCAAGAACCAGACCCTTGCTGAGGAACTGCTCGAGCAGGTTGAAAGCTGGTCTGTGGATCGTGGATAGCATTGGGCGGACAGAGGTGGTCAGGTGCGCCATCCTGTGACGCCTGATGAGCGTTACTTCGGGCGCGCGGAGTTGAGTAGTTTAGCCAGCTTTTGAAGTTCGATCGCAATGCAAGGGCGTTCCGCCGCGACCTGGTGGATGGTCGCGGCGGCTCTGATGAGCGTCATGCTGAAGTTCGACTCCGGTGATTAGGGGCCCGATCTGGTCCTAGTTCACCACGGTGATATCGCTGTTTCTGAGGTCAACCTTGTTGGCGGTCTCGCTCGACGCTGAGGCCAATGGCAGGTGCAGGCGCCCGCCCTGGAGGTGGCGCCCCCAGAGCACGTGGAAGTCGGCGGGGCGGGGGTCGTCGTAGGTCGGGCAATGGAGACGTTCGAAGTTGCCGTTCTCGCGCTTGACCGCGATCTGCCACTTGTCGGGTACGTCGTCGCCGGGCCACGTGATCTGGACACCGTCAATCGAGAGGTTCCGGATATTGTCGGCGACGATGGCGGCCGTGGCGACACGCGCCTCAGGGCTCTTGTCCGAGAACTGGGTGCTGCGGGCGTCGGCGGCGATCGGGCGGGGGTCCTCGATGTAGGGGTAGACCATCTGGATGTCGCGCAGTGCGATGTTCTCGAGCATCTCACCATCCTCACACGTCATCAGGATCCGGCCCTGGGTCCGGGCGATGAAGTTGCTGATCGAGACATTCCTGATCTTGCCGAGTTTGCTCTCCGCGCTGCGCCGTCGGCAGTCGATGTGGATCGGCAGCGGCAGGATGACGGGGACGTTGGAGTCGAAGACGATGTTGCTCGCCACGATATCCTCCATCACGCCGCCCTCGACGGTGTAGATCGCCAGGCCCCGGTGCGACTCGTAGATAGCGCAGTTGCTGAAGGTGACCTGGCGCATGTCGTGGTACGTCCCGCCGGTGCCCAGCTTGAGGGCGGCGCAGTTGGTGCGGATGACGCAGTTGGTGACGGTGACGCGCTCAACGGGGCCGCTGCTGCTCTTGAGCACGACGGCGTCGTCGCACGTGCTGATGTAGCAATCGCTGATCATCACGTCCCGGCAGCCGGTCACGTCGATTCCGTCGGAGTTGGGTGTTCTGAGATCGTTGTCGATGGTGACGTGGTGCACCAGTGCCCGCTCCGAGTCCTGCAGGTGCAGCGTCCAGCCCGCGGGATTGGTGAGATGGATGTCCTCGACAAGAACGTCCTCGCAGTCGGTGATCTGGATCATCGGACTTGGCCTGACGGACTTCGCCTCGATCCAGTGGTGTTCATCCACTTCGGGTTTCCAGAAGGCACGGCCTTGACCGTCGATGATGCCCCCGCCGCAGATCGTGACGTGACGGGCTCCCTCAGCGATCACCAGATGTCGGCCTGGGCGAGGCCGGTGTCCTCTCCTCACGGTTTCAGGGTAGTCGGCTAGGTCCTGCGACCCCAGGAGCGTAGACCCGGGCGCCAGGTTCAGCGTCACGTAGCTTTTCAGGAAGATCGTGCCCATCAGATACCGACCGGGCGGCACGAGAACGGTGCCCCCGCCGGCATCCGCTGCAGCGTCGATGGCGCGTTGGATCGCTTCGGTGTTCATCGTCCGGCCATCGGGTATGGCGCCGAAGGCTGTGATCTCGTAGGTGCTGGCTGTCGGTTGCTGCATCAGTACCTCCTTGGCTAGTGCAACTGGGCGTGAGAATGCCCTTGGAGAGAGCCGATCTACAAGAGAGAATCTGGGTCACATCTAAGGCCAGATCGGCCCCGCTATCCCTGTTTCTGCCTGAGACGGGTGATCCAAGTTCCGCTCCAGGCTTCCGCGCACACAATTATCATCCTGGGTGCACTGACCGGGTCGAGTTTCAGGGTCTTCTGTTCCGAATATACCATCATTCACCATGCTGTTCCAGCGAGAACCGCTGGTTCGATCGGCGATCAATTCGCGCGGGCATTGCGAAAAAGCGCCTTGTGAGTAGAGTGTAAGCAAGCGGTGTCTTTGCGTTCAGCCGCACACGCTTTGGCCTGCAAGAGGTCCTCTTGACGCTAGAATGCTGTAGAAGAAGGAGTTGAAAGATGAACAGCTTACCCGAAAACTCAAGCGCCTTACAAACCAAGATTGGCGTGAAGTTCGTCGTCAATGGCATTCTCCACGAAGAAGCTTATGAGGGGTCGTGCCGCCATGGCGACCTCAAGGAGCTGACCTACGAAGCGGAGCAGCAGCAGTTGGATGAAGCCCTGGCACGGCACAAGCGGGCCATCGCCGCGCACGCCTTTCCTCCGCCGGTATTCGTCCTGGACCCGGTGACCACCCACCTCTACGTCGAAAAGGGCAATCCGGACATCATGCTGACCGCCGACCAGCTCCAGCAATTGGCGGAGGACGACCCCCAGACCGACGTCTACGTCGTGTTGGGCGGTGGCCTGCCGCAGTATACGGCGCTGGCGATAGCGGAGCGCTACCGGAAACCGGTGGTGTTGCTCAACGCCAGCGGGTGGGCCGTCGACGCGCCCGCCGGCATCCGGGCGCAGGGCCTGGAGGGCTATTACGTCCAGAACTGGCAGCAACTCGATCAGATCCTCCGGGTCGTGGCGGCGCGCAAGATGGTGCAGCGGACGAGGATCTTGGGCGTCACCAATTTCCCCGATCGGGCGCCCCGGGGCGTGATCAGCGCCATCACCGACTTCAACAAGCTGCGCACCGCGTACGGCATAGGATACCAGAACATGAACTACCGGAGCTTCTTTGGCATGATGGACGAGCTCGTGGACGACCCCGCCGTCCAGGACGAAGCCGGGGCCATCGCCGATAAGCTGATCGACGCGGCGACCCGGAACGCCATGACCCGTGACGATATCGTGAACACCGTCTTGTTCTACCTGGCCGCCAAAAACGTGATGGCAGCCTACGACTGCAACGCCTTCATGATCGAGTGCTTCGAGCTGTGCAGTTCTATGATCCCCTGGGAGCGGCGTTTTACCCCGTGCCTCACGCACGCGCTGCTCAAAGACGGCGGCTACCCCTCCGCGTGCGAGCACGACGCCAGTGCGCTCTTTGCCATGATGGTGGAGATGTACCTGTCCCGCAAAGCCGTCTACATGGGCAATCCGGACGTCGACATCGATGCGAACACCCTCACGATCCACCACTCCGTCGCGTCGCTGAAGTTGACCGGCATCGAGGGACCGGACACCCCCTTCGGCATCGAGAACTTCACCCAGGACGGCTTTGGCGTGACGCTGCGGCACGACTTCAATCAGGACAAGGGCGAGGCGGTCACGGTCGCGCGCTTTGATCCGACGGGCACCAAGCTTCTGGTGACGTCGGGCATCATCGTCTCCGGCGGCGGCTTGGAGGGGCAGGGCTGCGCCCAATCGGTGACCTGCAGCATCGCGGACGGCAAGGGCTTCCTGCGGGAACAGCAGAACTTCGGTCACCACCTGGCCCTGGTCTTGGGGGATTACATGGATGACATCACGCTGTTGGGGGAGCTGATGGGTTTTGACGTGATCGTGGCGTAAGGCGCAATGCTCAAGCGATGACCGCTGCGGATCTCTCTGTTGAGACTCCTCGCTCCGGCTTGCGAAAGTTCAGCGTGTAGAGTAACCAGGTGCCATAACGCTCGGCGGGCTCGAACCCGGCTGCCTCCGCCCAGGCGATGGTCGTCTGGCGGCGGGGGTAGTCGGGATCGAGGAATTCCTCCGTGCGGATGGCTTTCTTCACTTCGCATACGCTCCTCTTCTGCTGTGGCTTGGCCTCTGATCGGACGATAGGTCCCCTAGGCCTGCTTGAGGGCCTTGAAGTACAACAGTGCGCCGTTTTCACCGGGTATCGGCTGGAAAGCCATGCCGTGCGCCGCGCAGATGTCGCCCCAGTCTGCCTCCGAGTACAATGTGCCCCGGATGCGGCTCTGGAGCGGCTGTCGCTCCGGCACGGGAACGCTGCAGATCAGCATGCCGCCCGGCGCCAGGACGCGCCGAACCTCTTGAAAGACCTGGTCTACGTCGCTGAAGAAGTTGAGGGACAGGATACAGAGGACGAGGTCAAACGCCGCATTCGCAAAGGGTATATCCTCCGCGCTGACCACGTACAAGGTAGGTTCTCGGAAGCCGGCTTCGCTGAATCGTTTCGCGGCCCGTCTCAGCAGATTGGGGCTGATGTCCGTGCCCGTATAAGCGTTGTCCCTGGTGAGAAAACGCACGGCGCTGCCGCTTCCCGTTGCTAGCTCAAGCATGTGCTGTCCGTGTACGTCCGCCAACGCCTGGGTGAGGATGTCATAGTGTTTCCCGATCTCCGCCCCGAACTTTCTGGGGAAGACCGACTTGCGCATAGCGAAGTCATATAGGAACGCAAAGCTGTCGCCAAGCCATGGTCTAGACCGTTTCATGCGACCTTTGCTGTCGACGAGATAGTAGAGGCCACGCTTTTGGGTGACCTGAATGCCCGGCTTAAGTTTGGTCATATTCTTGTCTCCATGGACTGAGATGGGGATAGGTGAGCAGCTCAACCTTGTATCCCATCTGATCGACGAAGGTCACCATAGCGCTTCGCATACCTGCGTCATCGCGTGGATCTCCTTCATACGAATTGCGCAGTCTCTCACACGGAGCGCATCACAGACCTGATCGAGCGATTTCCTGGGGCGTGGGGGAGGTAGATGGTGTCCCATTCCAACTCAACATGTGACTGTTCAAAATCCGGGACGTAGCGTAAAGCAACGGCAGAGGGAACCCTATGCTTCTCCAAGTCCGCTTGTCCGGGTGCGTTCGGCTTTTGGGGAAATAACAAGATGATTGTCGGCGAAACTGCTTTC
>JBNGDU010000328.1:0-8402 GCA_049975025.1 Anaerolineae bacterium
GGAGCGCGTCCACAGTCACGGCGCTAAGTTCACCGCGCCGGAGCTTATGTCCCGCGAGTTCGGCGTCGAGATGAGCGCCCAGCCGCTCTTAGCTTACCTGCGCGAGAAGTACACTGAGCTTTACGAATTGTAGCGTGAGGCCCGACTAACCTTGACCATCGTCTCTTTCGACCATCCTCTCAGCTATCCGCGTTCCGGGGGGATGGTCGTCTTTTGTCTTTGCCAACCCACCTGACCAGTCATCGTCTGGGTGCCAGGGATTGCCTAATACCGTGCTGTAAACGAGGACGTCGGTGTCAATGAAGCAGCGGTCAGCGCTCGTCATCGTAGATGTCCTCGAGGCGCAATTTGCCGCCGAGGTAGCGACCTCCATCCAGCACGGGCCATTCTGACGGCTTCTTTGGTGTTGAAGATATGATAGAGGAAATGCGTATCGAGCGGGGACAATCCATACTTGCGTCAGTTCACCTCATTGGCTACACTATATCCCACACTATGCTTTCACTAACGTGTCTGCGATTCAGCAAGCCGGCATGTGTTGGAGGGAATATGGATCCGCTTCAGGAAGCAAATCTTATCTACGATCAGCTCGTGGCCTGGCGCCGCGACCTGCATCGGCATCCCGAGCTGGGGCTGGACACGGAGCGCACCGCTGCCATCGTGGCCGATAAGCTGCGCGAGCTGGGCTACGCGGTCCAGGAGGGGATCGCGAAGAACGGCGTGATCGGCTTACTGGAGAATGGCGAGGGCGCCGTCGTGATGCACCGCGCCGACATGGACGCCCTCCCGATCCAGGAGGAGAACGACGTGGACTACGCCTCCGAGCACCCCGGTCGCATGCACGCGTGCGGGCACGACAGCCACGTTGCGATGGGGCTCGGCATCGCCACCCTGATGGCCGAGCACCGGGACGCGTGGCAGGGCACGCTGAAGCTGATCTTCCAACCGGGGGAGGAAGCGCAGAACGGCGCGGAGATCATGGTCAAGGAGGGGGCGCTGGAGGACCCGCGGCCCGACGCCGCGTTGGCGGTGCATATCTGGAACTACTTCCCGTACGGCTCGATAGGCGTGACCTCCGGCCCGGTGATGGCAGCCGCCGAGGCCTGGAAGGCCACGATCGTCGGCAGAGGTGGGCACGGCGCGATGCCGGATGACACCGTTGATCCCGTGGTGACCGCGGCTCTCACGGTCGCGAATCTGCAGACCATCGTCAGTCGCAATGTCAGCGCTCTCGACACGGCGGTGGTCACCGTGGGCTCCATTCAGAGCGGCGACGCTTTCAACGTCATTCCCGAGAGGGCGGTGCTCAAGGGCACCGTGCGCACCTATGACGAAGGCGTGCGTGCGACCGTTCTGCGCCGCCTCCGTGAGGTCGTCGAGGGCACGGCTCAGACGATGGGCGCCCGGGCCGAGTTCGAGATGATGCCGCTGACGCCGGCCCTGGTCAACGACGAGGAGGTCACGGCCTTGGTGCGCGACGTCGTTGTCGATCTATTAGGCGCTGAAGCGGTCAGCGAGATGCGCACGATGGGCAGCGAGGATTTCTCCTTTTTCCTTGATGAGGTGCCTGGCTGCTATATATTCGTGATGTCGGGGCCTGAGGACTACCAGGATCGCCCTCACCACAGCCCGCGTTTCGATATTGTGGAGCGGGCGATGGTGGACGGCGTCGCCGTCATCGTGGAGGCACTGACGCGCTTGATGCCGCCCGCCGGGCCCGACGGAGAGTAGAGAGTAGATCTCACGATGCCACAACAAGGACCACTGCGCTGGTTGGACGGCGAGGGCTGGCTCGTGATGCTCGGGGGCGGCGATTGGCGACGCGGTACCATCGACGAGGTGGACGCCCGGCTTCTCAGCGTCGCCAACCTGGATCGACCCATGGTTGTGCTTGTCGGGGAGGGAGATCGGTCCGACGCCTACGGGATATTGGAGCATTACACACTGTTGGGTGGGCCCGGCGGCGAGGCGTTCACGTTGGCCGATATGAGCCGAGCGCAGCTCAATACCCCCGAGTTTCTGACGCTGCTTCAGGAAGCCGGGATCCTCTACCTCGGCGGGGAGAACCCGCTGCCCCTCGTGAACAACCTCTACAACACGGAAGCGTTGCGCTACATCGTCGAGGGCTTCAGTACGCTGCAGGGCCTGACCTTGATCGGGTCAGCGGCGGGTGCCGCCACTTTGGGACGGTGGGTCTTCACGCCGGAGCCCCCGCACCAGCAGGCGATGGGGTTTGGCTTTTTGATGAACGCGGTTGTCGTACCTCACTTCACCGGCACGGAGAACTCCCCGATTCTCAAGGCTCTGCCCAAGATTGACCCTGAGCTCTTGGGCCTGGGGGTGCCCGATGACACCGCTCTGGCGCTCGGGCCGCAGGGTCAGGTGGAGATGTGGGGGGAGAGTCATGTGACAGCCGTGGTCACCGCCGGCGACGAGGCGGCAGATCAGGCCGAGTCAACTTAAGCTCGTTTGAGAGAGGTCGTTGGGTATTGGATATTGGGTATTTGATGTTGGATGTTTGATGGTGGATAACGTCCGTCTTACATCCTGATGTGGACAGTGCAACTCCACTGTCAATCTATACCAGGACGAGACACCGCATCCAACATCCAATATCTAACATCCAATATCTAACATCCAAAATCCAGAATCCTCTCCGCGGTTTCTTAGTTCCGTTAGGAGAATACCGAGAATATGCAGAAATCTGATGCGACGGTCGTGGTGCGCGTAGGCGGCGAGGGCGGCGAGGGTACGATCACCCTGGGGGACACCTTCACCCGTGTCGCGGCCCGCTCCGGTCTGGAGGTCTACAGCTTCCGGACCTATCCCGCCGAGATCCGAGGCGGGCAGGTGATGTACCAAACGCGGCTGGGGATGGAGCGTGTGATGACGGAGGGCGATGAGGCGGACGTGCTGGTGGCGATGAACCACCAGGCTTGGGTCGAAGAGCATGAGGATCTCAGTGACGAAGCGGTGCTCGTTCACGAGTCCACCATGCGGTTACCGGAGAGGGAATGCATTCGGTACGCGATTCCAGCCGAGCAGATAGCCGAGGAACTCGATTGGGCCCGTGGCAAGAACTTCGTTTTCGTCGGGGCCCTGCTCTGGTTCTTTCGGCTCGACCTAGAGGTGGCGGAGGAGGTTATCCGGGAGCGGATGCAGCGCTACGAGGCTACTATTGATAAGAACCTGGAGGCGATGCGCCGCGGTTACCGCTATGCCCATGACAGGTTCCCCGAGCCCTTTCCCTTTACGCTGCCACTCCCCGATACGATCGAGGACCGCATCATCCTCTCCGGAGCTGACGCCATGGCGCTGGGAGCGCTGGCGGGCGGCTGTCAGTTCTACTCCGGCTATCCTATCACGCCGGCGACGCCGGTTATGGAGTCGATGGCCAAGTACCTCCCGGCCTTTGGCGGCTCGTTGGTCCAGGTTGAGGACGAGATCGCGGCGATCAATATGGCGATCGGCGCCTCATTCTCGGGCCGCCTCGCGATGACGGCTACCTCCGGCCCGGGCCTGAGCCTGATGGTCGAGGGCCTCGGTCTGGCGAGCATGGCCGAGATACCGTTGGTCTTGATCAACGTCCAGCGCGCCGGGCCGTCCACCGGATTGCCCACCAAGACATCCCAGGGCGACCTTTTCCTGGCCTTATACGGGGGCCACGGCGATGCGCCGCGCTTCGTCCTGGCGCCTGACTCGGTCAAGGACTGCTACTTCCAGATGATCTACGCCTTCAGCCTCGCGGAGCGATTTCAGATGCCGGTGATCGTGCTCTCGGATCAGGCGATGGCGTCGCGATTGGAGACGACCCCGCTTCCAGGCGAACCGTGGAACGGGCCGCTCGAGCGTATCGTTCCCTCGGATGAGGAACTGCAGGGTGATTACCGCCGCTACGCCTATACAGAGACGGGTATCTCGCCGATGGCCTACCCCGGTCTTCCGGGCGGAATGTATCTCGCCGAGAGCCTGGAGCACGATGAGTACGGCAATCCCGATCAAACCCCGGAGAATCACCAGAGGATGATGCAGAAGCGGGCCAACAAGGTGGAGACGGCGCGCAGAATGCTCGCCGACTGGCGGATGACCTCACGCCGTTGGGGTGACGTGGGGGCGCCGTTCGGGATCATAGGGTGGGGTAGTACCCGGGGCGCCGTGCGGGAGGCGACAAAGTACCTCCGCGCCGACGGGATTCCCGTCGAGGCGATCTATCCCCACACCCTGTTGCCGATGCCCGACCAGGCCATTGTGGATTTCATCAGGTCCAAGCGGGCGCTGCTGGTGCCGGAGCTCAACTTCTCCGGTCAGTTCGGGCGGATGATCGAGCACCGCTATTACCGCGAGTTGGACGAGCGGAACATTCACGTCTACCAGTACAAAAAGGAACAGGGCGTGCCGCTCAAGGTGCGCGAGATCTACGATGCGACGATGGATATGATCGATCAGGAACGGGTGCTCTGGGACCGGGAGCACGGCGATTTGGCCCGGATCTTCAACACGGCACGACGACTTCTCGGCGAGGAGGCCGGCAGAAGGAAGGGGGGCAGCTGTGAGCGGGGCTAGTGCGAACGACTACAAGAGCGACGTCAAGCCGATATGGTGTCCCGGCTGCGGCGACTACGCGGTCCTGGCTGCCCTGTTGCGGGCCTTTGCTCAGTTGGAGCTCCGCAATGAGAATATCGCGATCGCATCCGGTATTGGCTGTTCCAGCCGGTTTCCGGCCTTCGTGAGAACCTACGGGATCCACGGCGTGCATGGGAGAGCGCTGCCGTTGGCGACCGGCATCAAGCTAGGCAGTCCCGAGACGACGGTCGTCGCGGTGGGCGGCGATGGCGACGGTTTCAGCATCGGCGGCGGACACATCCCCCACGCCGCTCGTCGCAATGTCGATATCACGTACATCGTGATGGACAACAACATCTACGGGATGACGAAGGGGCAGCCCTCGCCGACCAGCCCGGAAGGGATCGTGCGCAAAGCGTCGCCCTACGGCGCGCAGGAGCGACCTCTGAATCCCCTGCTGATGACATTGGGCTACGATACTTCCTTTGTCGCTCGGGCTTTCTCAGGCAAGATCAAGGAGATGATCGACGTCTTGGTTCAGGCGCTCCAGCATCCGGGTTTCTCGCTGATCCAGGTCCTGAGCCCATGCGTGACCTTCTATAATACCTACGATCACTACCGGGAGATCACCCGACCGCTGCCCGAGGACCACGATCCCACCGATCGGCTTCAGGCGATGGCGTTGGCGATGGCGACGGAGACCCAGTACCTCGGCGTCTTCTACCAGGACGCGGAGCGGCCCGTCTACAGCGAGCGCTTTGCTGAGGTCCGGTCACGCGCCCCGGAGAGGACCCTGGCGTCGATCTTCGAGGGTCTGAAGCGATAGCGCCCTTTGCCATTGACATCTCCGAGCTTCCGTCTCGTTGCCAGCGATATCGACGGCACCCTCGTCGACGACCGGGGCCGACTCAGCCCGCGTACGAAGCGCGCGCTGAGGGCGGTTCACGACCGCGGCGTGGGGATCGCCTTGGTCACAGGCCTCAACCCCTGGGTGGCGCGTCGCTATGGGGACGAGATCGGGCCCTGGGTGCGCGTCATCTGTCTGAACGGCATCTTCACCATAGAGGACGGGGAGATCGTGCCGGGCCGCTTCATCGATGCTGATGTGGCAAGGGCCGCCGTCAGCATTATCCTGGATGAGGGTTACGTGCCTCTTGTCCACGGCGCCGACCAGGTCACGCGCTATCTGCCCCGCCATCGAGAGCGCATGGGCGAGGTCTCGGCGCTGATCGCCGAGCGACCCTATCAGCCCTATGAGCCCGTGGAGCGCCAGGGCGATCTCTTCGTTTCGCCTCCCGCTCAGGTCGCCGTCTGCGACGCACCTAGCCACGCGCGGGCGCTCTACGAGGTGCTCCACCGGAGGTTGGACGGCAAAGCCTACGTCGTCCATCAGCCGGGAGGGCGCACGTGGGTTGAGGTCAGCCATCCACGGGCGCGGAAGGACAGCGGGCTGTTAACGCTGGCGAGGAATCTGGGGATCGCGCCCGCGGAGGTGCTCTACTTCGGGGACAGTCTCAACGATCTGCCCGTCTTCCGCCGGTTTCCCCATGCCGTAGCGGTAGCGAACGCGCGACCCGAGATCAAGCCCCTGGCTTGGCGGATCGCGCGCGCCAATCAAGATGACGGCGTCGCTCACTTCCTGATAGAGTGGTTCGAGCTGGCGCTTGACTGATCGCGAAACCCACGATACTCGCCGCGTCGTAGATATCGAGGCCGGTGGGGTGATGGTGGTCACCGACCTCCACGGCGACTGGCCTCTCTACGAGCGGTACCGCGACGTCTTCCTGCACCTGCGAGAGCAGGGCCTGGCCCGGGCCCTGGTCTTCACCGGTGATATGATCCACAGTGATGGGTTGCCCGAGGCAGACCGTTCCCTCGATATCGTGCTCGACCTTATCGAGCTGCAGGCGGCCCTCGGACCGGATCTCGTCGTGCTCCTGGGCAACCACGAGATGCCCCACATCTACCACGTGCCGCTCAGCAGAGGCGAGCAGGTCTACACTCCGCGCTTCGAGCGAGCGTTGGGCAGCCATCGCGAGACGGCCCTTAGCTTCTTCCGGAGCTGTCCTTTCTACGTGCGTACGCGGGCCGGCGTCACTTTGTCCCATGCCGGGGCTTTCCCCGAGGCTCAGGACGGGGCGGCTGTGTCGAAGCTCATCGGATTTTCCCACCAGGCGGTGCTCGACGCCGCGCTATCCGGGATGCTGCCGGAGGATCGTCCGGGGCTGCGGCAGGCGGTGAGCAAGCTGACCGGCGTGCCCTACGCGACCGCAGCGCGGGAGTATCTGGCGGTCGAAACCCCCGAAAGCCCCCGCTATGACGACTATCTCCTCGGCATCCTCGCCGGTTTTCAGGACGACTTCAAACTGCTCTGGTCGGCGCTCTTCAGTCAGAACGAGCACGCCGTGGGGACCAAGGCGTACCGCCGGCAGGCGAAAGCGTTGCTCGAAGCGCTGTCGGAAGGCTATCATCCCCAATTGGTCCTGGTCACGGGCCACATCGGCTGTCGCAACGGCTATCGTGTGTTGGCGGGCGCTCGTCACCTGCGTATCGCCAGCGGTTCCCACGCGCATCCCTTGCGGTCGGCCCGCTATCTCCTCTTCGACGCGGGCAAGCGGATCGACTCGGCAGCGGACTTGCTACCCGGGTTGGGCAGCCTCTTCGAATCTTAGTGTCGTGCGATGCGACTCGGGAGAGACGAGGGCTAGAGCGCCCAGGACCATCAACAGCAAAATCAACGGCGTCACCGGCAGGCGGAAGCGGATCTGACTGATGGGGCCGGGGACGAAGGTCACGTAGAAGACCGTCGCTACGAAGAAGAAGGACAGGATCCGCGGGCGCATCCGCAGTGCACCTACGAAGAAGAGCACGGCGCCGATGGCGTACAACAGCCCCCAACCTAGCCAGAGCGCCAGGGCTAAGGGCGGCAGGGCCAGGAGCCGCTCCTCGATCAGAATCCGCGCACCCCTGCCGACATCGCCCACCCGCAGGGCCTTGAGCGCCCGCCCCAAGGCATCGCCCTCGGTGGGCAGCGCCGACCACGGCGTTCCGGACAGACGCGTGTACCAGAACTTATGCTCCTGCGGTACCAGCGACCAGAGCCAAGCTCCGGTATGGGCCGAGATGAAGTCCACCGGGTGCTCGCGCAGGATCTCCCGCGCCACCGTCTCGACCTCCTGCAGGCGTTGGTCCCGCTCGCGCGCCGATAGTTGCGCGTCATCCACCTCGTCCCAGCCGTAGCGAAGCGCCGTCCGCACGATGATCTCCTCATACAACTCCTCCCAGCGAGCTGACCAGGGCGCCACGGCCTCGCCCCGAACATGGGCCAGCGTCGCCACGGCGCTGACGTGGGCCAGGTTGTCGTCGAAGGTTCGAGTATAGAACCATTCCCCGAACACGACCCGGTTGCGCACCGTCCACGGCATGAGCATCGCCAGAATCGTGCCTATGATGATGGCGATACCTTGCAGCCAGCGGCCCGGTCCCGACGCGCCTTCGCGCGTCGTCAAGCCGTGAACCAGGATCACCAAGAAGACGAGTGGCAGGAACTGGAGGTTGGGCTTGCACAGGATCGCCAGCCCGAAGAGCACACCACAGCGCAGCGCATCGGCGTTGCGACCCCGGAGCAGATAGCGCGTGAAGGTCCATACGGACGCTGTCAGCAGCAGACCGAAGAAGATCTCGGTCAGCAGCTCGTTACAGAAGCGCCAGGACGACGGGTTGAGCGCGTAGAGCAGCGCCGCGCCCAGCCCCACGCGATAGCCGGCGATCCTCCGTCCCAGACGGTAGAGCACCGCCACCGTCAGCGCGTCCAGCAGGACGTGGGCGAAGGCCACCGT
>JBNGDU010000329.1:0-8356 GCA_049975025.1 Anaerolineae bacterium
AAAGCAGTTTCGCCGACAATCATCTTGTTATTTCCCCAAAAGCCGAATGCACCCTGCGAAAACGCGGCCAGGAGAACGCGAAGGGCGCGGCCCTTAAGCCGCGCCCTGTGTCCAGCTGCGAATCCCGAGGGTGACCTACGCTTTCCAATCGACCCCGCACGCCCAGGTCCAGGCCTCATCCGTCTGATCCGGTTGGAAGAAGCGCTCGTCAGTGCCCAGCGTCAATGGATCGATGATCTTCGCAAACCATTCTTGCCAGTCTTCGGTGCCTACGATGGCGACTTTGGCCACGTCCTTGTACTCGTTGAACGCCATCTGGAGGTCTTTCCTGAGAGCATCCGTGTCGCCATATCCTTCGAAATCCTCGATGTGGATGACGAGGTTGACGGTCCCGTGCGCCTTGATAGCGTTGCTGAGCAGGGGCTCGACCTTATCATAGTCCTCGGCCTTCAGCTTCCCACTTACCTTGATTCCCAGACACGTCTCGGTGCTTTGTTCCATAATCGTCAGCATCCCATGACCCTCCTTGTCGCTAAACTCTTACCTTCAGTGAGTTTCCCGCCTCACTCTGTCCTAGATAGATCGCAAGAAAAACACGCTCTCCGGGTTCTGAGGCCATCTTTTCTTACGTTTTTAGTATAGCACTGTTTGGCAAATAGAAAAGCCCAGTTGACTGCGCGTCTGACAGATCCGTCACGAAGAAGCCATGGTTTGCTTTCGGTCTGGCTGAAGATGGCGGTTCTAACTTGCGTTAGCTATCGGTAAAGGCGAGTGCCACCAAGACAGCGTGCCTCGACAGTCCCATAAGGACCGATATGAGGATGATCATCAGGGTGGGGCTCATGCTGAATCCCAGCATCCAACTGAAGCCCCCGGTCCGTGACGCCCACAAGGATGATGTAGGCGAGAGCGAAGAGCGCGCCTCCCGATAGGAGGTTGGCGCCAATCCTGGCGGCGATCCTCATTCGAGGACTTGCTGATCGAACTGATGCTGTGGTTGGCACACAAAAAAAGGTCACGCCTTCTTTCCCGCCGAAGAACGTGACCCGTGTGGGCGAGCCGAGACTCGAACTCGGGACCTCACGGATGTGAACCGTGCGCTCTAACCAACTGAGCTACTCACCCATTTACAAACCACATTATAGCAGAGGATGTGGATTCTGCAAGGGTTCCGCTCGCTAATCCACTCTATATTAGGTGTCGTTTTTGGGCTGAGCTCCGCTCAAAGCCTGGGTGCATTTTCACCCTTGCGCCTTGCCGCGAAATCCCAGGATGCTGTTGCATCCGAGAGGCCATGGTTGGACGGAGCAGTCGCTGCGTGAAAGTTGAACCGTGTTGAGATCAGACATAAGCGGGCGCACGCTTTTCTGCCCTCCGGCCTGCGGGCACCTTTGGGCTTGTTTGACTTAAGTCAATGACGCCGCCGAACTGTTCTGCTACGCTTGAGCTGTGGACACAACTGGGGAGGTGGTACGTGCGCGTCCTCGTCGATTGCCTGAAGTTCCTGTTCTCGTCGACCAAGGGGTCGATTCTGGGGGGCGTCGCTCTACATGTTGGGCTCGATGGTGGTGCTGATCGCAGGGGCATAAACCGAACTTCATCCTAAGGAGTTATCATGATCAAACCCAAGAAACCGTTGAAGTTGATACGTGGTATCGCAGTTGTGTTCATGGGACTGACCGTCTTCTTCACGCTCGTGGGCGGCGCAGGGACGACATGCGTCGCGTTCGGCGCGGAGAAGTACGAGAGCATGACCGCATTGGTGCCGTATAAGCCGCTCTATCAGGCGTTGGTGGTGCTTAGCCTTGCCACGGGCATCTGGGGCATCCCGGTCACCATCGCCCTGATGCGCGGCGGTGAACACGCGTATCGCAACGCGCTGCTCGTGCTGCTCGCCGGTGCGGTGACTTCCGGCGTTCAGATGGCGGTATCGCAGATCGTGCGCGGGGCCTCCGCCCCGGTCAACGTGCGCTTCTACATTACCGCGTTCACACTGGCGGTCTTTCTGCTGCTGCGCCTGCCGCCGATACGCGAACGCTTGGACTTCCGCCAACCGTTTCGGGGCGGTAAATCGTCCGCCGGAGGAGCGGCCCTCATCGTCTGTGGCTTCTTTGCACTGACGACGTATTCGTGGACAGCGCCGACCCATCTACCGGTCTGGATCGACGTCTTGCGCGGCCCGCTTATGCTCGGCGGCGGCGCGCTGATCCTGAGCGGCCTGAGCCTGTGGATCAGCGTAATCTCATCATCACAGCAGGTGACACCCCGCAGCGGCGCATTCTGGGATACCGCGTAATCACAGCGCGAACCCCACGCCGAGCCCGGTCACGGAGATTATCCTGGCCGGGCTTTTTGACGTATACTGATATTGTCTTATCGGGCCATGTCATCCGCAGTGGGGGACCTATCAGGGATCAACGCAACGGAGAGGGCGATGAGACGATCCCGTTGGGTGACCATAGGCAGGGGTTCATCTACAAGCCCTGGGTTCACTGGCCCGAGACAATGCTGATCTGTTTGCAGACCGAACTTCCGAAGGATTGTCTATGTCTGACACCTCTCGTTCAAAACTCGCCGCCCTTCTATCCGAGCTCCCGTACTTCGAGGGATTGGATGAACGCGTTTGCTGCGCGGTTGCTGTGATTGCCTCGCGTCATAGCTACGATGCTGACGCTGTGGTTTTTCTGAGAGGCGACCCGTGTCCCGGACTGGGGATTCTCGAAGAGGGCACCCTCAAAGGTGTACGCACATCGCCCGATGGTCGCGAGCAGATTGTGAACGTTTTCCAGCCGGGCGAAGTTTTCGGCGTCGCCAGCGTCTTCACCCGGCGTCCTGCACAGTTGACGATGATCGCGCTGGAGCCAGTCACTATCTGGTTTGTTCAGGGCCGCGATCTGTTGGTGCTGATGGAGCGATTCCCTGCCCTAATGCACAGTGTCGTTTGCCAACTCGCGGAGCGCGTCTGCGGACTGGTGGATCTGGTGGAAGACCTCTCTTTGCGGACCGTTGAGATGCGTCTTGCCCGTCGGTTGCTTGAAGAGGCGATGGATGGCGTCATGCAACGCCACCGCTGGGCCACCCAAGCTGAGATCGCGGCGCAGCTGGGCACCGTGACCTATGTCATCAACCGGGCCTTACGTGGACTGGAAGAGGACGGGTTGATCTCCGTCTCGCGTGAGGCCATCATCATTCTGGATCCCGAGGGACTTCGGGAGCGGGTCGATAGACGTGGAGTCTCACGGTTGACCTAAGTCACAGACGGTTCAACACCCAGAGTGTATGCTCTAGGCAACGCCCTGGGCTTTTTTGTGCCCCACCGGTCAATGACATCGACATCTCGCCGCTAAGAGGTCTGAGTATGCAATCCATCCGCTACCAAGTTGGCGCCGCTATCGCGCTCGTGGGCGTCGTGCTTGGCATCGTCGGTTCGTTGTCGCTTTGCATCCGCTGGTACGATCCGGTCATGGTCGCCGAGGCCGCCGCTGGCTGACCCGACGAGAAGACTATCGTGCAATACATCTTTCCGGCCCTGAACGACGTGAGCACCGTGGCGAGCGTTCTCTGGGCGCTGACAGCCTACGGTTTCCTGACTCAACGTTCATGGGGTTGGACGTTGGCCGTCGTCGCCAAGGGCCTAGCGCTGCAGGGCAGCTTTTTTGCTATGATCCCGCCGGTGACTCGCGATCTGCCGCCCTACACGACGGTGATCTTCGTGCCCAACCTGGTCGCCTACGGCCTGTTGCTCTTTGTGGTGCGCAAAGTGGACTGGCGCATCGCCCCGGTCGGACTTTTCTGCAGCATTGCTATGGTGCTGTGCTTTATGAATGGTGTCGCCAGCACTAATAAGATGATCACCACCGAGATGACGCTCTTCGTCGCCGTGCAGCGCCTCAACTGAATCGCGGCGGCGTGCCGGGGCGTGTTCACCATCGGCCTCCTGCTCAGGCCTGCCGAATGGGTGCGGCTGACCGGCCTGGGCGCCGGACTGCTGGAATTTGGCGTGGGCTTGCCACTGGGCATAGCGACGGCAGTGTAGGCGGGACGTTTCTCGATGTTCCTGCCCACATCACTGCTCAGCCTGGCGCTTGTAATACTGATGTTGTTGCCCTGGGCGCGACGTGTCGCGGCGCCGCTCAAATCGGGCGCGTCCTACGTGAAGCCTGCAAAGGCTGCCAGCTGTGCGTCAAGGCATGTCCCTCCGGTGCGATGGCGGATTTCTAACAAGATCGCACGCTGCACCGGGATTGCTTTGCCTGTGGGGCGTGCATCGACGCCTGCCCGGTTGAGGATGCCCTGAACTGGGGTGCAGGCTGAGCCACGATGGATACATAGACGCGTTTCCCAACGCCGTGATGTCTACGGGCGCGTCCAGGACGGGTCGATCTGCAAGGATGGTGGTTCCATTACCAGATCCCCGGAATCAGTGCTTTGCGTTCTGCCGGATACTCGGGGAAATTGGCGTGATACCAGGCGTGGTGCGAGCGAGCGCGCGGGGCCAGGTTGGCGAAGGTCCACACGGCGAAGGCCAGCCCCGGCAGCGACCACGTCGCCAGGGCCCAGCCAGACCACTCCACGATTTCACCCAGGTAGTTGGGACAGGAGACCCAGCGGAATAGGCCCCCGTAGGGGATGCGGTAGCCGGTTTCGCCGGGTTTGCGCAGGTTGCGCAGGGCCAGGTCCGCCCAACGGTTGATGATGTAGCCCGCCACAAACAGGATCAGGCCCGTGACGAATCGGGGGTCGTGCACCCACCTCTGCGGGTAGCCGCCCGACAGGCTGAAGAGATAGCGCCCGTTGGCATAGGCGTTCCCGACGTTGAAGCCAAATCCCAGTAGCATCACCGTGATGGGCATCTTCTTGTGCCCGTCGCGGATGGTCAGCGGGTAGACGAAGGCGCGGTGGATGTAGTGGAGCTCCCACATGCTGAAGAACGACACCGCGGGAGCGTTTCTCGGGACGGTCCCGGTGGCAAAGCACACTGCAAACACCAGGGCAGCGGGCGTCTCCATGATCACCCAGCCGTACAGATTCTCGATCAGTGGGCCCCAACCCCGGCGGAGGTGCCGCCCATACGGGGCGCTGATGAAGAAGAGCAGGGCAAACACCGCCGCTGCCACGCCCAGCCCGGACAGGACCATGAAGAGGTTCAGCGCACGTTCGATCACGGGCGCGCCTCCGCCAGATAGCCGTTCTCCTGGAACCACGCCAGGGCATCTCGCACCGACTCCGCCAGTGGGCGAGCGGTATATCCCAACTCGCGCTCCGCACGGGCGGAGCTGACCTGACGGTTACTGCGCAGTACGCTTAGCGTCACGCGCGTGTAGATCGGGTGGCTGCCATTGAAGCGCGCCAGGAGCGTCATCAGCGGCGCGACGGCGTCTGCTAACTCCAGCGGAACGGTGAGAGCCGGCGCGGCTTGGCCCGTGATGGATGCGACAAGCTCCGCCACCTCGCGGATAGTATGCCAGTGCCCGCTCAGCAGGTAGCGCGCCCCAGGCGGCGCCATTTCCTCGGCGCGCAGCGCCCCCGCCACCGCATCGCGCACATCGACCCAGTCGAAGCCGCCGCTCACCAGTGCGGGGATTCTGTCACGCGCCAGTTGGATCAGCGCTTGGCCCACGTAGCTGGGCTTGAAGTCGTAGGGCCCGAGCATGGCGGTGGGGCGCAGGATGACCGCGTCCAAGCCACGGGCGATGCCCGCTTGTACCTCGCGCTCGCCCTGTGCCTTGGACCGATCGTAGGGTGGGATGAGCGCTATCTCGGCGGCGGTAAGGTTCTCGTCGACCAACGGGCGGCTTTCATCCACCGGCAAGTCAAGCGGTTCCTGGCGCACGGCGTCAATCGAGCTGAAATGCACCAGCCGCTGCACCCCGCTGCGCAAGCAGGCGGCCACGACATTGCGCGTTCCCAAGACGTTGATCGCATCCATCTCCCGGCCGGAGTCCATGGCCAACGAGATCGCTCCGGCGAGATGGTAGACCACGTCTACCCCTGCCGTCGCTCGCTCCATCGCCTCCGGGTCGCGCACGTCCGCCGGAAATGCCTCCACGTCTAGGGCAGTTAGGGCTCGCCGGTCGGTGTGTACCATCGCGCGCACGTTCCGCCCCTGCGCCAGCAGCTCGCGAACCAGGTTGGCGCCAACCAGCCCAGATGCTCCGGTGACAAGAACCCTGCCGTCCATTGTCCCGACTCCCTTATTCCCTTCTCACTGTTATATTCGCGGCTCTGCAGCCCACGATGCGAGCCCCACCTGATCGCGGCGCTGCCAGGACCGTCGATAGCTTAGCCTCAAAGAACAATCGTAGCATGGAACAGGGCGGAGCACGAACCACGGGGTGGCGCGTGCATGGGAAGCGTTGCCGGAGAGCCTCCCGCCGGCGCCGAAGGGGCTCGCAGGAGCGCGAGCGGCAGACCGGGCAGGCGACGGGTTGCGGGGAAAGGTCATTCTCCGCCCCTCACAGAGGGGTTCTTCTCGCGGTTATCTCCGTGGAAGTGATGCCGGAGGCGCTTTGCATGCCCCTGCGTGGGCATTGACCTTGGCGTTCCTTGCAGGGGGGGCGCTCATCTGCTGCTCGAGGCGGGCATCGAGCGTTGGCAGCTGTCAAAACAATCTGGTGGGGACTCGGCTAACGTTGGTCATTGTGGGTTCTACAATTTCCGAGAGCGGTACTGGGGCCGTCCCGTGCGAAGCGCTGCCGGCACTTCGGTTTCCCGCATCTGTAGTGAGGGTCTTGTCCAGGAAGTTAAGTCAACAGCCTCGCCTCATCGCTTGCCGTTCGTCGCGCAGGGGCTAGCACGAGCGAGGATCAACGCAGCCTCCAGGGTTGTGGTGCCGCAAAGGTCGGTCTCGAGTTTCCCAGAGGGTTTGGGCTCTGGAATTGCGCTGATCCTCGGGTCGTTCCTATGGGCTGGTTTGGTACGAGGCAATCGCCTCATCGATCGCGGTGCGGATAGGCGTGTAGGTGAGGCCCAGCTCACGCTCGACCTTGCTGGTAGCGACCTGACCGCCCTCCATCATCGTGCGCATCTGGTCGACGGACATCCCTCGCCATGGCGGCTTCTTCGTTATGTCCGCGAGTGCCGTGAGCAATCTGGCGTTGAGCATCACCATGAAGTCTGGGAGCGGGATCTTGGGCACGGGGACGCCTGTGATCTCGCTGATCATCGCGTTGATCTCATCGAACGAGATCGCGCCTGGGGCTACCAGATACTTCTCGCCGATGTTACCCTCTTTTTCCAGGGCCAATAGGATGGCTTTGGCGACGTCTCTCACGTGGACGAAAGACATGCGAGACTCGCCAAAGACTGTGACGGGCAGGCGTCCGTTAATGAAGTTGGCGATGTACCGGCCCGTGGGCTTCGGATCACCCGGCCCCACGACGGCGCCGGGGTAGATGAGGACCAGAGGCAGTCTCTTCTGCTCGTACAGCTCCCAGGCGACAAAATCGCCCTCGTACTTGCTCTGTGCGTATTCGCTAAAGCGGACCGGGCCAGGTTCGCACTCCTCGTCGAAAGGGCACTCCACAGGCTTGCCGTAGATGACGAAGGTGCTCACGTGGACGACCTTGGCGACATCGGCTGCCAACGCGGTCTCCAGGACGTTGCGCGTGCCCTCCACGTTGACCTCGTGGTAGACTCGCTTATCCGGCACCCAGAAGTCGTAGACGTTCGCGAGGTTGATCAGGGCATCGTGGCCCGGTATGCTTCGCTCCAGGGACGCGCGGTCGGTGACATCACCCACGACCGTCGGGATCCCCAGTAAGCGCAGCGTGCTGACATCGCTAGTCTCTCGCACCAGACACGTGAGCTCATGATCCGTCTGCGCCATCAGGTGCATCAGGTGTGTGCCGATAAAACCCGTAGCGCCGGTGACGTAAACCTTCATCTGTGGCCTCCTTATGCTGATAGGATGAACCTAGGAGTGCGCCACGCTTTGGAGCGTCTCGAAGAGTAAGAGGCTGTTGTTTGGACTAGGATGGCGCTGAAGAAGCCTCGGGTAGATATCAGACTGACCGATAGCGGCGGCGAAAGCGGCGTTGCGGCACGTCTACGACGCTATGACGGATGTAGTCTTCAAGCAGATGGGTGCTCTGCGGTAGACAGTAGCTTGGCGACAGCGTCAGCGTGGACTTACCCCAACTCTATGCTTAGTATACTGCTTCCAGTGAACTTCGCAACGCCGTTCTGGCAGGGCGATTGCATTTGGAGCCAGAAGAGACCAGGCCCGTCATCCTGATCGCCGCCACCGCGCAGCGTCGCGCGCTTCAGGCTACGATTGCCCGCTTCTGTCATTCCGGTCGGGCCCGCAGACGCCACGCACACGCCACGCGCCCGTACGCGCCACGCGCCCGTACAC
>JBNGDU010000330.1:0-8344 GCA_049975025.1 Anaerolineae bacterium
CGTAGTGGGCCACGTCGCCTAAGTTGTGGGACTCGACGAAGTCCACCAGGGCCTCCCAAGCCTCGTCGGTCCCTTCCCGGGCATCGCCCTCACGAACGACGTCCGCGGACGCGATGGCGAGGTTGTCCTCCAGGAAGAAGCGGTCCACGCGCTCCGTCAGCCTGTAGACACCCCAGGAAACGTCGTTCACAAAGAGCCAGACAAATCGCCCCTCCGCGAGCGGAAAGCCCATCGCCCTGGCGGCCTCAGACACCAGATGGTCCCGCAGGAGCGACCATCGCGGATCGCGTACGCCGGCCTGCAGCAACAATCGCTTATAGACCTGATCCTGCGCGGGCTGATGGAGATGACCGGGGAAGAGGGGCGCGCTGATGCGGCCCGCTCCATACGCCTGCCGGAAGTAGAGGCGCAGCGACTGCTTTTCAGCCGTCCAAGGCTCCCGACCGTCGATGCGCATGCCCGCCGGCTCGCTGAAGGCAACCGCGCCGTCGAGGAAACCGGTAACGTGCACCGGGCGCTCCCAGTCCGCCCCACGCCACGAGGTGTTGACGAAGAGGCCCCGCTCCGCATCCCAGAGGTCCGCCGGCTCCGCCGTGATCGCTACCACAGGCAGCGTCGGCTCAAAGCCGACGAGATAGGTAGCGTTGAGCACAGGGCCGGTCTCCCCACCCAACACCTCCACGGCGCGTAGCGTCGTGACACCGGGGAACGCGGCGTCGAGGCGAAGAGGCGTATCGTAGCGGTGGCCCACCGCCGCCGTCGGCACCGTGCCGTCCGTCGTGAAGACGATCTCGGCCCGGGGTTGGCTCGCCTGCAACGACACGCTCGTGCCGCGGGGATAGCTGCCCGGCGGCGGCGAGATGGCAGGACGTCCCGGCCCCGGACCTGAAGCCGAGGTTCGCGCTCGTTGCTCCACCGCTTGCGCCAGGACCAAGACCAGGCCGACCGCCAGCAACAACGCGATGGGTACCAGGAAACGCTTCATGATCGGCGCTCACCGCACAGCCAGCGTACTGACGAGGACGTGATCGGAACTCCCCGATGTATCCGGGCCCTGGACCGTCAACCGGTCACCCGTCTTCGCATCGTAGAGGCCCACCGAGACTTCGTAATCGCCTCGCGGCAATGCAGGTGGGAGGTTCAGAACGTGCTCATCCCGCACGTAGTCGCCGGGCTCCCAAGCCGTGGTGGGATAGAACCAGTAGACAGGCTTCGCGTCATCCTGAGCAACCGGGTCGCCGCCGTCGTCGACCACGTGTACAAAGACCGTGTAATCACCCACCACATCCCCAACCGCGTGCCACAGGAGCGCGAAACGTATCCGATCGCCGGGCTTCGCCCGCCCAGGCGCGTCGTAGCCCAGGAGACGGATCGCTTCGCCGAAACGATAATCGACCTCGTGATCCACTGCAATCGGCGCACGCGCAACGTCGGGGGGGTGCGAAACCGTCGTGAGGAGCAGGCGCTCCTCCGTATCGGCGGACGTACCGGAAGCAGAAACCGGAATCGTGCGCCCGGTGTCCTGTATCAGGGAAACCTCAAGCGCATACTCTCCTTCAGGTAGATCCTCAGAGGGGGCCAGAGTGTAGCGTCCGGCAAGTCGCGCATCCGGGGTCCAAGCCAGCCCGGAGGGGTGCAATCGATCGCGGGCCTCAGCCCACACGTCACCGTGTGTGAGACCGACGAGCCGCACCACCGCCACGAGGTCCGAGAAGTCATAGCCCGGCACATCATCCCAATAAAGCATCAGATGCAGAGGCTCGCCGGGGATCAACCGCGGACTGCTGACGGCATACCCGCGCAGTACGATCGACGGGGTCTCAAACCGACCCTCAACTGGGACGCGTCTGGCGGCATCGAACGGCGTGGGCTCATAGGCGTAGAGCGTGATCGGCGACGCCGCGACCGCGGCTTGTGACCAACTCTGCACCACACGATAGCGCGCCTGGAACCACGGCTGCGCCTGGACGCCGTCCCAACCGATGCAGCTGACCGCCAGGACGTAGTCCGGGAGCTCCGCGTCCAGCGTACTAAGCATCGCAAACGCATCTCCATGGCTGGGCATTTCAACCAAGGTTCTTCCCTCGAAATGTCCTCGTTGGCCGGCAGGGATCGCCAGAGTCTCCACCGCGAGAGCGTTCGCGTCCAACCACGATACGACATCGCGATAGAGACGCCGCTGAGCGGCGCGGCTAGAACAGGCCGTAGAGCAGCACAGTGCCAGCGTTGCCAGCACCAGGTAGACGAAGCGGCGACCGTATTTCACGCATCCTAGAGATCTGTCAGTAATTTGTCCAAGCATCGCCATGCATTCTACCGCTCCACGGGGCAGTTACAACCGACGCGGGGGGCATTTGGGCCTCAGCCAACGCAACTCCAACCCAGGTCAACCATAGACCGCCCGATTCTCTGCCATACGCTGTAGTATACTGGTGATATGCAAGGAGATAAGATGCAAGCCATAGAGGTTCGGAAGCACGGCGGGCCGGAGGTCTTGAGCTATCAGAGCGTTGACCGACCGACGCCCGACAATGGACAGGTTCTTATCAAGATCGCGGCTGCTGGTGTGAACTTTGTGGATACGTACCACCGCACAGGCCAATACAAGATCGACCTCCCCTTCATCCCCGGCGTCGAGGCAGCCGGGACGGCGGTCGAAGTAGGCCCTGGCGTGAGCGAAGTGCAGCCCGGCGATCGGGTCGCCTACGTGATGACAAGGGGATCATACGCGGAGTACGCCGCTGTCCCCGTCGACAACGTGGTGCCGGTACCGGATGGCGTAACGCCACACCAGGCAGCCGCTGTGATGCTGCAGGGGTTGACGGCCCATTACTTGAGCCATACCACCTACCCACTCCAGGAAGGTGACGTCGCTCTGATCCACGCGGCAGCCGGCGGCGTGGGTGGGCTATTGGTACAGATGGCCAAGTTGCGCGGTGCGCACGTTATCGGCACGACATCCACAGAGGAGAAGGCTGAGCGGGCACGTGGCGCCGGCGCTGATAACGTTATCCTTTACACGCAGGAGGACTTCGAAGAAGCGACACTGCGTCTGACCGAAGGTATGGGCGTCAACGTCGTCTACGACGGCGTCGGCAAAGCCACATTCCGGAAGGGCCTGAACGTGCTCCGTCCCCGCGGATACATGGTGCTTTACGGACAGGCAAGCGGCGCGGTTGCGCCTATCGATCCGCAAGTCCTCAATCAGAAAGGATCGCTCTTCCTGACCCGTCCGACGCTTGGCGACTATGCGGCGACACGCGACGAGTTGGTCGAGCGAGCATCAGACCTTTTCGCGTGGATGGCCGCGGGTTCGCTCGATGTCCCCGTAGACAAAGCGTTCCCGCTGCCCGATGCTGCCGAAGCACACCGGTACATCGAGAATCGAAAGACAAAGGGTAAGCTGCTCCTTCTGCCCTGAGCGAAAGCCAACGCCTGGACGCGCCGGCGGCGGCGCGCGACATTGGCACATATAGCGAGTTACCTCGCCGGGATATGCCCGCCGTCCACCCCACGGTTACGGCTTATCCCGGCTTCCCCTTGCCACGCTGATCGCAACTGGCGGATGGCCAACCCAGGTCGACTATTGACATACTGTCAATAGACGGTAGAATAGAACGAGGTTGACCGCAGCAGGCGACATCGAGCCTCTTCGGAATCGACTACAAACAGGCAAACATCAGGTAGACAAACTAGATCTTGGAGGATGCCATGCGCATTGTGATCCCAGCAAATGATGAGGGGCTGGACGCCCCCGTAAGCTCCATCTTCGGACGTGCACCCGTTTTCGTCTTCGTCGACACTGATACCCTCGATGTCGAAACGCTCCCCAACCCGGCCATCAGTGCCCCCGGTGGGGCAGGTATCCAGGCAGCGCAGTCTGTCGTCGAGCACGGACCTGACGCCGTGGTTTGCCCACGGATGGGACCTAACGCCTTCCGCGTAATTCAAATGGCGGGCATTCCGGCCTACGTATTGGCAGGAACAACCGTCCGTGAGGCCGTTGAGGCCTTCAAAGCCGGCTCACTCTCACAGCTCAGCGGGCCGGGCCGGTCCCACGTGGCATCGAGAGGCTCGAGATTCTGAATTGCATCCCAACTTCGGAATCAGTGAAACTCGCTGGATGTTATTTCAAGTTCGGCTATCATCTGCAGGAGGTGGCTCATGACAACACGCATCGTGGTTTCCGCCAAGACCGAGGAGGGCCTAGAGGCGCCGGTCAGTGCCCACTTCGGAAGGTGCCCCTATTTCACGCTGATAGAAGTAGACAGCGACGAGGTAGAAGCGGTCGAAAGCGTCGCTAACCCCCATTACGCCAACCACCAGCCCGGTCAGGTCCCGGCCTTTGTCAAGGGTCTGGGGGCGGAGGTGATGATCAGCGGTGGGATGGGCAGGCGGGCCATTGCCCTCTTCGATCACTACGGCATCCAGATCGCCACAGGCGCCAACGGGACCGTCGGTGAGGCCCTGGACTGCTATCTGCGCGGCGACCTAACCGAATCCGGCGCCTGTCCTGAGAGTTTGGCCCACCGACACAATCATGGGTGACCGCAGCTTCATTGAGGCAAGGAGTTAGTAGAAAGAAAGCTGGAGGTAGTAATATGAGCAAGACGTCGGGAGAGATCGTGCAGGTATCAGACCAGCAGATAGAGCCCGTCGAGGTCGAGGTTCTACCGGCCTCGAAGTCAAACCAACCAGCACCTTTGACCGAGACCGTGACGGCAGCCGCGACCCTCGCGTTGACCCGAGTGGCACTTCGGGCGTTGCAGGCTCTCGTGCGTTCGGTGTTCCCAGGGTCTGACACGCGCATCCAGACCTCACCACGCGAGACGTCCCGCAATGTCCAGCAACCCGCTTCACAACGGAGCGCTCAGCAGACCCGCCATCGTTGGCGAGGCGGTCGTTGAGTTGGTTGAGAGGGTCCTGGAGGAAGTAGTGAGTTCTAGAGACTGAGGAGGCAAATCATGGGAAGAGGACGAGGCAGTGGAGGCGGCGGTGGACGAGGCCGTATGGGTGGTTGGGCCGCCGGACCCGGCGGCAAGTGTGTCTGCCCGGCGTGTGGACACGAGGAGCCCCACGTGGCAGGCGAGCCCTGTACCAAGAAGAAGTGCCCTGAGTGCGGCACCACTATGATCCGGAAGACCTAGTCGAACATGAAGATCACCTGCTTGGTGACGAACACCGTACGGACCAGCACCCAGCTATGGGGTGAGCACGGACTGGCCTTCCTTATTGAGTCAGAAACTGGGCGCGTGCTCTTCGACACAGGCCAAAGCGGAACCGTTCTACGCCACAACATGGAGGAGATGGCCGTCGATGCCCGAAGCATCGATGCCCTGGTCATTAGCCACGCCCACTATGACCATACAGGCGGGCTACCTGACCTGCTTAAGGACACCCGACCCGACCTGCCACTCTACGCCCACCCCGATCTATTCCGACCGCGTTACTCGGGAAGTAGGGAATCTCCGCACGCCATTGGCATTCCCATGGAGCGAGAGATGCTGACGGAGCACGTGTCTCTGCACCTGGACGTTCTGCCGCAGCAGGTCGTGCCCGGTGTCTGGACAACCGGCGAGATCACGTCTCGGGCTGAGCCATTGGGAAGCAGCAAACGCCACCTGGTGCGCGAAGGCGATGACTGGAAGCCGGACCCCTATCGGGATGACATGTCCTTGATCGTGGAGACCCCCGCCGGTCTGGTACTCCTCTGTGGTTGTTGCCACGCGGGCCTGCTCAACACGCTGGCGAAGGCTCAAGAGTTCGCCGCGGACGAGTTGGACAACCGCGACTTCGTCGCTATCGCCGGGGGTACGCATCTCGTCGCAGCCGATGCCGACCACCTGGACAAGATCGTGACGGTCTTGCGCGATATGCCCAGGCTCACACGCATCTACCTCAACCACTGCTCGGGCGCTCGAGCGCTCTACACGCTCCAGGCAGCGTTTGGCCTAGACGTCGCGCAGCCCTGTCCGGCGGGCACTGAACTTGAACTGGAGATACACGAATGATCCTTGCGGTTGCCAGCGGCAAGGGCGGCACAGGCAAAACCACCGTCGCGGTAAGTCTGGCGCTAGCCCTTAGCGAAGCCGATCCCATCTACGTGGACTGCGACGTTGAGGAGCCCAACGCAGCTCTATTCCTCCGACCAGAGCTCACCGAGACCCGCGAGGCGATTCAGTTGATACCTGAAGTAGACGCTGACAAATGCACCGCCTGCGGTCGCTGCGCTGAGGTCTGCAGATACCACGCGATATCCGTGATCGGTCAGGAGGTCCTGGTCTTCGAGCAACTGTGCCATGGCTGCGGCAGCTGCACGCTTCAGTGCCCCGTTGGGGCGATCCGGGAGGTGCCGCAGGTGATAGGAAAGCTCGAACAAGGCCACGTGGACGGCATAGGGTTCGCGCAAGGCGAACTCGGCATAGGCGAAGCCATGGCGCCCCCGGTGATACGGCAGCTGAAGCGCTGGGCGTTGCCGCCGGATGCCCGCGAGCGCACGGTCATCTTGGATGCGCCACCCGGCACCGCGTGCCCGTTAGTTGAAACGCTCCATGGCGCCGACGTGGCGCTGCTGGTCACCGAACCAACCCCCTTTGGCCTCCATGACCTCCGCGCGACGGTGGATGTGGCCCGCGGAGAACTCGGGTTGCCTGTCGCCGTCGTCGTGAACCGTGCTGACGTAGGAGATGAGGCAGTGGAAGACTACTGCGCAGCAACGGGAATACCGATTCTGATGCGCATCCCTTTGGAGCGTGCCATCGCTGAGGGCATCGCAGAAGGACGCACCCTCGTGGACATCCATCCCGAGTATCGAGAGGCCTTCCAGAAGCTTTACCGGGACCTTGTCGCCCTCAACGCGACGGCCCGGACCCCACACCGAAACGACGAGGCAGACATATGAAACAGCTGGCGGTTCTTAGCGGCAAGGGCGGGACCGGCAAGACCACGGTGACCGCGGGTTTGGCTCACCTGGCGACAGCCGAGCACCGCCTGGTACTCGCCGACGCCGATGTGGACGCCGCAAACCTAGAGCTCGTGCTCGACGCCAAGCAGGAATCCGAGCATCCATTTCGGAGCGGTGAGCTCGCGGTGATCGACCCCGAGGCTTGCGAGGCCTGCGGGCGATGTGCCGAGGTCTGTCGCTTTGACGCCATCGTGGCCCCCTCCTCCGCGGCGTCTTCCGTGACCGGTTCGGATCCTGCGACGAGCTCGTACCGCGTGGATTCCGTCGCCTGCGAGGGCTGCGCGTCCTGTTACTACGCTTGTCCCTTCGACGCGATCTCGATGGTCCCCAGGCTAGCCGGTCAGTGGTTCGTCTCGGAGACCTGGTTGGGCCCCCTCTACCATGCGCAGCTTCGCGCCGGGGAGGAGAACTCCGGCAAGCTCGTGACGCTCATCAAGCAGATGGCCCGGCTGCGGGCCAAGGATGACGGGGCCGACCTGGTGATCGTCGACGGGCCTCCCGGCATTGGGTGCCCTGTGATCTCCACACTGGCGGGCGCGGATCTCACATTGATCGTCACTGAACCAACCGTCGCCGGAGTGCACGACCTGGAGCGCATCCTGCAGACAGCGGCCCACTTCCGAGTTCCAGCCGCGGTCCTGCTCAACAAGGCGGATCTCAGCTCAAATCAGGCTAATGCAATCACGACCTACTGCGAGCGGCATGAGGTGCCGCTCGTAGGCCGACTTCCCTTCGACACGGCGGTGACCGAAACCATGGTTCGCGGCAAACCGATCACCACCGTCGAGAGTGCGGTCACCGATGCCCTCCGGGAAGCCTGGGCGGCCTTGAGCCCCTATGTGACCACGCAGGATACTTAGAGGACGCCTCTGAAAAACGATACCTCACGACAAGGAGCGTACAGAGCGCAAGGTCAGGATCGGAATCTCTCATCGTCCGCCCCGGGACCGCGTGACCCTCGGCTTCTGATTCTTGACGCCTGCCGCAAACTTGGCTTATCCCCAAGGCAGGCGCTCCAGATCCACATTCCCGCCTGAGATCACGATCCCCACTCGCTGCTCGCGAAAGACCTCCGGGTGCTCGAACACTGCCGCCACCGGAACCGCCGCCGAAGGCTCGATGATGATCTTCATCCGCTCCCAGACCAGGCGCATAGCGCCGATGATGCCGTCTTCGGTCACCGTCACGATCGCGCTGACGTGTTTCTGGATGATGGGGAAATTCACGTCGCCCAGGAAGGTGCGCAGGCCGTCCGCCACCGTCTCCGCGTTCGTCGGGGGGTAGATCCTCCCGTCCCGCAGTGACCGGTAGGCATCGTCCACCGTCTCAGGCTCGGCGCCCACGGTGCGAGCGCCATCCTCCGTGCCAGCCACGGCCAAC
>JBNGDU010000331.1:0-8322 GCA_049975025.1 Anaerolineae bacterium
ACCACCGCATCGTAGATATCGGGATGCTCACGCTGCAGCCACAGCGCGTAATGCCCGCGATGGCAGGGCTGCTCGCCGTGACCTTGGGTCATCTCGACGTGGTGGAAGCCGTAGTAGGGACCGTGCCAATCGTCAAAGCGCCCCTCGTCCCAGAGTGACCAGCTCTCGGGAAAGCCGTAGGAGGGAGGCGCCAGGTTGGGCGTCAGGTGCAGCTTGCCCAACGCCAGCGTGTCATATCCGGCAGCGCTGAAAAGATCGGCCATAGTGGGCGGCTCGGGCCGCACCAGATCGCCAACGGCCTGCGGGTTCACGGTGGCGTATTCTCGCCGATTCAGGGGCACGCCGTTCGTCCAGACGTTGTGTCCCGGCGGGTAGAGCCCTGTGAAGAGACTTGCGCGCGAGGGCATACAGATCGTATTGCTGCTGACGTGGCGGGTGAAGAGCGAACCCTCCCCTGCCAAACGGTCGAGATTCGGCGTTTCAGCATGGGGATTACCCATACATCCCAGGCTGTCGTATCGCTGCTGGTCTGAGTGTATGATCAACACGTTGTGCTTCGGCATTGGCTTGGCCTCCCAGAAGATAACGAAAGCTAGTGAGTGTTAACACCCGAACCGGACGTCACATTGACCCGGGGACGCCCGCCGACACAGAGGTGGACATAGAGACGCGCGTTGCGACGACTGACATCCCCGGCAAGAGATCCTCGATCACCGCTCCAGATCGAGCTCGATCTTGGGACCGGAGGTCACCGACCCGTCGCCCAGGGATACCTCTGCGCAAAGGCACGCGCATCTCCGGAGTCTAGCGGGTCTTCGGACAAGGCGTGCCACTCCAGGAGATGCATCTTCAGGATGCGTTTCTCGTCAGCATAGGCCGGATCGCCGGCAAGATTGACGGTCTCCCCCGGATCGGCTTCCAGATCGTAGAGCTCCTCCTCACCGTTGGCGTACCAGACATACTTGCGAGTCGACGTGCGGATCGACTTGATGTAGTCGCCTGGGACGTTGTAGGGAGCCGTCCACTGCAAGGGGTGGCCCTCAGCAGCGTGATACTTCTCCCACTCCGAGATAAAGCCGTCGGCCGACGCGTAGGGGTTGCGATAGAGGGGCGGGCATATCTCACCGAAGACCGCGCCGTGGATGGCGTCAACGTCGCCCTCCAGCAAGGGCCGCAGCGACCTTCCCTGCACCCCTTTCGGCAACTCCAGCCTCAGGTAGTCCATCAACGTCGGGTAGAGATCGACCTGCTCGACCAGCGCGTCGACGACTTGGGGCTTGATGTGGCCGGGATGGCGAATAATGCACGGCACGTTGAGCAAGGCATCATAGAGCAGGAGGTCCTTTTTCACCATCCCATGCTCGCCACGAAAGTCGCCGTGGTCCGAGACGAAGACCACGATCGTATCTTCCGCGAGCCCGCGCATCGCCAGCGTGTAGAGAATCCTGCCGATCCACTCATCAATGAAGCTAATCATCGCGCTATAGACGGCGAGATAGCGTCTCAGACCCTCCTCCGGCGCGCCCACCATGCCCTGGGCCTTGCGCTTGATCGCCTGGCGTCTCGGCTTATCCCGCACCTCTGCTTCGGCCTCAGAGGCCAGCGCACCCGGTGGGACGGGCATCTCCTCGAGAGGGTAGAGATGGGCAAAACGCCGCGGCGCCGTGTGGGGAACGTGGGGGTCGGCGAAGGAAACCCAAAGAAAGAAGGGACGACTGGGATCCGCCTGCCGCAGGTAGTCAACTGCCGCAGCGCCGGTGCGATGGGTCCGCGTCAGCTCCTCTGGGAAGTCGTGGAATGAGGCCGTCCACGAACCCTCCTCCCAAAGCCTGCGCCGGCACTCGGCCCAATGCGCCTGGTAGGCCTGCGCCTCCGGCGAGCTGTTGTCGCCCATCTTATCCACGTGCGTCAAATCGAGATTGAGGTTAACGAGTTCGTCCTCATAGAACATGTGGTTCTTTCCAATTATGCCGAGGTTGTACCCCGATGCCTTGAGCACGCGAAAGATGTGCGGCTCTCCAGGCCCGACACGCGCGTTGTTCTCTCGGTTGCGATGGCTATGGGGATACCGACCTGTGACGTAGTTGATGCGCGAGGGGACGCAGACCGGGCTCTGCGCGAAGGCCCGGCGCAGATGCACGCCCTCGACGGCCAAGCGATCGAGATTCGGGGTGTGCATCCAGGGCGTCACGGCGCCTAAAGCATCGGCCCGCTGCTGGTCCGTCATGATCCAAAGGACATTGGGCTGTCTGGGCACGAGAATGCCTCCTAGTCTCTAACCGCAAGGCGCTAGGCGCCTGCGATGCGCGGCATCCACAGCGGCTCCTTGCCCATCTCCGCTTGCAGCAATGCCATCGTGAGTTCGGCCTTGAGCTCCGCGTGGTCGGGATCATCCCAGAGATTGTGCACCTCGTCGGGATCATTCACCAGATCGAAGAGCTCACCGTATTCGCGGCCGTAGTAAACTGTGATCTTGTACCGGTCGTTGACGTAGGTCTTCAGGTGGATCGTCGTCGGCTGATGGCGGTTCTCGACGACGATATGCTCGCGTACCGCATCCTGCTCCCCGGACCAGACCGCAGACTGATCCACACCCGCCATCGATATCGGCGCCTCGATGCCGGCGAAGCTCAGGAAGGTCTGCGGATAGTCGACCAACGATTGCAGCGCGTCACTCCGCCGGTCCGCCGGGATCTGTCCGGGGAAGCGCGCGACCATCGGGATCTTGATCATATCCTCGTAGTGGAAGGCCCCCTTGGCAATCAGGCCGTGATGACCGTAGAAGTGTCCGTGATCGGTGGTGAAGACCACCAGCGTGTTCTCCGCCAGACCTAGCGCCTCCAAGTGGTCGAGTATCCTGCCGATGTACTTGTCCATCAAGCTGATCATCCCGTAGTAGATCGCGATGTCCTTCGCCAGCTCGTCTCGGTCGTGTAGATGGGAGTGGAAGCCGTGCATGCCGTTCCCGTGGGGCTCGCGCCACGCGGAGAAATCCGGGCTCGGCTCCTGGGTCATCTGGAAGTGGGGTGGGTTGTTCTCGTGCTCACCGGGTGTCTTCTGGGGCACGGTCAGTTCGTCGGGATCGTACATCGTGTCCCAGGGCCTGGGGACCAGGTACTTGGGATGGGGGTCGAAGAAGCTGGCCCACAGGAAGAAGTTCTCGCCCGCCTCTGCGTACTCCGACATCAGGGCGTTGGTCCGCTCCGCGATCCAAGCGTCGTAGTGATATTCCTCCGGAATCTCCCACGTTCGCCGCTGATCCGGGTTGTTGCCGGTGGGCGGGCGGAAGTAGTCGCGCCAGTTCTCGCATCCACGCTCCTCCATCCAGATAGCGTAATGCTGCCCGACGTGCGCCTCGTCGGTATGGTTGCGCGCCAACTCAACGCGCTCGAAACCATAGAAAGGCCCGTGATAGGTGCGCCAGAAGTCCAGATCCTGCATGATCGGATAGGACTCCAGCGAAGGATACTCCTCAGTCCCGCGCAGCGGCTGGAAGTGAGCCTTGCCCACCAGAGCAGTGCGGTATCCGGCAGCGGTGAAGTCCTCCCCGACGGTGTGCACCTTCTCGGAGAGCTTGGTGCCCAGCGCGTAGGCCCCGTGCTGGCTGGGGTACAGCCCGGTGATCAGGGAGGCCCGCGTCGGCGTACAGGTGGGGTTGGGACAGTAGTTGCGATCGAAGATCATGCCTTCGGTCGCCAGGCGGTCCAGATTGGGCGTCTTGACCTCGGGGTTGTTGTACCCCATCCCGCTCCAATGGTGTTGATCGCTGGTGATCAAGAGGATGTTCGGTCGGTTGTTCTCAGATGTCATAAAGAGAGCTCCTATGGGCTATTCAAGCACAGACATGCTAGCCGGCTAAGCAAGCCTGCCGCGCCAAGTTGGCCTGGTCTAGTCCGTGGGTTCAGATACCAGCGAGATCCAGTAACGGGAGACCGGCTTCCCGGAGTAGTCGGAGATCGATTCCCCGGCAAAGACGCCCCCGTTCTTCTGTATCACCCTGGCCGAAGCGATATTGTCCGTGTCGCAGGTAACCAGAACGCGCTGGTAGCCAAGTGCTCTGGCCTCCTCCAACATCAGCGCCAACTGGCGGGTGCCGTAACCCTGGTTACGGAACGACGGCGTGATGGCATAGCCGATATGTCCTCCCTCCTTCTTGAGGGACCGCGTCAGCCGGTGACGAAACTGGACGGTGCCGATGATCGGCGTCACCCCGGTCCTCAGCGTCCAGAAGGTCGTCTGCGGCACCCAGCCTGGGCGCAAACCGAGGCCTTTGGCCGCGTTGTTAAGCCGCCGCACGTGGGCGGCGAATTCTGCTTGCGAGGCGTTGCGCAGATACAGGTAACGGTCTTCCCCGGCCCGACAGAAGTCCTCCACCATCGCCATAAAGGCCTCGCGGTACTTAACATCCGGCGCCACTAGCGTCAGCTCGTCTTCCATCCATCTCCTCTATGTATGGTCAGCCGTCAAGCCGGGGCAGGCCGGGTTATCCAAGCCAGGAGGCATTCCCAGTGTAGCGAGCGACAGCATCGAGGTCCAGGTCGACGCCCAGGCCCGGCGTGTCGGGGATAGCCAACATACCAACCTCGTCAAGCTCCCAGCCACCTTCAACGAGCTCGTCGACATAGGGCGATCCGGTCAAGTACTCGACCAGGTCGGTCTCCGGCAGAGCGCTTGCCAGGTGCAGGTCAGCCGCGAGGCCCACAGCCGTGTTCCAACCGTGAGGGATAAGCCGCACGCCGTAGTTCAGCGCCATCCAGCCGATACGGCGCGACTCCGAAAGTCCACCCACCTTGGTGGCGTCGGGCTGCACCACGTCGAACGCGCCGGCCCTGAGCCACGGCAGGAAGGTCTGACGTCGGGTCAATACCTCCCCGCCTGCAATAGGCACCGGGGCGTGCTTTCGCAGCAGCGCGTAGTCGTCGAGCGCGTCATGCTTGAGGGGCTCCTCGAACCACGTCACATCGTAGTCGGCAAGCATCTTCGCGGTGCCTAGCGCCCATTTGTAGCCGTGCTTCCAAAACGCATCGCTGCCCCCGGCATCGACCATCAGCAGCACATCCGGCCCTATCGTCTCCCGGGCCGTGCTGACGATAGCCTCATCCATCGCAGCGTTGACGCGCCCGAAGGGGCCCCAGCCCATCTTGAAGGCGCGGAAGCCTTCCTCTTGGAGCTGAGCCAGGTGGTCGGCAAGCGGCCCCGGCTCATCCATCAGGAGCGATGCGTAGGGCATCACGCGCTCACGGTAGCGCCCACCCAGAAGTCGCCCGACGGGTTGACCGGTAGCCTTGCCAAGGATATCCCAAAGCGCGATATCGATGCCGCTGATCGTGTGCGTGATGGTCCCTCCCCGTCCCATCCAAAACATGTTCTGGCGCAGCTTCTCGGTGACACGCTCGGGCTCCAGGGCATTCTCATCCTTGTAGAAGGGCTCCAGGACGGAGAGCGCCCCTTGGACTAACCGGTCGTTGGTATACACGCTGCCGTAGCCGACAACGTCCTCATCGGTCAGCACCGCGACCAACGTGTGGATGCAATCCTCTTGCTCGATCTCCTCGGACCAGCCGCCTTCCGGCGTCTGCCCTCGCAGCCCTACGGCCCGAATCTCACGAATCTTCATCGTACCTCCCAAGAAAGAGAATCAAACGACCCGATCATCAGCCGGAACTTCCCCTTTTCGGCGACGCACGGGCACGAACCCATGCGACGCCAACGCAACTATCCACCCTCGATGACCGGCAGGAAGCGAACCTCGCTCTGCTCTGAAACGCGTTGAAAAAGGCCGCGGCGCGAGATATGGCCATCCACCGATACAGTGATGGTCGAGGAGAGCTCATCTCCCCGGCACAGCCGCCCCTTGACACCGGGATATCGCTCGTCCAGCGCCTCGATCACCTGCCTCACGGTGCGCCCCGGCACCTCGACCCGGTGCTGACCTTGGGTGAGATCGCGCATCAGCGATGGGATCTCGACCTTGGCCATCTCGCGCCTCCCTCCCGTCCGACGCCTAAATGACGCCCAGACTTTCCAGGATCCGGGCCGGCGTCATCGGCAGATCACAGACACGCGCTCCAACTGCCTGAGAAACGGCCTCGGCGATCGCGGCGGGCGGCGGCATAATGGGCGTCTCACCCACGCCTCGGGCGCCAAAGGGATGCCCCGGGTAGGGAACCTCAATCAGAACGGTCTCGATCGGCGGGACGTCCAGGGCCGTGGGCATCTGGTAGTCCAGCAGCGTGGCGTTACGCATATGGCCTTCCTCGTCGAAGTCATAGCCCTCGTAGAGCGCCCATCCGATGCCCTGGGTCGCACCGCCCTGTAACTGTCCCTCAACCTGGACCGGGTTGATCGCCCTGCCCACGTCCTGCACAGCAGTATAGCGGAGAAGCTCCACCTTGCCCGTCTCGGGATCCACCTCAACGTCCACGATATGAGTGCCGAAAGAGGTGCCCCAATCCTGGACGTCGATGTTGGCGACGCCCGTGACCGTGTTGCCGGTTTGGATCAGCAGCGCCGCCAACGCCTCAAAGCTCAAAGCGTTGTCCGGATCGTTCTCATCTCTGAAGGTGCCCTCCTCGTAGGTCACGGCATCGGGCGTGCTCTCCCAGATCTCGGCGGCGCGCGCCCGCATCTGCTTGATCACGTCCTTAGCAGCAAGTACGGCGGCACGTCCCGTGGCTACAGTCGTCCGGCTGCCGGCGCTGACGTCGGAATAGCCGATCTGATTTGTGTCGCCGACGCTGGGTTTGACCTGGTCCAACGTCAGTCCTAAGGTCTCGGCAGCCTGCATAGCCAAGCTAGTGCGAGTGCCCGTGATATCTATCGATCCGGTGAGCAGAGCCACAGTGCCGTCCGGATTCACTGTGATGGCGACGCTTGAGCGCGCCCCCCAGTTACCCCAGAAAGCGTGCGCCACGCCGCGTCCGCGGTGCTCGCCCTCCAGCGACGTCTGGTAGTGATCAGAGGCCTTAGCGGCCTTCAGGACCTCCACAGCGCCGATATGCCTGTGCACAGTCCCGTCGACCGTCTCAGTTCCATTCTCGACGCTATTGAGCAAACGGAACTCGAGGGGATCCATTCCTAACTCATCAGCCAGCTCGTTGATCACTTGCTCCGCCGCGAAGTTCGCCTGGGTCGCGCCCGGCGCACGGTAGGAGCTCGACGGTGGCTTGTTGAGCACCACGTCATACCCCTCAACCCTGCCGTTAGGAATATCGTAGGGCGCGAGCATCACGTGTGCGCCCGACCCGACAGGGGATCCGGGATAGGCCCCAGCCTCATAGATCAGCGTGGCCTCAGCTGCGGTGAGACGACCGTCCTCCCTGGCGCCCATCTTCAGCCGGATCACCATGCCCGGCGTCGGCCCTGTGCCCATGAAGGTCTCCCATCGCGACATACGCACCTTAACGGGGCGACGGGCCTCGCGGGCCAGAAGCGCCGCGATCGCATCGACATAGCTGCTGTTCTTGCCGCCGAACGCGCCGCCCACCTCCATGGGAACGACGCGGACTTTGGACATCGGCATTTCCAACAGACGAACGACGTGATCCCGCACCGCGAAGGATCCCTGCGTCGTCGTGTAGATCGTCAGGTCGCCGTTTTCGGCCCAAACGGCGGTGGCGGCATGGGGCTCGAGGTATCCTTGATGCACCATCGTTCCGCGGAACTCCCGCTCCACAATGACATCGGCCTCGGCGAAGCCCTGCTCGGGGTCGCCCTTGAGCTGCTCGAAATACGAGGCGATGTTGCTGGGCGCCTCGCTCTCCCCGGCAAGCGAGCGCGTGCGCATCTCTGGGTGAAGCAGCGGTGCATCGTCGGCCATGGCCGTTTCCAGATCCACCACCGGCGGCAGTATCTCATACTCCACTTCGATAAGCTCCAGAGCCTGATCCGCGATGACCTCGGTGCGGGCGGCCACGGCGGCAATCGGATGCCCCACGTAGAGCACCTTATCGTAGGCCAACTGATGACTGTAGGCTCTCAAAGTATCTTGGCCTTCCTCAGTCGTGCTGAGTTCTTCGCGCCTCTCCGGACTCACGAGATCGTCCCCGGTCACCACCGCGTAGACGCCGGGCAGCGCCGCCGCTTTGCTGATGTCCACCGACAGGATACGCGCGTGAGCGTGAAGGCTGCGCAAAACCTTACCCACCACGAGGCCCGGTAAACTCACATCGGTGCTATATTTAGCCCGGCCCACCACCTTCTCCACAGCATCTACCCGTGCCGGTGAAGAGCCCACGACCCCCAGGTCGCCAGACATCGCGTCAGAAGTCGTCTTGGTCTTTTCTGCGCTCATAGATTACCTCCTACTCACTCCTGTCCAGG
>JBNGDU010000332.1:0-8280 GCA_049975025.1 Anaerolineae bacterium
GCCTTCTGCAGCGCGCTCTTGGAGAAGAGCCTCAAAGGCGGCTTGGTGACCGTCGGCGGGCTCAACCTCTCCGGTGGCCTGGACCCGGTCTACAACGCGGTGGACGTAGCGGAGCTGGCGGTAGAGAAGGGGGCGACCACGCTCCTGATCCCAATCTCAGCCCGCCGCCAGTTGTATGACTTATCGGACGAGATGGCGATGAAGCTGACGATCGTCTACTACGGCGACGCGCGCGAAGCGCTGCTGAAGGCGTTGGGGGAGTAAAACCTGAATTCACAAGAATGCGAGGAATGCGCTAGTGCGCGAAACGATTGTGAACCGAGAGCTAGAGAATGAGATTCTTCCATTAGGCTATGCTGATTCGGGAGAGATGGAGGCCTTTGCCCTTACTTTCGATGGCTACTCCTCCGCCGAATATCGAATTGCCCTACCTTTCCCTTGTATGCCCGGATGCGATTTCGCGACCAGTGGGTCAGTTTGGCAAGCCACTGGCTGATGCAAATCTTGCATTGGTGCTTTACCTATCGCAACCGGTCCTACTCACTAGATAAGCCCAGGCAGCCTTACCTGACTCAGCTCTGCACTTGAGCCTTAAGGGCTTCGGCTACGGGGAACACTGTGCAGTATCAACCGACACCGGCCTGATCCGTGAGAACTCAAACACGTACCCTAGGCTAAGCCTTTCCGGAGTGGCTTCAGGATAGGCTCCGACGAGATCGACAAAGATCTCCAGGCTGCTGTGTTCGTCGATCTGCGTGGGCAGAGATTGCCCACCAAAGCGTTCCACGACCTCGAGCGCGTCGATTTGTTCATAGCTACTCAGCGGGGGAGGCGTCGTATGCCAAACTTTGGCGATCAGCGTCACCTCGTCATCCCTCCACACTGCTTCAGTGCCGGGTGTGCGTAGCCGAACCTGCCGGTCGCTCACCAGCCCGACCGTAACCGTAACAAACTCAACCGTGTCTGGTGGTCCACCGATGTTGCTCAGGGTGATGTGGCTTCGGCAGACGAATAGATCGCCATCTCCCACCATTCTAGCGGCATCGACGACCGGTCCGATCACCTCAGGTCGCTCGGGATGGTGCTCAACTCACTGTCGCTGCAGTTGGGTGCGGGTCCCGGGCGGCGACAGCCGGGGACGTCACGCCGCGAGGGGCACGATCAAGTCGTCGACGACGTCGAGAGAGGCCTGAACCGCCTGCCGGTTCGATGTCGCATACGCCGGGCTGACGCGAGCGGCGGCGTCGAGCAGCGCCTCGGGGCTCAGGAAGCCCAGGCGAGCGAGGCCGGCGGCGACCACGGCGAGGTTGGTGCCGGCGCGGGGTACGCCCTTGAGCGCATCGAGGTTGAGGGTGTAGAGCCGGGCGCGTAGCTCACCAACGTACCGCAGACGACCCGTCAAGCTCGGGAGGACGAAGACCAAACCGTCCTCAGGCACCACCTCCAGATACGGGACGACCTTCTCGTAGCCCTCCTCGGAGAGCACGAAGAGGACGTCGGGTCGATGGATGCCGGCGTAGCGAATCGGCGTCGGCGCCAACACCACCTCGCTCAAGCTGTGTCCGTAGCCCACGGTCACGGGGTAGTCGTCCCGCTGCGTCGTCCAGAGGCCCGACATCGTCGCAGCCGTCGTCAGAAGGCGCCCGGCGGTGCGCACGTGCCCGCCGGCCGCACCGGCGATGACGATCGCGAACTCCCGTCCCAGGTCCGAGGAAAAGCGAAGGTCCAGGGGGTTGGCAAGGTCCAGGGCCTCGCCCACGCGGGCGGCCCAGGCCTCTTGTAGCACCCCCACGCCCTCAGGGCGCGCGGTCCTCCGGATCATGCCCTGCTGGAAACCCAAGTCGTCGATCATCGCCTTCAGCTGCTTCGGGTTCACCTTGTTGATCTTCGCGAAATAGGCCACGCAGAGCTCCCAGATGTCCAGCAGCGCGAAGCCCTCGTGGACCAGCGCCTCCTCGATGCGTTGATCGAGGTCGCGGTCGAAGGCCGTGCCGCGCCAGACGAAGCTCGCGCCGTTGATCGCCACGGTCTGCGCGAGGTTGAGCGGGGTCTCCGTGCTGCCCCAGGGGGTCGTTGACGTGCGCTGATCCCGCGGCGTCGTCACGCTATGCTCGCCGCCGGTCATGCCGAAGTTGAGATTGTTGAAGACGAGCGTGGTGATGTCAAAGTTGCGCCGGGCCGCGTTGACCACATGGGTGAGTCCGATGCCACACCCCCCGTCGCCGATCAGGTTGATGACGTGGAGCTCGGGATGCGTGAGCTTGATGCCGCTGGCGTAGGTCAGACTGCGCCCGTGAAGTCCGTGGAAGCCGCTCGTGACGAAGTACTGGTCCGACAGGCCCACGCAACCGATATCGGTCACGATCACCACGCCGGCGGGATCCCATTGGAGGCGCACGAGCGCGCGGTCCAGCGCCTCCAATATCAGCCGATGGCTGCAACCCGGGCAGAAGCCGTAGGGGCGATCGTTCCGATAGGTCGCGATGTCGGTCATAGGGACTCCTGAGAGACGGCGTTCACCGAGGCCGCGGCGGGCGCCTGCCGCGGTAGATCGCGATGGCGCCGGCGGACCAGGAGCTGCTGGACACGTTGGTAACGGCGCCGGTTGAGGGGATAGAACCAGGCGACCACCACGACCGCCGCCAACAAGACGACCGCCACCGGGCCGATCAAGATCCGGATACCCCAAATCGCCGCCTCCGGCTGCATAAAGGTGGTCGCGGTCTCCGGTGGCTTCTGATACCCCAACCAACCGAGCACCTGCAACGCCAGGAATAGGGCGAAGGCGGTGGTCAGTTTGCGGATGAAGTTCTTGGCGCCGTAGTAGATGCCCTCGTGGCGCTTGCCGGTGCGCAACTCGTCCCAATCGACCACGTCCGGGAAGATGGCGTCGGGAAGCACGTGAGCCGCGGAGACACTGATGCCCATCAACACCGCCATGCATATGGTTAACGCCATCATCATCGGGGGAATGAAGATCAGTAAGGCCATCAGAACGGCCCAGAAAGCAATAGCGATGATATAGGCGATGCGCTTGCCCAGGCGCTGCGCCAGCCACGACCACAGGGGGAGGGCGGCCAGGGACGTGATCAGCATCGAGCCCAGGACCACCGACTCCAAGGGCATCCCCACGCCCGGCACCGTCGCGATGAGATTACCGTCGGCGATCCAGTAGACCAGGAAATAGGGCAGTATGACGCCGACGAGGTCAAAGGTCACCCAGTTGAGCATGTAGAGCGCTGTAGCGTATCGGAAGGGCACGTTCCGCCAGGCCGTGCGCAGCGTCTCGCGAAACGAGATGATCTCCATCTGGCGCTCAGGGCGGACCTTCTCACGCACCGTGAAAAAGATCAGCAAGTAGGGCACGATGGACGTCGCGCCGAAGATCGCCGCTGCCAGCACGTATCCCTGCTGCTGGGTTCCTCCCGCCATCATCGTAGCGTCTACGATCATCGGAGCCGCAACGGCGGTCGCGATCGAGGCCAAGAAATTGAAGAACATGCGGTAGGTGGCCAGCGACGTGCGCTCGTCGTAGTCAGACGTCATCTCCGGCGTCAACGCGTGGAAGGGCACGATCACCAGCGTTTGAAACGTGTCGCTCAAGGCGTAGGCGAGCATCACGTGGACCATCAGCAAGAGCTGATTCTCCCAAGGCGGCGCCCACCAGAGTAAGACAAAGGCCAACCCGTAGGGTACGGCGAAGAAGAGCAGGAATGGTCGTCGACGCCCCCACCGGCTGCGCGCCTTGTCGCTGAGCACGCCTACCAGCGGGTCGTTGATCGCGTCCCAGATCACGCCGATGAACGCCGCGAAGGAGGCCAATCGGGGCTCAATACCCACGACATCGGTCAGAAAGATCGCGTAGAAGATCTGGCGAAGCGAGTTGAAGGTCGCCATCCCCCAGTCTCCGGTGCCGTAGATGATCTTGGTCAAGCGCGGAACTTGCTCACTCGGTGCTGTCATTGGGATCCTCCACGTTTGGCTATAGCAGCGAACGCCGGTAGACCCGGTGAACCTTGTGCCAGTCGACACCCAGCATGTTCATGTCGCCGAGGCTCTTGATGTTCGTCTCCATGATCTGCGCGATCTCACAGTAGTTCGCTTCATCCTCATCCACCGTCTCCCGAAAGGCGTGGTAGAGCAAGGCGCTCGCGCCCAGGCCCTGATACTTGGGCAGCAGCCCGATGCCGTTGGCGAGCAGGCGGTCAGTACGATGGAGGGCGATCAAGACCTTGATCCAGCCGAAGGGCCACAGCCGGCCTCGGATGCTTCTGAGCGTCTCGCCGACGTCCGGGAAGAGGAAGGCAAACCCGGCAATCTCGTCGTCTTTCATCACGATCTTGATCAGGCGGGGATCAGCGATGGTGAGCAACTGCTTGCCGATCATCCGGACCTCCGCGTCATCGATGGGATAGTAGCCCCAGATATCGGTGAAAGCGGCGTTGTTCACCCGCTGGATCTCGGGTATCCACTTGCGCAGTTCGCGTTTGGTCTCGAAGGACTTCACCCAGAACCCTCTGCGCGTCTTGATCCTATCGATCAGCGTCACAAGCCGCTCCGGCAACTCGTACGAACCCGAGATATGGCCGGAGACGTAGTCGATCTCCTTCTCGAATCCGGCCGCCGTCAGGAGGTCAGCGTAATAGGGATAGTTGTAGGGCATGCTCATCGCAGCCCGATACTCGAAACCCTGAAAGAGAATCCCGTACGGGTCAGACCGCAGCGGGCCCTTGGGGCCCATGAGCTTCTCCAGCCCGCGCGATCGGGCCCAATCCGCAGCCGCGTCCAGGAGTCCTTGCGCGACCTGCTGATCATGGATCACATCAAAGTAGTAGAAGAAGGCCACTTTGGCATCGTTATAGGCGTTGTAACGCTCGTTATCCAAAGCCGCGATGCGGCCGGCGACCTGACCATCAAGCTCAGCCACAAAAAAGGCGGCGTCAGAATGATGGTAAAAAGGATGCCGGCGGCGGTCCATCGCCAGCCTCAGGCTGGAGACCAGCGGCGGCACCCATTGCTCACAGCCCTCATAGAGATCGAAGGAGAAATCGATGAAGCGATTGACGTCGCTGCGGTCCTCGGTGTCGATC
This sequence comes from Anaerolineae bacterium, assembly GCA_049975025.1. GTDB lineage: Bacteria > Chloroflexota > Anaerolineae > B4-G1 > SLSP01 > PWVB01. The sequence continues at coordinate 5,091 of JBNGDU010000332.1, forward strand.
TCACGAACGATCACGTCGCGTCCTCCGTGAAGAACCCGACGCCCAGGACCCCCGGCCCGCCATGGGTCACGACAGCCGGCGGCACCTCGTACTTCGGAACCGCATCCAGGTCCAGTGCTGCTTGGAAGTAGGCCACGAGTTCCTGAGCCTCCTCAGCAGCATCCGCGTGCATGATACTCAGATGGCCTGCTTCGCCGGGCGCGATCTGCTCACCGACCAACTGCTTCAGACGATCCACGGCGCGCCGATGGGTCCGCACCTTCTCCAGGGTGTCGACCTGACCGTCCCGAAGCGTCAGAACCGGCTTGATCTTCAGCACGCTGCCCAGGAGTGCCGAGGCCCCACCGATCCGCCCGCCCATCGCCAGGTATTTGAGCGTGTCGACGAGGAAATAGATCTTGCACCGAGCGCTCATATCCCGAACCCGTCGTTCGATCTCGTCAGCGTTGACGCCTTGATCGGCCCATTCCGCGGCCAAGCGGATCATGGTGGCTACGGGACTGGCGATCAACTGGGTGTCGATAATGCGCACATCAAGCTCCTCCACACCCCGTTCCTCATGCGCCTGCTGGAGGCCCACGATGGCAGAGCGCACGGTACCGCTCAAGATGGCGGAAGGCAGGATGCAAACCACCGCCTCACCTGTGGGGGCCAGCTGCTCAAAGACATCGGCGAAGAGCTCGGGAGGCGGCGCCGCGGTCTTGGGCGACTCGGTGGCAGCCCGCAGCTTGTCCATGAAGGTCGCGTAGTCGATCTCGATGCCCTCAAGATAGGACTCGTCTCCGAAGATAATGACCTGGGGGATAATGGGGATATCATGCTCCTGGGCAAAGGACTCTGAGAGACAAGACGTGGTATCACCGACGATTTTAACCATAATGCCTTACTCCTTACTTGGGCGCTCGACGGGTCATAGGATCAGCCCAACGCCCCGAAAAAGATAAATCCGTCACACGAAAAATGGTGGCTCGGCGATCGCCGAAAGTGACCCTGACCCTCCGACGGGTCCAAGTCTCAGCAACGCCGCTCGATCAGCGGGCGGTAACGATTGGGGGGCCGGGGGATCCCTTCGCATTCCAGGATAATGAGATAAAGTGGTGCTGCGAAGTGTCAACGGACGGCAAGCGCCGTATGTCGGGAAGTACTTGCTTTGTAAGGTGCAGGTGGATGCCCACCGAGGGATGAGCCCTCGGTGGGTGTCACACTTACGACGATTTCGTGGGCATGTACTTAGCCAGCTTGCCCGCGAGGTTGGACAGCGGCATGCTCTGAAGCCAGATACGACCGGGACCCTTGACGATCGCGAGGAATAGCCCCTCACCCCCGAAGAAGATATTGGTGAGTCCCTTAACCATCGTGATCTCGTGGTCCAACGTGGGCTCGAAAAGCGCGATGTGCCCGGGGTCGATGCGCATGGTCTCGCCGGCAGCCAGGGTGTACTCGCGAATCTCACCGGGGATCTCGAGGAAGGCGTATCCAGGACCGGTGATCTTCTGCAAAATGAAGCCCTCGCCCCCGAATAACCCGCTGCCCAGTCGCTTGCGGAAATGCATCATCAAATTGACCGAGCTCTCCGCGCACATAAACGCGTCCCGCTGACAGATCATACTCTGTCCGGCGCCCAGCTTGACGGGAAGAACCTTGCCCGGGGCCTCGGGCGTGAAGACAACCAGCGCCTCATTCGACCCCTTGTTTGCGTAGGTCGTCATGAAGAGCGACTCACCGGCGAGCTTGCGCCCCAACCCGGCCATCAAGCCGCCCTTGGTGTTGGTCTGCATGTCGATATTGCCCTTCATCCAGGCCATACCGCCCGACTCTGTATACATGCTTTCGTTGGGGGAAAGGTACACATCAAGCGTCTGCATCACAGTGCCATGAATCTCGTATCTCATGCGGGTTCTCCTCTCTTAAAGGATAGAGATTGTTTGATCACATCACCTGAGTCATCGTAAGTCGTAATTTGAGGTTGTGCGGTCCAAGGCAGAACATACGGCGGCTCCGGGTAGCCCAAACGCCGCCGATCCGGACATGAAAGACCCGACTGTCTGGCGGTGCTCTAAGATGCTTCTTCTCTCTTTGCATGTATCGGGCCAGATCAGTAAGGCAATTATAGCACGGGGCCATACCGCAGCAACAGACCTACATCAGGGAAACGAGTGCCACCCTTGTCACGGACAGGGATCACTTCAGCGTTTCAGCGACAGCCCGGATGTGATCCGGTGTGCTACCGCAGCATCCTCCGAAGATGCACACCCCGGCTTCCTCAACGAAGCGTCGGGCGTAGTCGGCCATGACCTGGGGCGTCACATCGTAGACCAATTCACCGTTCTCCGTATGGGGTAACCCGGCATTGGGTTTGGCCATCAAAACCGCATCCGGCAGGGTCTCCCGCATCTTGAGAATCGCCTCCAGGGTCTCCGTCAGGGTCCGACCACAATTGGCGCCCATCACGTCCACGCCGAGGGCCTGGAGCCGCTTAGCGGCCTGCTCCGGCTTCACGCCCATCATGGTGCGGCCTTTGGTATCGAAGCTCATCGTCGTGATGATGGGCAGGTCAGTGGCCTGTCGAGCGCCCTCCACGGCAGCCCGCGCCTCCTCCAAGTCGCTCATGGTCTCAATGAGAATCGCGTCGGCGCCGCCCTCGGCCAGCGCGCCGGCCTGTTCCGCGAACGCCGCAAGGGCATCCTCAAAGGTCAAGGTCCCCAACGGCGCGAGCATCGCTCCGGTAGGGCCGATGTCGCCCAACACCAGCACCGTGGTTCCGGCTGCCGCGCGGGCGATCGTCGCTGCCGCGCGGTTGATCTCCACAACCCGGTCGTCAAGTCCCTCTCGCTTCAGGCGAACGGCGCTGCCACCGAAGGTGTTGGTGAGGATCAGGTCCGCTCCGGCCTCGATGTAGCTGCGGTGCAGGGCGCGCACAGCGTCCGGATTCTCCAGATCCCATCGCTCCGGCGCTGCACCCGGCGGCAGACCGGCCTTCTGTAACATCGTCCCCGTCGCCCCATCGGCGACCAGGACATCGCGTTCGGCTAAGAAGGTCTTGAATCTCGACATTGGCGCATATCTCCTTCTGAGTTCAGAATGGCCGGGGTCCGGCCAACTGTGGTGGGTTCCGCAAGGTGATTGTTTGTCGGCGCCTCTATCATACCACAGATAGGGCAGAGACTGAAGCTCAAGCTCTTCCTTCATT
>JBNGDU010000333.1:0-4936 GCA_049975025.1 Anaerolineae bacterium
CCCGAACTTCCGGCTCCCCATGGTCGGGACGGACACAGAACAAGTCGTCACCCTGGCCGATCTCAAGGGCCAGGTCGCGGTGATCAACTTCTGGGCCCCCTGGTGTCCGACCTGCAAGGAGGATCTTCCTTTGCTCGAAAGCGTGTGGAACAGCTATGGCGACCAGGGCGTAGCCTTCCTGGGGCCCGCCTTTGACACGACCAACGAGGCCATCGAGGAGAGCGTCACGCTCTATGGTATGACCTACCCGGTGGGCATCGACGCCGGCGATCACATGGCCAACGCCTACGGCATCACCGGTGTGCCGGAGACGTTCGTGCTGGACAGCGAGGGGCACATCGCTCACATCCATGTCGGCAGCCTGTCGGAGCAGCAACTGACATCCGAACTGGACATATTACTCGGGAGGCAGTGATCATGAACCCCGGAGCTATCCTCATTGGCGTGGCGGCCGCCATCCTGTTGGGCATCTATATCGCGCAGCCGTTCCGTCGGCGGGTCGACGACCTCGACGCCTTGATCGAGGCGTGGACCGCCCAGGAAGCAAAGCGGACTGCAGCCGGGGCGCGCACTGCGCCGTCGCGCCTCGGAAAAAAGCCGGCGGCGGTCTCCCCCGCCAAAGAAGACGCCACCGAAGAGGCGCCGGTCGAGGCCGTCTCGTCTGTTCCCAAGGAGGAATCCACGCAAGAGGAAACGATCAACTTCTGCCACCAGTGCGGCAGACGCGTCAAGTCCCATCACCGCTTCTGTCCCGGCTGCGGGGCCCGTTTGATCGAGGAGTGAGACGTGACAACCCGACACATCCTGGGGCAAACGCACGGTGAGTGGATCGCGGCGCTGACCGCCCTGCTATTGCTGGCCGTCGTGAGCCCAGGCCTAGCTCAAGCCGAGCCGCCGGCTGATCTCACCGTCGACCAGATGCACCTCTTCTTGCTGCCGGCGGGCGACCGGCTGCAGGTGACCGAGCACTACCTGCTGGGCAACGCTGGGGCCGAGACCTACACCGGTGACGCCGAGGGAATCACCGTCTTCTTCCCGCTCCCAGAGGAAGCGACCGACATTCGCTTCGAGGAGGGGCGTGAGGGTATCGAAAGGTACGTCGTGAGGGACAACGGCATTGGAGACACAGCAGCGATCCCTTCAGGATCGGCGACCGTCGAGGTGCGATTTGCCTACGAGATTCCTTTGGAGCTCAATGCTGAGATCGTACGCACGGTGCCGCTGCCCGTCAAGTCCGCCGTGCTCCTGATCGCAGGTGCGCAATGGGCGCTCGGCGGCGAAGAACTCGCACCCCTTGGATCAATGGAGGTCGGCGGGCAGCCGGCGCAGGCCTACACCACCGTCGAGCCCCTGGACGGTGGTGAGTCATTCTCCTTCGTGGTGATCGAGAGAGCCGTCGAGCCGGTAACCGGACCTGAGCCAGCGCAGCAGCAACCTAACCCCACGCGCGACCTCGGCCTTGGTATCATCGCGCTGGCAGCCGCGGCTGTGGCAGGCTTCATGCTCTGGCGGTCACCGCGCGTGCCCGAGGTGCCGGAGGCGATCCGAGCGGACATCGCTGCCATCGCCGCTCTGGACGAGCAGTTCGCCGCGGGTGAGGTATCCGAGGAGGCCTACCGCGAGGCGCGCGACGCTCTGAAAGCCACCGTCGAGACACGCCTTCGAGGTATCGGCGCCGATGATCTATGATTGACATCCGCAACCTGACGAAAACCTTCGGTCCCCGGCAGGCGCTGGCCGACGTCTCGCTCTCGGTTGAACCCGGCGAGCGGGTCATGCTCGTGGGCCCTAATGGGGCTGGAAAGACAACGCTGCTGCGCATCCTGGCAACCCTCAGCCGTCCCACGTCGGGCACCGTCTGCATCGGCGGATATGACACAAGGCGCTCGGGCGCCGAGGTACGCGCGCTCATCGGATACCTGTCCCACGAGACGCTCCTCTACAACGATCTGACGGCACGTCAGAACCTGCAGTTCTACGCGCGAATGTACGCTCTGGGCGACGCAGACTCGCGCATCGATGAGTTGTTGTCCAGGGTCGACTTGACACGCCGTGCTGACGACCTGGTCGGGACTTTCTCCAGGGGGATGCAGCAGCGTTTGGCCGTAGCGCGGTCCATCCTCCACGGCCCTCAACTCCTCCTGCTCGATGAGCCCTATACGGGCCTCGACCCCATGGCAGCCGACACCCTGACCGAGCTGCTGACAGATCTGGTGACCGCCGGACGCACCCTCGTCCTAACCACCCACCATCCCTTGGCCGAGGGCCGGCTGGCGCAGCGCGTCTTGATCCTTCGGTCCGGACGCGTCATCTACGACGCAGCGCTGGACAACCCGGAGACTTTCCCCTTCCGGTACAGGGCGCTGGTAACCGAGAAACCACGCCGGGCAGAGGCAACGGTATGACCATGCTCCGTCAGACCTGGGCGATCGTGGCCAAGGACCTCGCCGCCGAGCTCCACACGCGCGAGATTCTGAGCGCGATGTTCGTCTTCGCCTTGCTCGCGATGCTCATCTTCAGCTTCGCCCTGGATCTGCAGGGCAAAACCGGCGTCGCCGCCGCGTCGGGCGTGCTCTGGACGACGATTACCTTCGCCGGCACCCTCGGGCTCAGCCGGTCGATGGCGCGCGAGCAGCAAACAGGCGGCATTGCCGGGCTGCTTCTGGCATCCTCGGATCGAACGGCGATTTTCTTCGGCAAGGCCCTCGGGAATTTCATCATGATGGCCGCGGTTGAGATCGTGCTGCTGCCGGTGGGGACCGTTCTCCTCGACGCCAATCTGCTACGCCCGCCGCTGGTTCTAGTGATGTTCCTGGGCACGGTTGGGTATGCCACGGTCGGCACCCTTCTGGCCGCCATCGCCGTCAACACCCGGGCACGCGAGGTGATGTTGCCGATCCTGCTGCTCCCTCTGCTAGTCCCACTGCTGATCGGGGCGGTCCAGGTCACCTCCATCTTGCTACAGGATCTGACGCTAGCGGACGCCAACCACTGGCTCCGCATCCTGGTCGTTTACGATCTGGTTATCACGGCTGTAGCTGTACTGACCTTCGAGTACGTCGTCGAGGGATAAACCAATCAAGGAGGCTCCATGACACCTCGCAGGCTGGACCGGGTGCTGGGCATCGCGACCGTCGCCGCGTTCCTGGCAGCGCTGGCGATGGTCTTCCTCTACGCCCCTCGCGAGGCGACGATGGGGGACGTCCAGCGCATCTTCTATTTCCACGTCTCCTCGGCGTGGGTGGGCTTCTTCGGCTTTTTTGTCACGGCGCTCGCCGGCGCCCTCTACCTGGCGCGCCCGGCGCGCCGCTGGGATATACTTAGCCTCTCATCCGCGGAGGTAGGATTGGCCTTTATCACGATGACCGTCGTCACCGGTGCCCTCTGGGCGAAGCCCGTATGGGGCACCTATTGGACGTGGGAGCCCCGACTCACGATCTCGGCGGTACAGTGGCTTCTCTACGTGGCCTACGTGATGCTGCGCGCCTCGGTCGAGAACCCAGAGCGGGTCGCCCGATTCGCCGCCGTCTACGGCATCGCGGCCTTCGTCACCGTCCCCCTCTCGTGGTTTGCGATCCGGTTGTGGCGCACCATCCACCCGCAGATCATCTCCGGCGGCGAGATGGCGCTTACGCCGCGCATGCTCCACACGCTCTTCTTCTCGCTGGGCACCTTCACTTTGCTCTACATCACGATCCTGCGCCAGCGCCTTCAACTGGGAAGGGCGCGGGATCGCCTGGCAGCCTTGCAAGCCCGAGCTGCAGAAGCCCAGACCTGGAACGCAGAGGAGATCTAGGAGATGACTATCTATCTCGTGGTTGCCTACGCGATATTCATCATCGTGCCGGTGGGTCTCTCGCTATCGATCACGCTTCGAAGGCGTGAGATCGAGCGTGAGATCACAAGCTGGCGAGCGGAGCTCGGGTTGGAGAAGGCCAGGGGGCGCCGATCTCGCTCAAGCTAGCGCTCCACCCATCAGCCGGCAATGTGGGCCTGTCTTGGCAGCGAGATCTCACAGGGGGCCGAAAGGCGCTTGGACGAGCAGCAAGTTCGATTCACGTCGAAGGAAACGTTGAGCAAGGATTCAGGTCAGTCCTGAGCCATAGGCCGGAGAGATCAAGCCCAGTCGCATTGCGTGACGCGCGGCCTCGTGGCGGCGATCTAGCTGCAGTTTCGTCAGGATATTCCGCATGTGAGTCTTGACGGTGTGGATACTGATGCTCAGCTCATCGGCGATCTCCTGGTCCGTCAAGTCCTGGGCGACCAGTGCGAGCACATCCTGCTCGCGCGGCGTTAGCGAGACATTGCCATCTGACCCATTATGCTCCAGCTGCCGACTCAGTTGGCGGTACTCCTCCAGTAGCCGAGCCCCGAGCTCCGGTGTGATCGCAGCCTCGCCTCGCATAGCGCGCCGCAGCATCTCCACCAGGTCCCAGGAGCGGATGTTCTTGAGCAGATAGCCCTGTGCTCCACACCTGATAGCTTCACAGATCCGGTCACTCTCGTCGCGCACCGTGAGTATAACAACCGTGACCTCCGGCAGGATCTCCTTAATGCGCTCGGTCGCCTCTACGCCATCACAACCGCGCAAGCGCACGTCCATCAGAATGAGGTCGGGGCCCAGTTCCCGAGCCTTGGCGAAGACCTCCAGTCCGTCGCTGGCCTCCCCCACGACCTCGAAGTCAGGTTGTGTGTTAAGGATATTCGCCAGTCCCTCACGAAACAGCTGTTGGTCGTCCGCTAGTAAGACCCTTATAGGTTCCAAGCCATAACTCCTTGTGATAACCCTATACTCTCTCTACGTTCACTCGCACGCCGTCTCTACCCCGCCAACCGCGGCGGTCTGCACCATCAATATCCCAGCGCCCCGGCTGCCGGGCCGCCGCAGCCCCCAGCTCCAGCCTGAACGACATCTCCGCTGCGCGCCGTTGTCGAC
>JBNGDU010000333.1:4946-8267 GCA_049975025.1 Anaerolineae bacterium
GCCTCAAGTAGCGGCTTCAATCCAGTCTGGCAAGCGACCACCGTGACACCGGAGGCAGAGGATCATTCAGCTCTGCGAGCGAGACCCAGAAAGCAGCATCCACACTTCTATCATGACTAACGAGGAAATGCCGATATAGTAACGGCGTGACACTCAAGCTCTGAAGGGGCACGCCGCAACACCACGCTTGAGGGACATCGCAGCCTCTATGGCGATGGAACTCTCTCAGCCATCCGCGCTTATTTGGGAACGGAGCCGCCTCCGCGTACTGCTTTACGCAACTTCACGATTGGAGTACACTAAGATCCGTTGATTGAACTACACAACGCAACGGAGGGGCTAGAGATGGAACCTATTACCTTCGACACCAACAGTTACCGGGTCGGCGGTGAGCCCTTCTACCTCTGCTCCGGCGAATTCCACTACTTCCGCGTCCCCCGCCCGGATTGGCAGCGGCGTCTGACCTTGTTCAAGGAAGCCGGCGGCAACACGGTCGCCACCTACATCCCCTGGTTGCTCCACGAGCCCCGGGAGGGCACCTTCGTCTTCGACGGCGATGACGGCGCCACGGATCTTGAGGGCTTCCTGGAGGCGGCGTTGGACGCCGGTCTCTACGTCATAGCGCGGCCCGGTCCCTACCAATACTCGGAGCTCATCTACGGGGGATTGCCGGGCTGGCTTTTCGAGCGGTACCCGGAGGTCCAGGCGCGCACCATCGATGGAGAGCCTTTCGGGCTCCCCTCGGCGTCCTATCTCCACCCGACCTTTCTGGAAAAAGTGGACAGATGGCTAGAGACCGTCGGCCCTATTCTGAGCCAGTACACCGTCAGCCGTGACGGGCCGGTCGCCTTGACGCAATTTGACAATGAGCTGATGGGCATTCACATCTGGTTTGGCGGGCTGGACTACAACCCCGAGACGATGGGCTTTGGAGAACCCGACGGGCGGTACCCCCACTTCGTGCGGGAACGCTACGGGACCATTGCCGAATTGAACGACGCCTACGGCACCGGCTACGCGACCTTCGCCGACGTAGAACCGCTGGCGCCAGGCCACGCGACGCCGGGACGTCCGGAGGACATTCGACGGCTGCGCGACTACTTCGATTTCTACCGCGCGACCACCACCGAATACGCCCAACACCTCTGCGCCACGCTGCGCGAAACCGGCATCGACACCCCATTTATCCACAACGCCGCGAATCCCGGGATGAACGCCTACTTCGTCGAGATGGCTGAGGCCGTCGCTGAGACCAGCGAAACCGGCTTTCTTCTGGGCTCCGACCACTACTACAACCTGAGCCAGAGCTGGCCGCAGAACAACCCCACTCCCCAGTACGCCCGCAACGTCTTCCTCTCGAATGAGCAACTGCGCCTGATGGGCTACCCTCCAACCGTCCTGGAGCTACCCAGCGGCAGCGCCTCCGACTGGCCACCGATCACACCGCGCGACGCCAAGACATGCTATCTGACGAACCTGGCCTACGGCATGAAAGGACACAACTACTACGTCCTCACCGGAGGACCCAACCCGCCGGGCGCCGGCGAGACCACCGATCTCTACGACTACGGGGCGCCCATCGGCCCCTACGGGGAAATTCGCCCTCTCTACCACAAGCAGGCCGAGTTCGCCTCGCTTATCGAGGCCCATCCCTGGCTGGTGGAGGGATCTCGGGTCTTTGATTGTCGCCTCGGCTTGAGTTTCGAGTACGCCCGATCCGATCGCTACTGGCTTGGGCGTGGGGATGCGCTCTTCTCCCCTGCCGAGGCGTGGCGCTTCCTCGGCGAAGGGCTTCTCTCCACGGCTTTCTGCGCCAGCATGAGCCCAGTGGGCGTGGGCCTCGACGGCGACGCCTGGCTCGAGGATGTCAAAACACCCGTGATGGTAGCATCCGCCGAGAGCATGAGCCTGCAGCAGCAGGAGCGACTTGTCCGGTTCCTCCACAACGGGGGACGGCTGCTCATCGCCCCCGTCTTGCCCCGGCTGGACGAGGATCTCAGACCGTGTACGCGCCTAGCCGACTTCCTCGGCGCCCCTCAATTGCGTCAGGGCACCGAGGCCGTCATCCGTGTCCGCATCAAAGGTGAGCAAAGCGAGGTGGTCAACGTCCTGAAAAACGAGGTCTTCTTCACCGAAGACCTCCCCGAGGACGCAAAGGTCATCGGCAACGATGATCTCACCGGACGCCCCATCGCCTGGGAGACACGCACGGCAGGCGGCGGTCAGGTGATCTTCCTCGGACTGGCGTGGGATCACCGCAAGAACGAGCAGTCAGCAGCGCTGCTGGCCCTGATGCAGCGGTTGGGGCTGAATCGGGTGGTCACCTGCTCCAATCCCAACGTCTGGACCTCGCTCATCACCGATGGCGGCCAGTGTCTCCTCTTCCTGATGAATCTCTTCTCCGCTCCCATGAAAGCCAAGATCAGGTATCGGTCGGGGCATGCGGACTTCGACCTGGGCGAGCAAAAGCTGGAAGCTATGAGTGTCAAAGTCCTGGAGGTGAGTTGATGACGAGCAAATTCCGGTTTCGGCTGCACTTGGTGGACAAGGAGCTGCCGTCTCACTACTATGCGCAGACCGCTTTGGTCGACCTAGATAACGACGGCCAGTTGGAGTACATCGTGGGTCAACAATACGGCGATATCTTCTGGTATAAAGCCGAAGACCCCAAGCGCTGGCAGCGGCATCTTTTGGGCGAGGATTCCCCCTCCGACGTCGGCGGCATCGCGCTCGATGTCGATGGCGATGGGTGGATCGACTTCGTCGCCGGCGGGGCCTGGTATCGCAACAGCCGGGACCTCGACAAGCCGTGGACACGCATCGTCTTCGACGGCGCGCTCACCGGCGTGCACGACGTCAAGGTGGCGGACGTCGACGGTGACGGCGCCTTGGAGATCCTGACGATGTCGGATCAGAACAGCGCCCGCTGGTACGAGATCCCCGGGGATCCCGCAGAGCCTTGGACGCCCCACGAGATCGGCCCGCCGGTCCACGCCGGCCTGAGCACCGGTGACATCAACGGCAACGGGTACCTCGACGTCGTGCGCACCGATATCTGGTTCGAGAATGTGAATGGCGATGGGCTGACGTGGCGCCAGCACCCGATCGGGCCTAACACCCCACCGCCACCCGACTTTCAACCCCCCTTTGCGTTCGACGCTACCTACAGCGTCGTCTGCGACATGAACGGCAGCGGCAAGAACGACATCGTCTTCACCGACGCCGAGATCCCGGGGGGCCGGATCTGGTGGATGGAGAACATCGACGGCACAGGGCAGGCGTGGCGGCGCCACGACGTCTACGACTGGCATCCGGCAAAGG
>JBNGDU010000334.1:0-7069 GCA_049975025.1 Anaerolineae bacterium
GGTGCTCGCGCCACCTCAATGCCGCGGTTTCGAGCTGCTGCCGGACCTTGGTTCTTCTCGAATCGCTCGACGCGCAGGCTGTACCGTTGAGGTTTGTAATGACGCAGCAGCTCGTAGGTCGCGTCGCTGGAGGCGTCATCGATGGTGATGAGCTCAAAGGTCGCCTGGCACTGCTGTCTGTCGTAGGCGGAGAGCACGCGCTTCAGATCGTAACTCCTATTGTGGCAGGGCATAATGATGCTGAGGGCGGGCGACCGGACGCCTGGCGTATGGTCTGTGACCGAAGTCACAGGCCCATCAAGGTCCGATGCTTGGGTGTTCTCGGCGGTGCTCAAGGGGTTTTCACCGATATCTTCTCAAGTTCGCCGGCGGATGAACCGGAGCAGAGCGGATGCGTAGCGGCGAAGGCGCGACCCTACACCAGCCGGCGCTGGCGGCCCTGGTAGGTGGTCGGCGATGTACGCCAGATAGGCCGTTCTTTCTAGATTGTCAGAGTCGAGCAGCGCTAGTGCTCGCTCGGGATTTCGAGCTAAGTCCTGCAGCAGCATCACGTTCAGGACACGATCGACGCCATAGGTGTGGAGAGAGTGCAGCAGCGCGTCGATCTCGTCCTCGCTATGTGGCCACTCCGTCCCGCGGAGCTCTCTCAGGTGGACGGGTAGATGCACCGCGAGACACCAACAGATCTCGAAAACCATCGCGACCTGATTCTCGCGAATCGTGTTGTGACCGTGGAGGCGGTACTTCAGCAGCGGCTCGTGCACCAGCGCCAGGTCGCCCAGGCGTGCCAGGCGCAGCTCGAAGTCCCAGTCGTGGGCGTAGCGCAGGTTTCGGAAGCCGCCCAGTTGCTCGAAGTGTTTGCGCCGAAAGAGGAGGTTGGAGGTCGTGGCCATGTAGTTCTCAGTCAACAACGCCGCCCGGAGGTCGTCACCGGCGCGGAAACTGCGCTCCGGCTGCTCCAGGAGCCAGGGCTCCAGGCTCTTGTAACCCCGCTTGATGCCAAGCCTTCGACCTGCGGCGTTGATGACCTGGATGTGTGAGCCGACCAGGCTAAGGCCGGGTTCTGAGGCCATTTTGTCTACCAGTGTCTCGAGACGCCGATGCGCATAGACATCGTCGGAGTTCAGAATAGCGACGTAGGTCCCCCGTGCTCGCGCTATCGCCCGGTTCAGAGCCGCATGGGCACCCTGGTTACTCTGCGGGATCACAGTGAGTCGAGGGTCATCGAAGCCTGTCAGCACCTCAACACTGCTGTCCGTTGAGCCGTCGTCGACCACGATCAGCTCAAGGTCCTTCAGCGATTGATCAAGCACACTAGCAACTGCCTCGCCCACGAAAGCCGCGTGGTTGTAGGAGGGGATGGCAACCGATACAAGTGGCATTCTAACTCCCTAGCAGTGCGTCTCGATAGCGCTGTGCGACCTCTGGGAGGCCGAAGTGACGTTTGACAGCTGCCCGCACTTCTGCCGGGTCGGGCGGGTTCTGAAGCATCTCCTGGACAGCCTGACGCAAAGCGCCCACGTCGCCAATGCGGTCTATCACCATTCCCCCGTGCGTCCGCGCGAGTACCTCACGGTTGTTTCCTACATCCGTCACGACCACGGGCTTGCCCAACGATTGGGCTTCCAAGACAGTGAGCGGCATGCCCTCATACTCTGACGGGAGCACAAAGACGTCAGAGATCGCCAGGATCTCTCGTCCGTCACTGAATGGGCGGCGAATCAAGTTCTGGAGCCCGATGCGGAGCACTTCGGCGTCGACCGTACCGGCGAGCGGCCCGCCGCCGACCATAAGGAAGGTTAGGCCTGGGTCGTTCGCACAGCGTCGGGCCAACTCCACGAAGTCCATCGGTCGCTTCTGCGGGTGGAGACGTGCCATGAACGTGACGATCTTGGTGTCGTTCGGCAGCTTGGTCCGCTCGCGCAATATCCGGCGGCGGGACTCTGGATAGAGCTCGGGGTCGAAGCGCTCCGTGTCCACACCATTTTCGATCAGGAAAGCTTCGCTCTCCGCCACGCCCCTGGCAACGAAGGCATCGCGGATCTTCGAGTTGCACCCTATGCTGGCGTCCAAGACATCGATGAGCTCCTCGTCGTATCTCTCGATCCAGCCGTATCTTTGATCGTAGACCTGATTGGCAAAGCGCAGGTCCGGGTAATCGGCCTTCAAAGGCGCGAGTGCATCGTAGAGCGCTGTACAGCCATTGGCGATGTAGAAGGTGGCGACGTCAAACCGCTCGATGAGATACCGCCAGAAGGAGAGATTCAGCGCGGTATGGATGTAATCTGGGGCGGTGTAGACGTAGGGCGTCAACTGTCGGAAGGCATCAGAACGTGTGCCCAACGCCCTGTTGTGCGGATCGGCGGTCACAACCAGGAACCTGATCTCGTCATCGAGATACCGCATCATATCAAATGCCACCTGTTCGGCGCCGCCTACGGCGATGAAGGGCATAGCCACCAGTACGGTCGGCCGATCATCCGACAGGAGCGCCTTGGGCATCACGCTGGTGACGGGATGGAGCAGAAGCGGCGCCGAGGGATCCCCGGCGCCGGTGACCAGGTGGTTCCCCGTGAGCTGCAGTCCAGACGGGAGCGGCGTGTCAAGTGCAAGACCTTGACCCGTCTCAGTGACCTCGGAGGTGTGCACGATGAGTTTGCCCGCAGGCGTGCCCGTCCAGGAAGCTAAATCCAGCGTGAGACCCTCCCCGAGACAACCGCGATGCACCACCTGCCGCAAGAGCGCATTCATCTGCGACCCCGGCAAGCGGTGATCTTCGAGTCCCTCGACTACGGCGCTGTGTGACCCGCGAGCGTTGACGGTGAAGGCCAGTCCCTCTGTCTCCAGTGCTAGCAGGTTAGCTTCCAGGTAAGTCTCCGGCTGCTGAAGGAGGTCATGAGATGCGACGCAGACGTAGCGCCCGGACAGCCCGCCGGACATCTCCGCCACGCTGGCAGCAGGCCAGGCATGACGCGGATTGGAGGTCCGGTAGGCCTCCTTCGCACCTTGATGCCAGACAGCCACTTCGATGCCAGGGCAGGTCTGTGATGTAACCCAGAGATTGACATCATCCAGAGTGACATCGGTGCTGCAGACCGGAGCGCCCTCAGGCGCGCGGATGACCAGAAGGGTGATAGTCGGGGTGGGGCAGGTCTCCCCGGGCACAATCTGCACCGGGCGTTGAGCCATGGTGTGTGCCCCTGGCCCGCTTGCGGAGCCTCTCCCGGCCCCCTCTCCCATGCCGGTGAGGCCGGCCGCGATCTGCATGCCTTTGTAGAAAATCTGCTCTCGCAGACTGTGGGGTGGTATCAGCCGACGGCGTGCATCACCCGCTCTGGCGAGGAGCTTCCAGCCTGGGCTGTTGGTGATCGTGTCGATCACGTTGTCTCGCTGCGCGATTTCACCCTCGAGCAATGTCCGTTGCTGCTCAAGGTGGCGCTCTCGGGCCTCTAGGGCGTTGATCTCGTCTTCGTAGCGCCTTATTCGCGCGTCAAGCTCGCCCACCAACTCCTTATGCGCCTCGCTCAATGCTTTCGCCACGTGGTGAACGACCGGTGAGGGGCGCTGTCCAGCGACTATGTCCGCGGTCTCTTCGTAGACCTCGCGCCACGCTGAGGCGTGATCCGTCAGAAGCCACGCTTCCTCAACAGTCGCCCGGGCATTGCGTCCGATCTCGTGCCGCAGCGGTGCGGATTTGATCAGCTCGCGCAATAGGTCGATCCACTGGGTGAGCGAGCCCGCCAGGAAGCCATTCTCACCATGCTCCACGACGTCTCGATACGGTGTCAGGTCGCTATAGACGCCGGGTTTGCCCAGCGCGCTGTACTCCAGGAACTTCAGGCTGCTCTTGCACACGTTAAACGGGTGCTCACGGATTGGCGCGATGAAGAGATCGCATGCCTCCCCGCCGGCCTCGCGGGCGAAGTAGGTTGCGAAAGCTTCGTAGCTTACGAGTCCGGGATCAAGGGCGACGACGTTGCTCCACTGCAGGAGGTCGGCTGGGGGTGGGGTTCCCCAGAAGCGAAGCTCGATCCCATGCTCGAACTCTCGCAGCAGCTGAACCAGCGCCGGCTTGATCATCTCGAGGTCCGGAAGGTGGCTACGGCTACCGAGGTATCCGATGATCACCGGTCGCGATGATTTGGCCCCGATGGATTGTGCCAGCGCCTCTCGCCAGAGCGTTCCGTCCAGGTAGTTGGGAAGCACATAGACGTGTTCGTTGAAGGCACGCAGTCGCTCCGCAAGGTGCTCGGTGGTGCACGTGACAGCGTCGGCCTCCGTGGCGGCCCGGATGATGTCGACGTAGGCGCGCCGATACTGGGCCACGTCCGGATGCCAATCCGGCAAATCGAAGAGTAGATCGTCCAGCTCGTAAATGACCGGTTTTCCAGCCTTTCGCGCTGCCTCCATCACGCGCTCGTAATCCGCGATGCGGTTCGGGAAATCCCGCTGGATCACAGCGATATCCGCGTTCTGCACAGGCTCGACGGCGGTGTGCAAGGCGCCGCCCTCCCACGAGACGCCGGCGGTTATCCTGAAATCGGCTTGCTGGAGGGGGCGAAGAAGGCGAAGGGTAGGACATACGTGCTCCCATCGGTCCGCAGTGTAAATCACCACGTCGTTAGGGGTGGTTGTCTCTGATTTTGTCATAGATTTGCCTCGGTTAGCTCTAGTCACTTGTCAGGTGGGCTGCAAGGTCAGGCCCGGTCCTGGAGGGCGCGCGGTCAGTACTATGTCTTCGTGCGGCGCGTTGTTTCTCTGCCGCCCAGGATCGCGTTCAGTATGCGATCTCGGGCCGTGCCCGGTGGTGCTAAGGTGGCGCGCAAGCGCTGCAACCACTGCATCACTCGCCAGCCCGGCGTGTTCTCCAGGTCGGCCCAATGCGCTCTGCACTGTGCCAACTCATGCTGCAGAGCGGCGACCCCACCGTGCCCTCCGTCCTCACTTCGGGCTTCGCTTAGTTGCGCTTGCAGGTCAAGGCACTGTGCTCTCAGTGCGTCGTTCTCCTTGCGCAGACGCCAGAGCTGTCGTTCGTACGGCACCATTACTCGGCTGACCAGCGCCTTTTCGCGGCGAAATCTCGCAGCCCAGGGTGTGATGAAGTCGGCGTCGTAGTCAGGATCGCGATAGAGCCCATGGCGCATAAAGAGGTTCGCCCAGTAGGCCGGCGGCTGAACGTTCATATGGGTCGGTTCGCGATAGTCAACGGGTGATGCGGAGAAGAGCACCTCATCAGTGTGATCGCAGAGGTTGGCCACGGCCTTGTCCGCTTGGTGGCGTGGTAGGTGCTCCAGTACCTCGATGGAGACGATGAGATCGTATCTTTGGGGAAAGGGTTGGGTCACAGACCCCACCCAGCAGTAGGGGCTGACGTCCGGATGGACCTGCGAGATGGCATACTCCGAGATATCTATACCGTAGGCCTCTACGCCTCGTCGCCTCAGAGCTTCCACAAGGAAGCCGAAGGCGCAGCCGGCGTCCAGCACTGTGCTGGGCGCCAGATCTTCCACGATGCGCTCGGCGATGCCGTCGAAAAAGGCAAGCCACGATGCGTCGCGCCGGTAGGGCCGACTGCAGTCGTGGGCATAGTAGTGGGCGTCGAAGACCGAGCCGTCGATCTCAGATTGTGTGGCCACGGCGCTTAGGCTCCTGATGACGCGTCCGCGTTGATCGCGTCAGCGACAGGCGGTTCGGTATTGTCGATCTGCCACTGGCCTCGCATCGTGATCATACCGTACCGTTCGCGGCAAGCGCCGCGGAAGACGCGGAACTTATACAGACGGTCATGATAGTCGTAGATCTCCGTGTTTAGGTCGTTGACGACGGCTGCCGAGACGAAGTAGGTGCCGGCGAGAAGCTCAAGCGAGGGGATTATGTAGCTGACAAGGCCCTCACCCTGAACGGCCGGAATCTCCAGTTCTCCGAACTGGGTGTTGGGGCCGCAGACGTGGGTGCCGTCCTGATGGTGGATCGCCAGCCCGAAGATGGGGCTCTCTACCTCCTCCGTGGCTTGGTAGTGGAGCCGGATCTCCATCGGTTCGCCTGTGAAGAAAATCCAACTCCTGTCGCCGTCCCGATTGTAGAATTCGACGTCGGTGAGCTCCACCCGGCGGCTGCCCCAGCGTCCGTTCTCTTCGTGTCTTGCTTTGAGGCGCTGACCGTCTTGTGAGGACTCTTGCAAGGCAGAAGCCTTGCGATCCTCCTCCTCGGCGACAGCGTTGAGGTAAGTCATGACCACGTCTGTCGCGTCACCCTGTGCCGCAATGCGGCCTTCGTCAAACCAGTACGCCCTGTCGCACAGCGATTCCACGCTATTGAGATCGTGAGAGACGAGGACGATGGTGATACCTTCACGGCGCATCTCGGAGATGCGATCCAGGCACTTGTGCTGGAAGGCAGCATCGCCCACCGCCAGCACCTCATCGACCAGGAGGATCTCCGGATCCATATGGACGGCCACGGAGAACCCTAAGCGCACGTACATACCCGATGAATAGTGTTTCACGGGCACATCGATGAAGTTGCCCAGTTCGGAGAAAGCGACAATCTCATCGAACCGGCTGCGAATGAAGCTCTGATCGAGCCCCAGGATCGACCCGTTGAGGTAGATGTTCTCCCGTCCTGTCAAGTCGGGATGGAAGCCGGCGCCAAGCTCCAGAAGCGCTCCAATACGCCCGTAGGTCCGGATCTCCCCGGCGTTGGGCTCGATGATTTGGGAAATGAGCTTGAGGGCTGTGCTCTTGCCTGCCCCGTTGGCGCCGATGAAGCCGATGGTCTGTCCGTGCTCCAGTTCGAGGCTGACGTCCCTAAGTACCCAGAACTTCTCCTTGCGCTCTCGGCGCCTGAACAGGCCGACGAGAATCTCCTGGAAGGAATGGGAGCGCGTACGTCCCAGTTCGAAGTACTTCGAGACGTGGTCGAACTCGATTGCGATATTCTTCTTCACGTCTCCCACCTAGTGAAAAACCACTGTACATCCATATCAGAAAGGCAGCACCCCGCTGTCGACGATGTCGCAATAGGGGTGCCCAAGTTATGATACCTGAAGCTGCCGATGGGGCAAGTCGAA
>JBNGDU010000334.1:7169-8255 GCA_049975025.1 Anaerolineae bacterium
TATTGATGGGTGAATGACATCTACTCACCTGCCGTTTACCAGTTGATCGCTACTCGTTAGGTTCTCCACTTTGCCACCCACATGAGAGATCTTCACGTCTGACTCATCACCGCGGCTTCATTTCACCGCCGTGATCGCCGGGTCGTACGCGATGGGCGCCGCCATCTCCACGACGACCTCGATGATCGGACGCAGATAGGCGTCGATGGCGGTCATCGTCATTGGGCGATCCTCCTCCGGTAGATGGTCGAAGATCTCCCCGGCAATGCGAATGCCGTCATGGGTGGGGAAGACCTGGCGGAAGCCGGCCTCGGTCGTCCAGCGCTGCCAGGTGGCGCCGCTTGGGTGGCGCGTGGTCGCCACGCCGGCATCGATCACAGCGTCACGAAGGCGGGCCAGGCGCTTGACGGTCAGATGCTCAAATCTGAGCGTGGTGTCGTGGCCACCCAAGGCGTCGGCGAGCTGCTCCTGGGGTATATCGAAAACTAGGACGATCTGTGATGCCTTCTCATTCTCAACGTCGCGGTCGTAGATGACCAGCCGCGTCTGCGACTCATCGACCTCCCAGAGCCAGACCTCCCGCTCCTGTCCATCGCGATAACGGTTCAGAGCTTCGTACCTGATACGCAAGCGTCCACTGGGGCGCAGCACCCGGTAGATCTCCGTCAGGGTCGCCTGGGGATCGGGCGTTTGCTCTAGTGAAGATGCCGCGACCGCGGCGTCGAAGCTCTCGTCTGGGAAGGGGAGCGGGGTGCCCGGTTCCACATAGCGAAAGCGAGCATTGGTGACATCAAGACGAGCGGCGTTCCGCTCACAGACGCTTACCCGATGATGGGACCCCTCTACGCCGACGACCTCGGCGACCTCGGGCGCGATGATCAGCGAGGGCCAACCGTCGCCCGGACCGAAGTCCAGGACGCGCCGACCCGCGCTGCGGGTAGCAAGGACGAAGTCGAGTGCGGCGCCACGGTCACGCCAGTGGCCGCGATCAGCCGGGTCGAAGGGTCGGTAGATAATCGGCAGTGACCGCCCGGATTGGGAGGGCATGTGATCATAGAGCAGCGCCTCCGTGGTGCGTTCCTCCGG
>JBNGDU010000335.1:0-8250 GCA_049975025.1 Anaerolineae bacterium
GAGGATAACCCGATGGTTACCGTGTGACAGAATGTATTCTGCAGACATCAAGAGTTCCTCGATCGTCGACATCATCCCACGTTTGAGCAAGACGGGACGTTGTGATTCCCCGACGGCGTGCAGCAGTGCGTAATTCTGCATGCTTCGCGCCCCCACCTGCAGGATATCGGCGTAGGTCGTCACCAGAGGCACCTGCTCTGGGGCCATCACCTCCGTGACCACCGGCAGCCCCGTCACCTTGCGGGCTTCCGCAAGCAGCCGCAGTCCCTCCTCGCCCAATCCCTGGAAGCTGTAAGGCGACGTGCGGGGCTTAAATGCGCCACCGCGCAATACGTGCCCCCCGGCGTCCTTGACGCCGCGCGCCGCTGCCATCAACTGATCCCGGCTCTCCACGGCGCACGGCCCCCCCATGACAATCACCTGCTCCCCGCCTATCGACACACCATTGATGGGAAAGGCCGTATCCTGTGGATGAAATTCACGGCTCGCCAACTTGAACGGCCGCAGGACAGGCACCGTGCGTTCTACACCAGACATACGCTCGATCTGCTCACGATCGATCGGACGGCCATTGCCGATCACCCCGATGATCGTCCGCTCTTCACCCTCTGAGAGGTGAGCCTGACACCCCATCTGCTCAACTCGCGCGGCCACATTGGCAACTTGGGCCGTGCTTGCGCCATGTTTCATAATGATAATCATCTCCGCTCCTCCTCGTGAAGCTCCTCACGCTCCGCCGCCTGGAGATCCGCAGATCCAGGGTAGAGATCCATTGAGCTATCCCAAATCGTGGTATCCTCAGGCATCGGCGTGGTTGCGGCCGGGTAAGATCCCAGCAGCTTGACAAACGATGCGTGACGCAACAATCCCATCAACGCCGCCTCCACCTCCAGGTCCTGACAGTGTCCTTCGAAGTCAAGATACATAGTGTAGCGCCACGGCTGGTTAAGTCGGGGACGGGACTCGATCTTCGTCAGATTGATGCCCCGACTGGCAAATTCACCCATGCATTTATAGAGCGCACCGGGTCGATGGCGAGTCGAGAAGACCACCGAGGTCTTAGTTCTCTGGGCCCGCGGCGGGTCGTCCATGCCGAGGAGGAAGAATCGCGTGTAGTTGAAGTGAAAGTCCTCAATAGCACGGTCCAGGATCTTCAAGCCGTACAGCTCAGCTGCCAGCGCGCTGGCGATCACAGCCACATCAGGCTCCGGGTGAGCCGCCAACTCCCTGGCGCTACCGGCAGTGTCAAATGCCGGCTCGGGCGTCAGGTTATGCCGGCTAAGATAACGCTGACACTGCGCTAGAGCTTGTGGATGGGAGCGTACGCGCCGGATCGCCTCAAGCTCCGTATCTTCAACCGCCATCAGCATATGGCGGACACGGAGGATGACTTCCGCGTTGATCCGCAGGTCTCTTTGCAGCAGGAGCTCATAGGCCCCGGCGACGGACCCGGCGACCGCACTCTCTACCGGCAACAGGGCATAATCCGCCTTCCCGTTCTCCACAGCCGGGAACATCTCCTCCAGCGTCCGGCACGGCAGCGTATCGACCTCCGGTCCGAAATAATCGCGTACGGCCTCATCAGAATAGGCGCCGTCAACCCCCTGGAAAGCAACCGTTGTCATGATGCATCCTCCACCAAATCAGGTCTCAACACCCGAGCCCCTTCGAGGTAAACGTGCTGCACATCGACGGCATCTCGGTCGGTGTTCCAATGGAGCAACACACGGATGCAAGAGCGGAGACTCCCCGACACCGCCATCTCTTGAACACAGAGCAGCGGCGTTTCAGTCCAGCCCAACTCCCGGGCTGCCACCGCCGGGTAGACCGCATCCAGATCAGGCGTCGCGGTAAAGATCACGCTCGCGATGTCCTCAACAGCAAAGTCATTACGAGTCTTCATCTTGGTCAGTAACTCTCGCGTTGCAGCCAGGATCGCCTCTGCCGTATTGTGCTCCACCGTTGTGGCACCGCGCACGCCTCTACACCTCATCTTAAGCCTCCTCATCCCTCCGCTGTCCTGGAAATAAAAAAAGACGTGGAGCCGGTCGCTCCACGTCTTGGTTACTCAGGAATTTGGCCTAATCTACTCTCATCTCCTGACAGCGCGAAGCAGCCGATCCGGCACGGACCAGCTAAAATAGAAATAATAGTAGATTACGCCAAAGTTACAGTCTAACACGTCAATCCCTCATCATCTGAATCGAACATCAAGTCCATTCGGCCACTTCCAACAGTCACTAAGGCAGGAACAGGGTGCATGAAGACGATCTAGTCTTCTGACAACTACTATCCCGGTCTGGCGTGCGAGCTGCAGCTAATGACCCGACCCCATCCAATCGTCGAACTCGTCAAGCGAACCGGAACCAGGAGTGGGCAGATTTGAACCCGCTCGGATCTCCAAATCACCTTCGTAGATAATCTGCGGGGCTTCGTACGTCCCCTGTTCGTTCTCCGACATCTTATCTCCCTTCAACCATTATTAGGATCTTCGACACTTGCTGTGCCCTCCAAGTAAGACGCTTATACTCGTCCTAAGGGCACCACAAATGCTACCAAAGGCCAAGACTATCCGCCTATCCCTGCCAATGTCATAGCGTTGGGTCCGGTACTTGCATACAAGATCGTAAGGTCTTCAAAGCCCGGCAGAGATATCTCTGCATATCCAACTTCCAAAGTCCTAGGTGGATGAACACCCATTGGCGGACAGGAACCACTTGTATTGTGAGAGACTCGAGCGAATACCCCGATACTCATGATCTATTCTACACAGATGACGAGAAAACGCAAGTAACCGATGAAACGTATGAAAGATCAAACCCTCCGATACTACGACCGCAAGACGTCTCACCCTGCGAGTTTCTGCAGCGCGTCAAGGGACGAGGATAGCGCCTCGCCCATCGTCCGCAACATGATCTCTCGCGTGCGCAGAGACTGGGTCACCATTGTCTGGTGGATATCCCAAACCGAGCGGTCGATCTGGTCGTTCTCGTCCACGGGAAGACAGATCGTCGTATCACAGTCAAAATCGACCTTGGTATAAGCACGAAGCTTGAATTCCCCGGTCAGGGTCGGATTATCCAGGTCGAGCTCCTCACCCGCCAGCGCGGTGATCTGCGCGCTGGGCGTCGTGAAAGTACGGACCTCCAGGGTGCTGATATCATCTACAAACGACTCGGCCTTTCCCGCAAGGTCCTTAGCGAATTTCTCAATAGCATTCCTCAGATCGCTCTCTGCCATCGCCTTTCTCCTCTGTAATCTATATATGAGTATTGATCAACTTCGACATCACGAACGACCCAACTCATTGAGTCGTTTCAGAATCTCCCGGACGTAACGATAGACCGCCGGAATGAGTAGGAACTGCCCTCCGGGCACTGATGCTTTCAGCGCCAATGCTAACGCACCGGAGGTGACCACCGCGATCAGCCGTAAGAAGGTCTGTCGCGATGACATTGCCAATCGAACGGTTTCGAGATGGATCTCCATCACCGCGGGCGTCGCACTAACCTCCCATAAGGTCTCAAAATCGCCGGTCCAGTCGACGAGCGTGAGCGCCGCCGTTTGCCCATTGAACGACGTCTCGACGCGGGCGTAATGGGATAGAAGCCTGCGAAACTCCGTGAAGAGCTCCTGGCACGCTTCATAGAGCTGAGTATAAAGCGCACGGGCTTCTTCTGGTTCCGCAGCAAAGACACTCGCAGGCGCACGAAGCGCCTCCACGGTCCTGAGCAATTCGGCGTCATACCGTTCCAAGCCCGAAAGCCCAGCCATAGCGGGATACTGACCAGACGGGGTTAGCGCAGCCAGCCTGCGCTCGATCAAAGCCAACTGCGACTGCCGGTCTGCTATCTCTCTGCGGCGGGCCTCCAACGCTGCCTTGGCCTTTTCTGGCTCGGCAGGCAGACTGACACGCCACCGAAGCCCGGCACCGTTCTCACCTGTAGTGAAGGACGAGGCCCCCATCGACGACAGGTCCCAGACGCCGAGAGGGTCCTCGCCATCCGGCAGCGATAAACCCTCAAATACGAACTGAGGTGCTGTCGCCTGAGGCGTCGCCGGATGTGCCATCAGGACCCCAATCTCAGACTGTCCAGAAGATCTGTGGCCAGCTCAGCCATTGTAGCCAGGAATCTCGCCCGATTGTGCTGGGCTTCGGCTACCATAGCTTTATGGACAGTCCAAAGGGTCTCATCGGCAGCGCCCTCAGCCTTCTCAGGCATATAGACCCGGAGGTCGCCGTCAAAGGCAATCCGCGTAAGTGCGCGAAGCCGAGCCCTAGTTTCCTCGCGGTTGTCTAGCGCACTCGCGACCGCCTCCAGATCGTCGCTGAAGTAAGTTCGCACATCGAGCGTCACGATGTTCTGGGCGGCCTTGCCCAACGAACTCGCGAGCTGACCGGTGAAATCGCGAAGGGCATTCCGCAACTCGTCGAACTGGTCACGCATCCCAAGCGACACGAAGGTCGCCTCCCGGGCCGGCTCGGCCGGCCCAAATTCTGCGCGAGCTTGTGGCACCTCAACCGGCCCCTCCTCAGCGACGGCAGGCCGCAGCTCCTCGGGTCTCCCCACCGGCCACCCCACAAACTGAGCGGCGGGTTGCGCCATCTCAGGCTCCGGGGCCTCCGGCTCCTCCGCCTCTGGCGCCTCCTCGGGTTCCGGCTCCGGCGCAACGGCTTCCTCTCTCGCCTCCGCCTCACCGGCTTCTACGATCACGCCAAGGTCAACTGGCCCGCGAGCCGCCATCTGTGGGACCTCCAGAGGCATCCGTGCGGCCGGATCGCCCAGAACGACATATCCTCGCGCGTCGTTGTTCGCGGTCCAGCGATGGGCTAGCTCCTGATCAGACATATAGCCTGGATTCCACCTAAGCTCCTCAAGATCTGAGCTCAGGTCGGAGCTTAGTTCCGCATACCGCATATTAAAGCTGGCATCGGTCGCGAGCCCTACTGGCTTACCGTTCATCAGAGTCCTCATCGCCGTAATGAACGCCTGGTTCTCAACGCGCCCACTGGGTGAGATAAAGGAATATCCCCAAGCGCGCTCCACGTGCCCAACGACGGCGAGCGCTCCCCGCTGCAGCAAGCGTTTGGGCAGCGCAGCAGTGAACCCTTGCGGCGCGATTTTCTCTCGCACCTTGAAGGCCTGCAGGGCAAACTGATCGAGTTGAGGGGTGCCGGCGCTATAGCAGGCGAAGAAGACCACCATCCGACCGACTAGATTGGCTTGTCCAGCGACATCCTCACCGGCGAAATAGTGAGCTCGCTTGACATCGGCGCCCGGTCCCGGCCAATCCTGACAAAGCAATGCGCCCTGATGATTTAGCTGATCGGGGTGATTGGCCGGGAACTCGACACCGTGACTCGCGGCAAAGAGAAGCCCCGGCGTCTGAGCAGGATCCCCACCCATAAGCCGGTAAAGCTGCTCCCGCGTCGCTTGGCCCTCACCCATGAACGGTGGCATAAGCTCCCATGCGTAGTTCAATGCAATTTCGTTCTCCGGAGAGACCACAGTCAGATCTTGGTAGAGAGGACCGGCCAAATGCTGGGAACTGAGCATCGTGGCCTTATCACCGGGATTGGCTGGGGCAAAGAGCGCAGCACGGCGCGGAAGCGAGACCCCACCACGCTCGGCCACGACAACTGCTTGAGCGTAGTCTTGGTACGCTTGAATATCGCCGCCAAAGTCCAGCCGCCCCACCCCACGCATCACATCCAGTTGGTATTGGAACTTGTAGGGGATCTCCTCCGGTGTCCCTATGAGCAATACATAGTAAGGCATTTCCTGAGGATCGGCTAGGCCTGAGCCGATCCCTAGACGCTGAAAGAACTGATCCTTGCGCTCCCCAGGACGATAGGCCGTGCCCCCCTCGTAGACTCGAAAGAGGTCACCCGCCTGCTCGCGACGCAATGCCACCAGCGGCGCAAGGGCTTCCCCAATGCGCTCACGGAGGCTGGGATTCATATCAGCGGGGAACACCATCGCCCATCCCACATCTGCGACCTTTGCCGGGTCTCCGGCGCCGGGCTTCACCGGCCAGGGACCGGCGTCCCTGGCCTTGAAGCGCAGCTCCTCTAGTCGAACTCGCCTCTCATTCTCGCGAAGGCTGAGCTCGGCCTCGGTGACCCGCTGCAGGCGGTTTTCCACATTAGCCAGTGTGCTAAGCTGCTTCTGTCGCTCAACGAAAACCCTATAGTCCTCTGGGGACGGGCTCCCCTGGATCAACTGGGCCAGATTTTCCGCAGTCAACGGTATCTGACCATAGGCGCCGGTCACAGCGTTGATACCATTGAAGACTAACTCGCCGCGAAAAACCGATTCTAGTTCATCGGGCATCGTCAAACTCCTTTCACGTAACGCAATTCACAATCCGGTATAGCTTCATCTGATCGCGTTCTAAGATAGCGCGATGTGAGATTATGGCCCAAGGTCGCGTCCAAGCATCTCCTCGCTGTTACCAGCCTGAAACTCCTGAGGAAACGGCGAGAAGCACGAAGTCGTTTCTACAATGACATCGGGGAATTTTCAAGTTGCTCGATCTCCAACGTTACTCCGAGTCCCCTGCCCCTGACGTCCGGAGTCGCACGGCGGGATCCCCCATAACCACAAACCCGCGCGCGTCATTGTGAGCCGTCCAGAGTTCGGCCAAACGATAGGCGTCGCGAAGCGTCGGTGGGTCCGAAATCCTCTCATAGAGATAGGTCAGTTCGGTCGCCAGTGCAGCATACCGAAGATTGAAGAAGTCCAAAGCGGCACCAACAGGATAACCGCTCAGCAGTCGCTCGAACGCGCTGGTGAAGACCTGAAGGTGTTCGGGTTTCCGCGACCGCATATCTTCAGGGTGCCCCGGCAGGTCTGAGAGGAAAGAGAGACTCCAAACCCGCTCCACATGCCCCACAACAGCCAAAGCTCCCTTATCTCGAAGTCGCAACATCGCCCGCGGCAGCGCCGCGGAAAACGGCGCTTTAGCAATAACCCGTCCCTCCTCCTTGAACCTCCGATGTGTGTATTCATCGTATCGGGGGGTGCCCGCACTATAGCACGCGAACAGAAACGCGATCTGTCCTCGGAGATTCATCTCCTGTGACACGTCCTGAGCCGAAAGGAAGCTGTCCGCCGCCACTTCTCCCTGCCCAGTTTGCCAATCCCGGCAGAGTAATGCGCCTTGGTCTGTCCGTTGTCTGGGGGCCTCACTATCAAACTCCAGGCCGTGACAAGCGACAAACAGAAAGGCCGGAGGTGACTCGAGCGTCAAGATGTCGATGAGATTGGCCTTGGTAGCTTTGCTTGGCGCTATATGAGTGAAACGCCATGGACTGCGGTCCCAACGCGCGCTTATATCACGATGCAAAGGAGCAACCAGGTGATCGGCGCTCAACTCGCTGGCCTTGTCTCCGCGATTCCGGACCGCGAAGAAGACACCATGAGGATCGGAGGTGAGATTGCCTCGCTCCGCTGCGACCACGTTATGGGCGTAGTTACGATAAGCATCCCAATCATCCCCAAAGTCAATGCGCCCCACTGCATACTGTACGTCCAGTTGATACTGGAAACTGAAGGGGATCTCCTCTGGACTCCCCACAAGCATCAGATAGTAAGGCACGCCGGTACTCTCGGGATCTGCCGGGCTGGCTACATCCGCGTTACGGGGGGGACGCTTGAGAAACACCCGTGCCGTGTCACCCACGCGGTAGCCATCTTTGCCATCGTAGACTCTAAAGCGGCGCCCCGTCTGCTCCTTTCGCAATTCGAGCAATGGAGCGAGTGTGTCCCGCAGCATTTGACACCGATCCGGTGACGCCGCTGCCGGAAAGACGATCCCCCAACCGGCTTGCTGAAGATCTCGAGGATTAACCCAGGGCACCGTCCCCAACTGCCCTGTGACACTTCGCCTCAGGTCATCGAGCCAAGCTCTCAGCGAGGTGCGAACCAGAGACCATCGAACACCAGTCCCAACGTCACACAACGCCAACAAAAAGTCATATACCGCGCCTACGATCTCATGCCAAGGAGAAAACGCATCAAGCTTTGAAAGCCCCCGCCAGCCCCTTAGCAGGCCATCCGCGTTATGGACGTTCGAAGGCTCGACGAAAAAGCGTCGTGGGTGGCTGAACTCACGCACCAAGGTATAGACAGTTCCACCCACGTGCTCTGTACCGGGCGCATCACGCAGAGACGGCACCGGCATCTGCGCCAACATATGGCAGAAACCCTCAACCCACTCAAAGTCCACCTGCGCATCGCTTGACGC
>JBNGDU010000336.1:0-8205 GCA_049975025.1 Anaerolineae bacterium
GTTGGAAGTCGTGAGTTGAACGGTTTGGAGGTGCAATATGGAGAAGCTGGCGCTGGAGGGTGGAAGCCCCGTACGTGCGACGTCCTTTCCCGCGCGTGCCCATATCGGCGCGGAGGAAAAGGCAGCCGTCGACGCGCTCTTTGACGAGGCCATAGCCACCGGCGTGGCGCCCGGCTACAACGGTCGGGAGGAGGAAGCCTACTGCGCGGAGTTCTCCGCCTATCTAGGTGGTGGTTACACCGACGCCGTGAGCTCCGGCACGGCGGCGCTCTACGCTGCTCTTCGAGCACTGGATCTCCCGCCGTTCTCAGAGGTCATCGTCGGCGCCGTGACCGATCCCGGCGGGATGATGCCCATTCCGCTGCTGAACTTGATTCCGATGGTGGCTGATACCGCGCCGGGCAGCTACAACACCGGAGCGGAGCAGGTCGCCGAACTGCTCTCGCCCCGTACCCGGGCCGTCGTCGTGCCCCACATCGGCGGCGAGCCCGCCGCTGTGGCGGATATCGTCCAGCTTGCCAAGGCGCGGGACCTTTTCGTGATTGAGGACTGTTCCCAGTCGCATGGCGCGCGGTTGAACGGTCAATTGCTTGGAACCTTCGGCGATATCGGCGTCTTTTCTACCATGTTCGGCAAACACCACAGCTCCGGTGGTCAGGGTGGGTTGGTCACCACGCAGGATGAGGAGCTCTACCAAACCATCCGGCGCGCCTCGGACCGAGGCAAGCCTTTCTTTCTCCCGCAGGAAGCCACAAATCAGTTCGCGTCCTTGAACCTCAACCTCAACGAAATTGCAGCCGCAATTGGGCGGGTGCAACTGTTGAAACTTCCCGAGATGGTGCGACGTCGTCAGACCGTGGTCGCAGAGCTCCGGGAGGGATTGCGTGAGCTCGACACCGTCTCGGTGCCCGTGCTCGTCGACGGCGCGGAGGCCAGCTATTGGTTCCTCCGCATGCGTTTCCACGCAGAGGCGGCACGCGTCAACAAACTAACCTTCTGCCAAGCGCTGAATGCCGAGGGGTTGCCCGTGTCTCCGGATTACCGGGCCGCGCTGCCCCACACGATGGATTGGTTCGTCGAGCGCCGGGTCTTTGGGCGGAGCGGCTATCCCTGGGCCAGCCCGGACTACGAGGGCGATCCCGACCGCACCTTCCCATGTCCTAATGCAGACGCTGTGATGGGGACCCACTTCAACGTCGCGGTCCACGAGGCCTGGGGCCCGCAGGAGGTCACCGACGCGGTTGCTATTTTCTGCAAAGTGGAGGCTGCCTATCATGCCTGATTTGGGTTTTAGTTTGCGGGAGGACGCATGTTTCCACTGGATTCTCTAGGCCGATGGCTTATCGTGATTGGGTTGACGATTGTGGCCTTGGGCGCGCTGCTCTTCTTGCTCGGAAAGATCCCGTTCCTGAGCCGTTTGGGACGCCTGCCCGGGGATCTCTACTATGAGAATCCGGAGAAGGGCATCTCGTGTGCTGTGCCCATCGTTAGCTCCATTCTCATCAGCCTGATTCTCACCATCATTCTGAACGTTATCGCCTGGCTGCTTCGCAGGTAGCTGTTTCGGCCCAGCGCTGCCGGATGCGGTGCACGTTTACCACCGGAGGTCTCGCTCTATGGCACGTGCAACGTCGACGCCTTATGAAACACCGGAACGACCCGAGCCCACCTTCCAGCGGATCCAGTCCCCGCCTTTCGAGGGTCCACCGCTACCGGCGACAGCGGATCGTGTACCAGCCCTGGGCCACACCGCTCTATCCCAACCAGATGCGCCTATGACGTTGTCTCCTCCCGGATTGCGACTAAACTAGGGACGATGCCAACGTACGACCTACCCTACGGGCGCGGCTCTATACCGTTGAACCTGAGCACCCACGCTCACGTTGAACAGATCCTGCCGTCCAAGGCTGAGGCGGCCTCCGATCCGGAGGCAACCGTCGCCGAGGCCGTCGCGCATCCCGTGGACGGTCGCCCGCTTAGCCAGTACCGAGGTGTGCGGAAGGTGGCGATTGCCATCAACGACAAGACCCGCCCGGTCCCTCATGCCGTCATGTTGCCTCCCCTCTTGCGAGGCCTGGAATCACTGGGCTTTGGACCGGAGGACGTCACGCTGATTATCGCGACGGGCACGCACATTCCGATGCCGCCTGAGACCTTCTACAAAGTCGTCCCACCCGAGATATTGGCCCGCTATCCCGTCATTTCCCACGACTGCGACGCCGACGATCTCGTGATGTTGGGGACCACGGTGCGCGGTGTGCCGGTTCGGGCTAATCGCCGCTATATGGAGGCGGATCTACGCATCGTGGTGGGCAACATCGAGCCGCACCACTTCGCCGGCTTCTCGGGTGGTGTTAAGACCGCGGCGATCGGCCTTGCCGGTCGGGAGACCATCGCCAAGAATCACAGTCTGCTTCGCGATCCTCGTTCGGTTTTGGCCCGCTACGACGACAATCCGCTGCGGCAGGACATCGAGGAGATCGGCCATCGGGTGGACATCCACTTCGCGCTTAACGTCGTCATGAACGACGACAAAGAGATCGTTGCCGCTTTCGCCGGTGATCCCTGGTCCGTGATAGAGGTCGGCATACCGTGGGTGCGTCGTATCTACGAGGAGCCGGTGCACGCGCCCTTCGACGTCATGATCACGTGTCCCGGCGGATATCCCAAAGATATCAACCTCTACCAGTCCCACAAGGCTGTTTCCTGCGCCAATCGCGTCACTCAAGAGGGCGGCAAGATCATCCTCGTCGCCGCGTGTGAGGATGGTGTGGGCAGCAGAGGATACGTTCGGTATATGGCGCGAGGTTTCGATTCCCACGAAGCGGTGATGGCACAGTTTGTGCGCGAGCCCTTCCGCATCGGTCCTCACAAGGCTTATATCTTTGGCCGCGATGCCGTTCGATTGGATGACATCTTGATCGTCTCAGAGATCGATCCCGCCCAGATCCGCCAATTGCTGCTCACCCCGGCGTCATTGGAGGAAGCGATCGCGTCCGCGATCGAGCCATTGGGACCGTCGAGTCGGATTGGCATCATGCCTTACGCCAACGCGACGATTCCTGTTCTACAGCCGTCGAGCGAGCAAGTTGATGGCTTGTAGCGATGGGTAGCGTCAGGCAACGTGGTATACCGAGGTCGGAAGTTAAGCGATGGTGAAACTCAAACACATTATCGGAGGAAATCTAACATTATGTCTGACATCAGCGAGAAGTATGTAGACCGACACTCACGTCCGTCTGAGTTGGAGATCACGGACATGCGGGTGGTCAATCTAAAGGGGATCCCGATGCGTGCCTCGCTCATCCGGATCGATACGAATCAGGGCATCTCCGGCTACGGCGAGGTTCGCGACGGCGCGAGCGCGACCTATGCCCTGATGCTGAAGAGCCGCATCCTGGGTGAGAATCCCTGCAACGTTGACAAGGTCTTCCGCAAGATCAAGCAGTTTGGCCACCACGGAAGACAGGCTGGCGGCGTCTGCGCCATCGAGATGGCGTTGATGGACCTAGCCGGACGTGCTTATGGCGTGCCCGCGTATATGTTGGCGGGCGGCAAGTTTCGCGACAAGGTGCTGGTCTACAGCGATACCCACGCAGAGCCTGATGGCTATACGATGGGTAAGCGGCTTAAGGAGCGGATGGAGCAGGGCTTCAAGTTCCTGAAGATGGACTTGGGGATCTACTTCCTGCGTGATATCCCGGATACCATCATCGGCTTCCCGGATACGCTCCGCAGTCGCAATATCATGCATCCTTTCACGGGCATTCAGATCACCGATAAGGGCATTGACCACCTGTGCAAGTACGTTGATGAGGTGCGGCGGGTGATCGGCTATGAGATACCCTTGGCGATCGATCACTTTGGGCACATCGGCCTCGAGTCGTGCATTCGGCTGGGGCAGGCGCTCGACCAGTTCACGCTGGCTTGGTACGAGGACATGCTCCCGTGGCAGTTCGTTGACCAATACGTGACGCTTTCCCAAGCCGTTAACACGCCGATCTGCACCGGAGAGGATATCTACCTCAAGGAGAACTTCATGCCGCTCTTTGAGAAACGGGCTGTGTCGATCATACATCCTGACCTGGCCTCCTCCGGCGGTATCCTGGAGACCAAGCGCATCGGTGACGCGGCTCAGGAACACGGCATCGCGATGGCGATGCATTTCGCGGGATCCCCGATCTCGGCCCTGGCCAACGTTCACTGCGCTGCTGCGACGGAGAACTTCCTGGTGCTGGAGAACCACTCGGTGGACTACCCGAAGTGGAACGACCTGGTCACCGGGTTGCCCCACCCGCTGATCCAGGATGGCTACATCCAGGTGCCGGAGACCCCGGGGCTCGGTTTCGAGGATCTCAACGAAGAGGCGATCCGCGAGCACATCGACCCGGATCTTCCGGGTTTCTTCGAGCCCACGGATGCGTGGGACCGGGAGCGGTCACACGACCGTCTCTGGAGCTAACGGCGGGCGGTCCACCAGACTGACCTTAAGGAGAGCTCAACTAGAAGACACTAAGAGGTAAGGGGGCAAGTCTCCCTTACCTCTTGTATAATATGGCTGATTCTGTTCGATAGCCACCTATGAGGAGGGCACCATGAGTGAAGCTCAGAGTATCGTCCGTCTGACGCCAGCGATGTTCACGGCCCGCGAGCAACTCCTGACCAAGCACAGCTCCCTGGCTGCTTACACCTTCCGCTTTGACAGCGGGGTCTGCGGCCTTCGCCTGACCAGCGACGTGGGTGCACTGGTCCTACTGCCATTTCAGGGGCAGCAGGTGTGGTCGGCGAAGTTCAACGGGCGGAATCTGACGATGAAGTCGATGTTCAATCAGCCCTATCCGACCCGCGTTTTTCTGGAGACGTTCGGCGGCTTTCTCCAGCACTGCGGCATCACCGGCATTGGAGGGCCTGGCCCCGAGGATAGCCATCCCCTACACGGTGAGCTTCCCAATGCCCCCTATGGGGAGGCTCATCTGGTGATGGGCGAGGATGAGGAGGGGGTCTACCTTGGGCTTGGGGGCGGGTACCGCCACACCGTAGCCTTTGCTCATAACTACCTAGCCGAGCCCCGGGTCAAGCTTTATCAAGGTTCGACGATCTTCAAGGTATCGATGACCATCACGAACCTTAAGGATTCCCCTCAGGAGCTTCTCTATCTGGCTCATGTCAACTTCAAGCCCGTGGACAACGGAAGGCTGGTCTACAGCGCGCAGCCGACGCCCGAGCACGTGCGCGTGCGCGCGTCGATCCCGTCTCATATCACGCCGGGCCCAGGCTATGTCGAGTTCATCGAGGAGTTGGGAGAAGACCCTACCAAGCACCACGTTCTGGCGCCGGGCATGGCCTATGATCCCGAGGCCGTTTTCTTCATCGACTATGTCGCTGACGAGGAGGGCTGGGCCCACTCGATGCAAGTGCATCCCGACGGTGAGGCAGACTACATCAGCCATCGACCGGAGCAACTGCCTAAGGCGACGCGCTGGATCTCTCGAACGCCTGATCAGGATGCGATCGCTCTGGTGGAGGCAGGCACGGCTGAGCCTGAGGGATATCACGCGGAGAAGGCCAAGGGCAACGTCCTGGAGATCCCGCCAGGTGAGAGCTTCCGGGCGGACTTCAGAATCGGCGCGCTGTCCCCGGATGAGGCTGAGGCGAAAGCGCAACACATCAAGAGTCTCTTATCTGCTTGAAGCATCGACTGTCCGTAGTGTCTTGAGCCTGCGCTCGCAAGAGTTAACAGGCTCCGCGTGGTGCTGCTAGATGAACAACCCGTACAGCAAGTATTCGGGAGGTGAGGTATGCAGGCGATAGGACGGCATAAGCATCGTATGTTCCTTATGTCGGATCTGGAGAACGAGCCGGACGACTCTCAGATGCTGGTGCATCTGCTGCTCTACGCAAACGAGCTCGACATCGAGGGCCTTGTCGCGGTCACCTCCCGCTGGCTCCAGGACGAAGTGCATCCTGAGTCGATCGAGGCGCGGGTCCGTGCCTATGATGAGGTGCGCGCCAACCTCCAGCGCCACGCCGAGGGATGGCCCGAGGTGGATGATCTGTTGGCCATCATCGGTGAAGGGCCCATCAGCGACGCCGGCTACGGGATGGATGCGGTGGGCGAGGGTCAGAGCAGCAGCGGGTCTGAGCTTTTCCTGAAGGTGCTCCAGAACGACGACCCGCGTCCGCTTCACGTCTGTGTGACGGCCGGAGCGAACTGTCTAGCCCAGGCGCTGTGGGATCTGCGCCAAAGGGTTCCGGCGGCGGAGTTTGACGCGTTGGTTCGCAAGATCCGCGTCTATGATGACTCCGGGCAGGACAACGCCGGTGCCTGGATGACCCAGAGGTTCCCCTGTCTCTTCTACGTGCGCGGCCAGTTCCAGCCCTTCGCGCTTTTTGGTGGGCGCGCCGGTGATCCGGTCCTGTCGGTCGATGGGCCTTACACCTGGGAGCCGTACGAGTACAGCGAGAAGGGGCAGGATGCGTGGGCGAACGAGCACATCCGGACGGGTCACGGTCCTTTGGGTGCGCTTTACCCCGTGCGTAAGAGCGGCGACCGCTACTGGTCGCTGGAGGGCGGCAACACCTCCACGTGGATTGGTCTCGTGAACCGCGGACTCTATGATCCCGGTCACATCACCTGGGGTGGTTGGGGTGGGCGGTTCACGGCGGAGAAACAGCTCAACGTCGCGGCCGGTCAGCGCGATGTGCCCCCCACCGAGGAGTCTTATGAGCCTTATTGGATGTATATGGAGGCTGCCGACACCTGGTCGGATGGGGAGACCACCTGGGAGAACAGCATCTTCGCGCCGATCTGGCGCTGGCGCCGAGCCTATACCAACGACCTGCGGGCACGAATGGACTGGTGTGTAGCCGCCCCTGAGAGCGCTAACCACAACCCTGTAGCCGCCGTCAACGGCGATCCTGACCGCACCATCTTGAGAATGGAAGCGGAACCGGCGCAGACCCTGGAGTTCGACGCGACCGACTCCTACGACCCTGACGGCGGGCCGTTGACCTTCTCGTGGTACGTCTACCCGGAAGCCGGTGCCTATGACGGCGAGGTCCACATGGCGGGACAGAACGAGCCTGTCGCGAGCCTGATCGTCCCGGAGGATGCCACGGGACGCCAGATCCACGTGATCTTGGAGGTCACCGATCAGCACGAAGAGGTGCCGTTGACGGCTTATCGCCGTATTGTCATCGATGTCGGCTGATTAAGCGGACCTTCCCGGAACCCTAGATGCGGCGTGGAGCCCGACTGCGCATCCGCGCATCATCTATGATCAGCTTCCGGCAGGGTCGGTCGAGCGAGCCACAGCGCAGTAGAGACGAAAAGAGAAAGAGGTCGTGTATGCGCATTAACTTCCATGGCAAGATCGTCGACGAACCTCAGATCCGCGCCGGTTTTATCGGCTGTGGCTCTCATTCGTTCCGCAATATCTACCCCACCTTCCAGTTCACCCCAGTGGAGCTGGTAGCCACCTGCGACCTGATTCCCGGTAAGGCCGAGGCCTTCGCCGACCAGTTTGGAGCTGAGCGCGCCTATACCGATCATCGCGAGATGTTGGCCGACAGCGGCCTTGACGCCGTCTTTATCGTGACCGGGTACGACGAAGGGGGACGGCCACGCTATCCCGCGCTCGCGCAGGACTGTCTGGAGGCCGGGGTGCACGTGTGGATAGAGAAGCCTCCTGCCGCCACCACCGTGGAGCTGGAAGCGTTGCAGCGGGCTGCCGAGACAGCGGATCGAAAGGTGATGGTTGGGCTGAAGAAGATGTTCTTTCCCGCCAACGAGAAGGCCAAGTCGCTGATCTCGTCCGAGGACTTCGGCACGCTGTCGCTGGCGATGCTTGAATATCCGCAATACGTCCCCACCGTCGAGGAGTTCAGTGCCTATCTCAACGGCAGGGCCTCCAATGCCGTCCGCGGCTTCCTGGACCATCTCTGCCACCCGGCCTCCTTGCTCATCTTCCTGATGGGCATGCCGGACGCCTTGAGTTTCGAGCGCAGCGCCAGCGGCGCGGGGATAGCGACCTTCCGGTATGAGGGCGACGGTGGCGCCGGCCCTATCGCGTCCCTGGCCTTTACCCACGGCACGCCCAACAATCGCGGCATGGAGCGCACGACGCTGATCTCGGACCGTGGACGTCGCGTCGTCGTCGAGAACAACGTTCGGGTCATCTACGACCGCATGGTCCGGCTGGGGTA
>JBNGDU010000337.1:0-8166 GCA_049975025.1 Anaerolineae bacterium
ACGGTGCTGACGCAGGTGATGCGCGATATGTGGCCCGAGTTCAGGGACGGGCTGCAGCAGGAGGGTCTCTTCGCGGTAGAGCCCGTGCAGATCAACAGCCTGGATGATTTCAGACGCGCGGTCGAAGCCCATGACCAAGGCAAGACCAAGGTCGCGGGCTTCTTCCACGAGATCGTGTTGATGAACTACGGCGGCATCCGCCTCGACCGGGATTACATCCAAGACGTCTACCAGCTCTGCCACGACCACGACATCCCCATCCTTGTGGACGAGATCCAGTCGTGCATCTGGTCGCCGGACTTCTTCCTATTCCGTGAGTACGGACTGCAGCCGGACTTCGTCTCGGTGGGCAAGGGCTTTCCCGGTGGTCAGTACCCGGCCTCGAGGATCCTAGCCTCGGCGGCCCTGGACAATCTTAACCAGTTTGGGGCTCTCGTGACCAACGGGCAGGAGGAGCTCGCCTCGCTCGCGTACCTGGTGACGATGGCGTTTGTGGAAGCCAACCGTGACTACATCCGCGACCTCGGCGACTACTACACCGCGGAGCTCGAAGCGCTCGCGGTGAGATATCCGGAGCTGATCAGCAGGGTCGAAGGACACCGGCACCTCGCCTCCATCTTCTTCCACTCAGTGGACGCGACGGTCCGATTCGTGAAGCAACTGACCGCAAGCGGCATTGACGTCAGCGCTCACACCTATAAGGCGGAGTGCCCTCCGGCTGCGCTGACCAAGATCCCGTTGATCTCAACCTACAAGATGGTCGCCTTCCTTATCGAGGCGATGGATCGAGCGCTGAGGACGATGTAGGACGGATTTGAGGAGACATATGACGAAACAGATTGTCAAATTCGGCGTGATCGGATGCGGGCTGATGGGGCGGGAGTTCGCCAGCGCCGCCGCGCGCTGGTGCCACCTGCAGGATCTGGACTTCGAACCGGAGATCGTGGCGGTCTGCTCACGCACCCAAGCCTCGATGGCGTGGTTCACGCGTAACGTCCCCACGGTGCGAATGGCAACGACCGACTATCGGGAGCTGCTGGATGACCCAGAGGTGGAGGCCGTCTACATCGCCGTACCGCACAACCTACACGAGCAGTTCTACATCGACACGATCGAGGCCGGGAAACACCTCTTCGGCGAGAAGCCCTTCGGCATCGATCTACCGGCCAACGAGCGGATTCTGGAAGCTGTTGACGAGCACCCTGAGGTCTTCGTACGCTGCTCGTCGCAGTTTCCCTTCTTTCCGGGCGCCTACCGCATCGCGACATGGGCGCGGGAGGGTCGGTTCGGTCGGATTATCGAGGTGGAGGCTGGATTCTGGCACTCAAGCGACCTCAATCCGATGAAGCCGATCAACTGGAAGCGTCGGATCAAGACCAACGGCGAGTATGGGTGCATGGGTGACCTCGGGCTTCATATCCTGCACCTGCCGCTGCGCGCCGGATGGCACCCCAGGAGCGTGCGGGCGTTGCTCTCAAAGATCGTGCACGAGCGTCCCAACGCTGAGGGGGAGATGGTCCCTTGCGAGACCTGGGACAACGCGATTCTGGCCTGCGACGTGGAGTCCGAGGACCATGTCTTCCCGATGGTCCTTTCGACCAAGCGCATCGCGCCCGGTCATGGCAACACCTGGTTCATCCGCGTGTTGGGTACGGGGCTGTCGGCGTCCTTCTCGACGAGGAATCCCAAGGCATTGAACTACCTTCCTTACACCCCGGGCGATGAGCAGGCCTGGCGACAGCTCGACCTGCCGCATAAGTCAGCCTACCCTACCATCACCGGTTCGATCTTCGAGTTCGGCTTCTCGGACGCCGTCCTACAGATGTGGGCTGCCTTCTGTGACGAGCTGGTCCACGGTTCAGAGATGCAGCAGCCGTTTCACTGCGCCACGCCTGAGGAGACCCGCGAGAGTCACAAGCTCTTCACCGCAGCGCTGGCCTCGCAGCGGACCGGCGAGACCGTGGCGCTTGCATAGATGACGCGTGGCTGTCCCGTCACGCCGCGCGGTCCCAGGACTCTCACCCACGCAAGCGGACAGACTTGTGATAGGCACTTCGGTGCCGTAGTCTTGCACACAGACTTTGGACGTGCGTCGGCACAACTCCGGCAGAGGATCCACCGGCTGTCCCCTGTCGAGTCGGATTGAACCATCTCGTCCAAGTTCAAGCTCATCGAACGCACCCTGTCACCGGCATGACGGCGGACACCAGAGCTACCCGACGCCGCGCTCACTCTCCGGAGCGGAAGTCCTTGACCGGCTCGGGGGTCACCTCTAGGAAGGCGAATTGAGCCCGACAGCCGCCCTCGAACGGCGCCTGTGCGTGCACCCCTAGCATCACGGTGTGCGGAAGCTCCAGGCCGAATGCCCGCACGAAGCGCCATCTGACGCCGTCCAGGCTATAGTGCATGCCGAAGAGGTTGCCGTCGCGCGTCAGCCGCAGGTAGCACGCCGCGCCCGGCAGCAGCTCCCCGTTGGCGTCGTCGGACCAGGTGCGGGTCACCACCGAGACCGCCGCCACCTCGCCAAAGGGACTGCGCTCCAGGCAGAGCTTCGCCCACAGCGTCTGGCTCGCCCGAACGGTGAGTGCCCCGGCGTCACCGAAGCCCACAAGGTCGGCCTCAACGCGGGTCATGGCCGTGAAGTCGCCGGCGACCTCCTTGTAGAGCAGACAGGCGTCGTCCTTGGGATCGCCGCCATAGGGGCGGAAGAAGTCCGTCCCCGCCTTCGGCACGATGGTCAGGCCCCCTTCGTCAAAGCGCCACTCGGGCGGCTCGCGCAGCCACGCGAGCCCGTTGGTCAGCTGTTGGTCGTGACATCCTCCGAATAGATCCATGAGGTTTCCTTCCGTAGGTCTGAAATCGTGCGC
Source organism: Anaerolineae bacterium (assembly GCA_049975025.1). Lineage (GTDB taxonomy): Bacteria > Chloroflexota > Anaerolineae > B4-G1 > SLSP01 > PWVB01. Next base: position 2,868 of record JBNGDU010000337.1, read on the forward strand.
GCCCGAGCTGTGTGAAAACCCAAAGTGAAAGCAATACCCGTTCCGGACTCTCACTCAACCCGGGCGCGCATCTTTTATCTATCTATCCAGGCAGATTCTCCTGTCTGTCCCTACTTCCCCATCCGCTTGAGCGCTTCCAGGCTCCGCTTGGAGACCTCGAACCCCAGACCGTCCTTTCCACCTTCCTCCACGACGTACCAAACCGGGTCGTGCTGAGTCTCGGCCAACTCGAAGATCGTCTCCCAGTCCGCCTCGCCCTCACCGATAACCGCACCCTCCGGGCCACCGTGGTCCTTGAGGTGCAGCGAGCGCGCGCGTCCGGGGAACTTCCGCAACATCTTGATGGGATCGCCGCCGCCGTGGGCGCAGTTCCCGATGTCCAACTGCATCACGACCTCTTCGCGGGTGTTGCCGAAGAGGATCTCCCACGCGGTCTCGTCGCCGAAGTAACCGAAGTCGAAGGGGTGCGCGTGGTAGCCCGTGAACATGCCCAGGGGCTTGAGCTCCTCGGCGACGTTGTTGAGGATCTCGGCCAGCTCCAGCGTCGTCTCCAACTGGCTGGTCCGCTCCCTATCGGCAGCGATGATCAGGAACTTGTTGCCTAGGATCTGGTTCATCTCGATCGTGCGCTTGAGGTTATCACCCAACAGCGCACCGGTGCTGAGGTGCATCCCACAGCAAGCCAGGCCGCTGTCGTCGTACATCTTGCGGATCTCATCGGGTGTGTGACCCATCCACTCTAAGGCCTCACCGCCGTAGCCCCACGGCTCCGCGCCGACGTAGCCGATCTCGGCGACCGAGTCGAGCGTGGCTGCAAGGTCCTTCTGGACCTCACCGCGCACGGAGAAGAGCTGCAGGCCGATAGGCACTTTCTTGTTGGCTTCCGTCATAGGTATCCTCCCATATTGAGCTAGATCGTTGAGCTATATCTTCTTTGGGTGCCCACGACACGGTGCCGAGCTCCGAGAAGACGTCGAGACAACGCCTGGGACACCAAAGGACACGCGCTCTATGATACTCCATTCCTCGAAGAGTGATAGACAGAGTTGACAGCCGGTGCCGAGAGCCTACACTGCCGATATATCGAGCCAGGAAGAGGAGGGCGATATGGACAAGAATCGAAGCGAGCGAAGAGCCGGAGATCCGGTGGTGAGCCTGGTCGTCGATCATCCCATCGGCGCCGCGGCGCGCCACGGATTGGTCAAGCTCCGCCGCGCGCTCCAGACGAGGGGCGTGGCATACGAAGAGGTCGCGTCACCGTCGACGGCGCGGGGGGCTACCTTGTTGATCGCAGGGCTTCCGCACTCCAAAGCAGTCCTTGACCTGGCGACGCAAGCCGACGTTACGCTTCCGGAGGGACCCGAGGCCCTGAACATCGAAACCGCCAGCTGGCAGGGACGGCCCGCGTGGCTGATCGTGGGGAGCGACTCCCGGGGGCTGATGTACGCGCTTCTGGATGTCGCCGGGCGGATAGGTTGGGCATCCGATTCGGAAGCGCCTCTGAGCCAGGTCCGCGCGACCCAGGAGCAGCCCTTCGTGCGCGAGCGCTCCATCTCCATCTACACCATGCACAAGACGTGGTTCGAGCAGCGTCTCCACGACGAGGCCTACTGGCATCGCTATCTGGATACACTGGCGCAGAATCGCTTCAATACCCTCGCTCTGCTCTTCGCCTATGAATGCGCCGGCTACATGGCCCCACCCTACCCCTACTTCTTCACCGTGCCGGACTTCCCGGATGTTCGCGTCCCCGAGATGACGCACGCTCACCAGCAGCGCAACCTACACGCCCTCAACCGATTGATCGCGATGTGCCACGAGCGCGGTCTGGACTTCACGCTGGGCATCTGGGACCACATCTACCGTGGCGGCGTTCAGAGCGGCGGCGTCGAGGGTGAAGCTGCGCCTGGCTGGCGGGTCCGGGGTTTGACCGAGGCCAACTTGATGGACTACTCCGTCGCTGCGCTCACCGAGCTCCTTGAGCTGGTACCCAACGTGGACACCCTCCAGTTCCGGATGCACGGGGAATCGGGGCTCACCCAAGCCGAGATGGACGTCTTCTGGGCGCGGATCTACGACGTCATCGTCGCCCAGGCCCCGCAGATCCGCTTTGACGCGCGAGCCAAGGGATTCCCAGATCACCTGATCGATTTAGCGCTCGAGAAGGGCGTCAATATCCGCATCTGCACCAAGTACTGGATGGAGCAGATGGGTCTGCCCTTCCATCCGACCCACATTCATCCCCAGAACCAACACGATCGACGGCACGGTTACGCTGACCTGCTCCGCTACCCAAAGCGCTACTCGATGCTGTGGCGGCTTTGGAACGGTGGCACGAACCGCGTGCTGCTGTGGGGCGATCCGGACTACGTCCGGCGCTTCGCTGGGAGCACGCACCTCTATGACGGCGACGGCTTCGACATCAACGAGCCGCTGGCAACCAAGATGCTGGCGCAGGACCACGACGCCGAGGCCTTTGACCTGCTGACGGGTCGCTACCGCTTCTATGACTACGAGTTCGAGCGCTACTGGCACTTCTTCCAGCTCTTTGGGCGGCTGGGATACAACCCCGACACGCCTGCGGAGATATGGGAGCGGGAATTCCGGCGTCGCTTTGGCGAGGCCGGTGCTCACGTGGCGCGCGGCCTGCACCTTGCCAGCAAAATCCTGCCAAGAATCGTGGCCTACAACTACCCTTACCACCTCTTCCCCACCACCCGGGGATGGATCGAGAAGGAGCGGATGGACGACCTACCGACCTACGCAACCGCCCTGCCCAGCGACACGCAGCAGTTCCTCAGCATCGCCGACGAGGCCCGTAACCGGCTGGAGGGCGGCGAATCGGCGAAGATCCGACCTCAGGCCTCCGGCGCGTGGTTCGCCCAAATCGCCGAGGAGGTCTTGGCCCAAGTCGCCAAGGCCAAAGCGCAAGTCGAGGATTCCGATGATCCGGAGCTCCTATCGACGCTGGCGGATCTCAAGATCCTGGCCCACCTGGCGCGCTACCATGCGGAACGCGTCGAGGCCGGGGTGCAGTGGGCGCTCTTCGATCTCTCGCAAGACCTCAACGCCCTCGATGGAGCGATCGCGCACGAACAAAGGGCCCTCGAAGCATGGGAGGATCTCGTGGGCGCCGCCGGCGACGTCTACGCCGACGATCTGATGATGGGATTGCGAAGCGCCGGATTGTCGGGGCATTGGCGCGACGAGCTGGCAGCCTTGCGTGACGGGCTTGAGGATCTGCAAATCCGGCGTCGCGCCTACCGACCGCCCAAGGACGTCGACGGGCCCTGGATCGCCCACGTCCCGGTCCGCAAAGCCATGCCTGGAAAGGACTTGATCCTGCGCGCGACGATCAGCAACGGCGAGACGCCCATCAACGTGCGGATCCGCTACAGCACGGATGGGGACGCTTCCGGTTATGCGGAGATGACGCTCAGCGGCGAGGCATACTCCTGGGGTGGATGTTACAGCGGCGTGATCCCAGCATCGGCGGTCGCCCCCGGGCTCAGCTATACCCTTGAGGTAACGAATGCGGCGGGTGACAAAGCAGCTTACCCCAACGGCGACACCGGTCCAATTGCCGTCGCGGTGACGGCGGATGATCAACCACCCGCCGTCCAACACACACCGGTGTCCGAGGCACCGGCAAGCGAGGCCCTGCGCATTGAGGCGACCGTCACGGATCCCTCAGGGGTCAAGTGGGTCCGACTGCGCTACCGCAGCGTGACGCAGTATCAAGACTACCGCACGCTGGAGATGGCGCCGACGGACGAGGCCGATCGCTACGAGGCCACCGTCCCGGCGGAGCACGTCGATCCGCAGTGGGACATCATGTACTTCATCGAGGCGATGGATGACGCGGGCAACGGCTGCATTCATCCGGATCTGGAGATAGAGACCCCTTATATCATAGTGAGGTTAGTGCGATCTCAAGATTCTTGATCGCCCTCGATCAGGCCATGATCTTCAGGCGATCCCAGGCCACGGCAAGACGCAGCGGCTGACCGGCGAAGAAGCGCTCCATATCGGCAGCGATCTCCTCGACGAGGCGCAGGCGAGATTCGGTGGTGTGTCCCGATACGTGAGGGGTCAGGAAGACGTTATCGAGATCGCGTAGGGGATCATCTGCGGGCAGCGGTTCCTGATCAAAGACATCGAGCACCGCACGAATTCGCCCCGTACGCAGCTCACTTAGCATCGCGTCCCGATCCACCACCCAGGCCCTGGCGGTGTTGATGAAGAGCGCATCGTCCTTCATCGATCCGAAGTGACGCTCGCCGATCATCCTCTCCGTCTCGGGCGTCGTTGGCGCGTGGACCGAGACGATGTCGCTGGAGGCGAAGAGCTCCTCGAGGGAGACGCGCCTGACGCCCAGGTCATGGCTCTCCGTCTCCGTCAGGTAAGGATCGTAGACGAGCACGTCGCAACCGAAAGGCCGGAGCAGCTCGATCACTTTGCGCCCAACCATGCTCGCCGCGACGATCCCCACCCGCTTGTAGTAGAGCTCTTGGGCAAATCCCTGGGCGCCGTGCTTCCAACCGCGCTCCTCTTTCATCAGGGACTCGTAGCGGTAGAGGTCTCGCTGCATGCTTAACATCGCCCAGAGCGTGTACTCGGCGACAGCGTCCGCGATGACGGCAGCCGCGCTGAGCACCGTGATGCCCCGATCGTAGCCCTCCTTGGGCATCAAGTGCTTGACGCTCCCAGCCGCGTGGCCGACGATGCGCAGTTCGTCGGCGACGGCGAGGAGCTCCGGGGTAAAGGCCGGGGAACCCCAGGAGGTGACGACGGCCTCGGTACCGGGCAGCAGATCGGCGAGCTCCTCGGCTGTGAGGTCCCGGTCCGCCTCGTTCCATATGACGTCGCCCAAACCCTCAAGGATGGACCGCGCGCGCTCCGAAAGGATATCCTCAGCGAGTCCGGTGCGGGGCAGAAACAGAATTCGACGTGTTTCCATTGAGTCTCTCCTTCGTCGATAGGTCGAAGCTGTAACCTAGCATGGAATGCGGCGCACTGGATGCATCGCATCCTAGGCGATAAGCAATCCATCACAGACTCGACGATGCGAAAAGCCGCGGCGAGCCTAGTTGGAAGTATATACCCTGCCCTGCGCTACGCAAAAAAAGCTACGCCGGCATCTGAGCGGGATCTATCGGGATCCTTCGCGTCGGATCGAGGATTCGATGTCAGCTACAGTTGCATAGATGAGAAAAGCCCGCGAACGTCAGACGTTCGCGGGCTGCGCAGGCACCCAAGGCGGCATGGCTATGAACGCACTTGGGTGCTGCGCGAGACA
>JBNGDU010000338.1:0-3538 GCA_049975025.1 Anaerolineae bacterium
ATATTGACCGACGACGTAGTTTGCGTTGATCATCTTCTCTCCAGAAATCACCAGTAGCCTTCAGTCTAGCTTGTAGCTGCGCAAAGGCAATGTGTGATTGCGCAGCCAGAGAGAATACGGAAGACCCAGAACGTGGCAGTGCCCGTGGCAATGCCATGTCGCATAGCGCCGTCAGAGGCGCTAAGATAACGTGTAAACGGGGGTATCTTCATCGGTGGTGATCGAGACCGCGATAGGCCTCAATGAATTTGACGATTCGCTTTTCGTCGAACTCCTCAAAAGTGTCAAGCCGTCCCCAGGCGGTAAGGGCAATCCGAGATTCCATATCAGGATAGGGTGCGAGGATAACGCCCTCGTTATAGCGCTCCACGACCTGGCTCAACTGCGTGACGAGATCGGCACAACCGTCAGGACAGTTGTATTGCACCATGACCCCGCCATCCTCCAGGTTATGGACCTGTAGCTCGTTGGGAATAGGATCTGTGTGCACACCCCAGGGGGCCAGCGTTTCGTAGTGTGGGCCCGACGTGGGGGGAGAGCTGTTGTAAGTGGCCTTTTGAGGATAGCCTATATGCTGGTTGCCCAGATCAGGCATCGCAAGGCCGGGCCTGGGTCGAGCGGCTTCGTAGATCAGCAGCCCGAAAACCACAAGCGCGCTCGCGGCGATGAACAACGGGATGGCTTTCCTCTCCCGTGATCTGCGCGTATATCTACCACTTCGCCTAGGTTTTCGTTTCACCATGATCTCTGCTCCTTGTCCCTATCGGTAGGCCGGTTCATACTGAAAGGCCGCGTAGACTGATGCCGGATCCCCCATCTCGGTGGGCCATTCCGGCTGGTGGCTTCGGATGTCCGACTAGTTGCTCTCCCCCCGCTTAGATTCTCGATCGTACGATGGTCGGATATCCACGCGGCGCAGGAGGTTGGCGTTTGTCACCACGGTAACCGAGCTGGTAGCCATGGCGACCTCCGCAAGCACCGGGTGCATCCACCCGATCAGAGCGAGGGGTACCATGATCACGTTGTAGAAGAAAGCCCAGAACAGGTTTTGGCGAATCTTGCGGAAAGTCGCCCGGCTCAGGTTGATCGCTTCCACGACGCCGGTCAGCGCACCGCGCACCAAGGTGACGTCGCTGGCCTCAATCGCGATGTCGGTGCCGGTGCCGATGGCGATCCCTACATTGGCTTGGGTCAGCGCAGGAGCGTCGTTGATGCCGTCACCCACAAAGGCGACCATCCCGTGTTGATCCTGTAGCCGTCGCACTTCCTCCACTTTGCCGTCGGGCAGCACTTCCGCCAACACGTGATCGATGTTCACCGTGCGGGCAATCGCTTCGGCTGTGCGACGATTGTCGCCGGTGATCATAGCCGTCTCAACGCCGAGGCGGTGCAGCGTCGCTATGGCGGCGACGGAATCCTCCTTGAGGGTGTCGGCTACCGCGATCGCCCCCTTGAGCTCATCGTCCACCGCGACGAGCATCACGGTCTTGCCGTCTGCTTCCAGCTCCTCAATTGCGGATGTCAAGGTGCCTAGGTCAATATCCTCTTCCTTCATCAGGCGTGTTGATCCGACCAAGGTTCGGCACCCGTCGACCTCGGCCGCGACACCCTTGCCGCGTATCGCACCAAACCCCAACGGCGCGGATAGCTCCAAGCCTAGGGACCTCGCGCGCTCAACAATGGCGCGACCGAGGGGGTGCTCTGATCCTTGCTCGACACTGGCCGACCAATAGAGTAGCTGTTCTTCTGAGAGGCCATGACTAACCGGTACGATGTCGGTGACCTCCGGCTTACCTTTCGTTATGGTGCCGGTCTTGTCAAAGATGACGACATTGACGTCCTTGAGGGTTTGGATCGCTTCCCCACTGCGTATCAAAATGCCGTGCTCAGCACCCATACCGCTGCCAACCATCAGAGCTGTTGGCGTGGCGAGCCCCAGGGCACATGGGCAGGCGATCACGAAGACAGAGACCATCGACACGATCGCCAGGGTCAACGTGCCCAAGTTGGGATTGACCCAGGGCAAGAACTGCCCGAGGGCCGTCAACGATTGGGTTGCCTCTGGGAAGATCAGGCGTGATAGGAAGGTCAGGATGGCGATGGTGATGATGATGGGGACGAAGACGGAGGTGACCCTGTCGGCGAACGCTTGGATCGGGACCTTGGTGCCCTGAGCTTGCTCCACGAGTTTGATCACTTGAGCCAGGAACGTGTCTTTGCCCACGCGGCTTGCGCGTACTTTGAGCAATCCCTCCTGGTTGACAGTGGCGCCGATGACCTCGTCTCCTTGGTCCTTTGTCACCGGCATCGACTCGCCGGTAGCCATGGATTCGTCCACAGCGCTCGCGCCAGACACGACGACGCCGTCGGTGGGAATCTTCTCACCTGGTCTGACGACCATAATGTCGCCGACGCGGACTTCGTCAATAGGTACGTCCACTTCAATGCCGTTGCGCTCGATATGCGCTGTCTTCGCCCCAAGTTCCAGCAGTTTCCGAATGGCTTGAGAGGCACGTCCCTTTGCGGTCTCCTCAATGTATCTGCCGGTCAGATGGAATGCCATGATCATCGCCGAGACGCCGGCGTAGTTCGCCACCGGGGCGATAAAGGAGAAGGGGCCGGTGAGCAACGAGGCCCCCGTGCCCAAGGTGATCAGCGTATCCATATTAGCATAGCCGTGCCAGGCTGCTCGGATGCCGCTGCTATACGTCTTGCGCCCAACCCAGAAGAGCACCGGGAGCGCAAGGACGATCATACCCAGGTTGAAGACGGTCTCATTGGGCCACGCAACGCCGAAGAACATCTCCGGAATCATCCAGATCATAATCACCGCTGTGAACGCCCAGGCAGTCCACATGCGGTGGCGCGCTTCCTGCATCTTGCTCTCGGCTTCTGCGTCGATTTGCTCCGCGGCGCTGGCTTCGGAGATCGATTCGTCAGCGCGACCGAGAACTTCGTAACCCGCGCTCGCCACCGCTGACGCAAAGTCAGGCAATCCTGCCGAACCGGGGACGAACGTCACCGTCGCTTTCTCCGTGGCCAGGTTGACGTTGGCCTCAACGACCCCCGGCACCTTGTTGAGCGCTTTTTGGACGTGGGCGACGCATGCCGCGCACGTCATCCCCCCGATCGAAAGATCCATCGTCTCCGTCGCGACGTCATAACCCGTCGCGCGCACGGCCTTGACAAGCTCATCGGTCGTGACGTCTGTCTGGAACCACAAGCTGGCTTTCTCCGTTGCCAGATTCACGTTGACATCACTCACGCCTTGAACCTCGCTAAGTGCTTTATGCACGTGATTCACGCAAGAGGCACAGGTCATGCCCTGGACCTTCAAGTCCAGTTGTTGACGCGTGTGTGACGCTTCAGTTCTCGTTTGAGTTTTGACTTCGGTCATAGTCTCCTCGTCCCCACTGTCCTACTTCAGTACGTCGATGCCGAGTTATTTACAATATATAGTATACTATTATTTTGTTAAATAAGCATTAGATTTGGCTTAATGGGCCAAAATGCCTATAGGTGGTGCAACAAAAAGAGC
>JBNGDU010000338.1:3548-8150 GCA_049975025.1 Anaerolineae bacterium
ATCCGTTGTCGAGATTACTTAGTCTCTCGATAGAGCACGTGTCGGCGAACGAAGGGGTCGTACTTACGCATTTCCAACCGCTGAGGATCATTCCTGCGGTTTTTCTGCGTGTAATACATATGTCCACTCTCTGTGCTCTTCATCTTAACGATGATTCGATTGCCCTTTTTAGCCATAATAGATCCTCCTCACTGAGCCTGACGCCCTCAAGATTCCTGTTAACATGCGTGTCAGCCAGGCTGGCAGACGCACGGTTTTGTCAATTCAAGGCCTGCGACCTTATAGCGCCATTATATCGCGGCAGCCGGTCCTGTCAAGCCGAAGGGTCGCTGGAATCTTCTGACATTATGGTCTCTGAGACCGGGCAGCTTGCCACCTGTTTTCTTCGTGGTAGAACACCTTTGATCTGCCAGCAGAGCGGACGGCAATATATAAGCGAAGCCAATAAGGACAGGGGTATGATTGAAAAGCATTCAGAAGGGCCAGAGCTGGATCTTTCGGTTGTCTTGCCGGTTTACAACGAGGCCGGCAATCTCCAGACCTTTATACCGGAGCTGTCGGCGGTCATGCAAAGCCTCGGGCGATCCTATGAGATTATCGCTGTGGATGATGGCAGCGCCGACGATAGCGTGGCTGTGCTTCGTGAGCTCAAGCAGCAGAAACCTCACCTTCGAATCGTGCGGTTTCGCCGCAACTTTGGACAGACGGCAGCTTTCTCCGCGGGTTTTGACCTCTCCCGCGGCGTCTACGTGATCACGATGGACGCTGATGGGCAGAATGATCCGGCGGACATACCCAAGATGTTGGAGGTGCTTGAGGAGGGCGGATACGATATCGTCAGTGGATGGCGTCAAGACCGCAAGGAGCCTTTTCTCTCGAGGCGCCTTCCGTCCATAGTCGCCAACCGGCTCATTGGGAGATCAACCGGCGTGAAGTTGCACGACTATGGTTGCTCCCTCAAGATCTACCATCGCGATGTGGCAAAAAACGTGAATCTCTACGGGGAGTTGCACCGCTTCATCCCAGCGTTGGCATCCAACATTGGGGTGCGTGTAGCCGAGGTCCCGGTCAACGATCGGCCCAGGCGCTACGGTAGGTCGAAGTATAATATCTCCAAGACCATTCGAGTGGTGCTTGACCTACTGACGGTCTCTTTTCTTCTCAGCTATATGGGACGTCCGATGCAGCTCTTCGGGCTTGCCGGGTTGGTCAGCGGAGGGATCGGCTTTCTGCTGGGCCTCTACCTGGCTCTGCTTAAGTTCGTCACCGGAGTCGATATCGGTAATCGCCCCTTGTTATCGTTGGCGATTCTGCTGATGATTCTTGGCGCTCAGTTCCTGGTGATGGGCTTGCTGGGCGAACTCCAGAGCCGGACCTACTTCGAGGTGCAGGATAAGCCGATCTACATGATTCGGCAAGAGGAGTAGGGTGGCGGATCCACGTCCCCATCGCCGGTCGTCTCCCCCCTGGAGGATGGGTGTCGCTATCTTCCTCCTGGCGTTGCTGGTTCGCCTGATGCCCTCTGGGCTCTATGTGACCCCGGATGAGCTGATCTGGGTGCAGCGCAGCGCCCAGTTCCTGGACGCGGTGCGCGCGGGCAATTGGGCCGCTGTACCGCAGACCGGGCATCCCGGACTCACGACTATGGTGTTGGGCGCTACAGGTATATGGTTGCGCACGAAGCTCGATCCTCAAGTATCTGCAGCCCATCTAGATTGGATCAGACAGCTTGCATGGCTGGCACCCGAAAACGATGAGGCCCTGAAACACCTGGCGTTCTTTTTGACGGAGGCGCGGGTACTTGTCGCTTGCGCTACGGCTTTGGGCATCCTCGGCGTCTATGTCCTTGGGCGCCGCCGTCTGAATGAACGGACCGCACGACTGGTAGGGCTCTTCCTGGCACTCGATCCCTTTTTCGCCGGACACAGTGGTCTACTGCATACCGATGCGCTCCAGGCGACGTTCCTGATGCTCGCAGCCGTGTTGGCGTTTCCTGTACGCCGGCTGATGTCACCCTCGGTTCTTAAGACCCATTTGGTGGTCGAGAGATCGCTATCCATGGTGGGGGCCGCGCTCTGCTTAGCGTTCGCCGGCCTCACCAAGACGTTGGCGCTAGCCGCGGCGCCGGGGTTGGCCTTGGCGTTGTTGGTATTCGGCGAGGGCAACTGGCGAAAGCGCGTGGTTCGTGTAGCTACATTGACGCTCTTGACCCTTGTCTTTTTCCTGATGCTCTATCCGCCCTTCTGGGTGACGCCGCGAGCCGCGCTCCGCCATCTGATCGATGCCGTCACCTATCACGAAGGACTTGGGCTTCGGCCCACCTTTTTCTGGGGTGAAGAGCGGTTCAACCCCGGACCTGCTTTTTACCCGCTGGTGTTGCTCTTCCGGATGACGCCACCGGTGCTCCTCGGTCTGATTCTGACGGCTACCGGATGGTTTCGCAGCAGAAACGAAAAATGTGTTTGGACGAGCTCATTCAGTTTGACGGGGAGATGGTTTGCCTTACCCATTGTCACCTATCTGGCTGTGCTGACGATAGCGACCAAGAAATTCGACAGGTACGCGCTCTCTCTCTTGCTCTTCGTGACGCCGATCGCTGCAACGTATTGGGCTGGGAGCCGGAAGGCGTGGCGACTGGTGCTCCTCTCGACGTTGCTTTTGCCTTGGGCCTTCGTCGCCGTTGTCCCTCTGCACTACGCCTCTCCGCTGCTTGGTGGCAGTTGGGTTGCGGAACAGGTGGTGCCTTTGGGATGGGGGGAGACATCAGGTCTCACGGCGCGCGCGCTCAACAGCCGGCTGTCCGAACCGGAATCCTCCATATTGATGACTCGAAACGTGCCGGGCGCTGCGTCCATCTTCGCCGGTTGTGTTTGGTCCTGGGACGAAGCGCGTTTGCCCTGCGCCAGCGCGGTGATTGGGTACAAGGGCGTTGCGCTGGAGAATCACGTGCCGCTGCTCGATATGCACGTCGCCGGTCGTCGTCTGGCTACGATCTACGCAGCCGATGATCCGTTGGAGAGCGAGATTCCGCCGTTAGCTGCAGGCAAGTTGCCCGGTGTCACGGCCTCATCGGTTCCTCCGGTCACAGACACGGCCTCGCTACAGAGATGGCTGCTGAAACGGTTCGGATCCGGGGATCCGTTTCTATGGATCCACGCCGGCTCCTGCTATCCGCTGATGGAAAGCCAACTTAAGGCTGCTCTCCGAGTTGATCAAGAGGATTCGCTCGTCACGTGCGATCAGGGCGAGACGGTTATGGGTCTAGATAGTGAATGTTGCACACTCAGGGACGGACCTCCTGCATATGGGCAGATGACGCAATTCGGCGGTGTCTTGGACTTGCTGGCCGCTGCCTGGGATGAGCAAGTCGAGGCTCCAGATCCTCTGACGGTTCACCTGCGGTGGCTACCCCACGTTCAGCTTACCCCCCTGGACGTCTATTTTGCGCTGCAGACGGAGGCGGGCGGTCAAAGCCTCACCTGGCTCGAAAGCGGGGAACGCTTGATCAGCGAGTGGCAGTGGTCGGCGGAGAACTGGCAGCCGGGCATGATAACGGACGTGGTGGCTGATCTTGCGACCCCTGTGGATCTTCCTCCGGGTGAGTACCAGCTCGTTATGGGACTCATCAGTGAGACCGGATGGATAGGACATGCGCTGCCCGACGGGACCTTTGGCGGCATCGAGCTTGTGCTGGGGACTGTCAGGGTCATCCGCCCGGCTTACCCTGCCTCGAACTTGAACTTACCTCTCGCTATCGATGCGGATCTCGCCGGCCTGCATGTCCTCGGGGCCGTACCGCCCTCAGCTGAGGTGTGGGCCGGCGCCTCCCTTGAGTTCCGCCTGGGTCTGGAGCGAGCACAGGATACGCCACTAGATCCCATACGATGGGAACTTAGATGCCAGGGAGGAGAGCGCGATGGTGGTCTTTTAACGTGGGGGCCAGGTCGTCCCGATGGTTGGCCCCTCAGCTATCGGTTCATCAGCCGGCACGCGCCACGGCTCAGGCCGGATCTGCCGGAGGACCTGTGCTCTCTTGTGCTGGCTTCGGAAGATGCGAGGCAAGTGCCGATAGCGACGATTCAAGTCAGGCAACGAGACCGGGTCTTTGAGCTTCCCAGGAGCCCCGACATCCCTATGAACGTCGGAGTTGGAGAGTTCGCAGCGCTCACAGGCGCTGATTTGTCTGTCTCTGAGGTCGCGCCGGGTGACACCCTTTCAGTTGCGCTCTATTGGCAGGCGCGTGGCAGAGCAGATCGTGATTACACGGTCTTTGTGCATCTCTTTGGTCCGGAGGGGCGGGTGTGGGGGCAGTCCGACGGTTATCCCATGGACGGTGGAGCGCCGACGACCAGTTGGATAGCCGGTGAGATTGTCGTAGATCACCACAGCATTCAGCTGCGGAACGAAGCGCCTCCGGGACTGTACGAGGTGCGTGTCGGTCTTTATGACGTCAAGCGCGGGACTAGAGTGGCGATATCTCGGGAGGATGAGGACCTGCTCAAGGATCAGGTCCAGGTTGCCACGATATCTGTAGAGGAGTGAACGCACGGCCTAAGCAGGCGATGGCTCGACCAAACGTTGCTCGGGGGCCCTCTGGTAGAG
>JBNGDU010000339.1:0-8115 GCA_049975025.1 Anaerolineae bacterium
AGTATCAGACATGCAGTCATGTTAGCGGTTGGGCAGCGATTGTCAACCCCATCTCTAAGGCGATTGCATTTAGGGCTCAAAGCCCCGTCCTCGGGGCGGCCTGAGCACGGACCAGCCTCTGCAGCGGGGCTTTTCGCGCCAAACTACGAGCATCTATATCCAAATGCGATCGCCCTAACCCCATCCCGCATCGGGACAGGCGAATCGGCCTATGTCACTGAACCGGGTCTGGGCGAACAACTCAACCCCGACGCGGTCGCAGGGCAGGCAGAACGGACGTTTGGGGACGCTAGCCTGGGGGCCACTTCATCCTACGACCGCCTAGAATGTGGAGATGCAGATGTGGAACGCTTTGCCCAGCATCAGCTCCTGTGTTGATCACGAGGCGATAGCCGTCTGCGTCTAGACCTTCGTCACTGGCGATTTGCCGCGCACGGTTGAGCATCGCGCCCAGGAGCTCAGTGTCCTCATCCGTCGTCGCCACAAGGCTCTCGATATGGCGGTTAGGTATGAGAACAATGTGCGTTGGTGCCTGGGGCGCGATGTCGTGAAATGCCGTGACCTGATCGCTGCGGTAGACAACACGCGCTTCTTCCTCGCCCTCGGCGATACGGCAGAAGACACAGTTCCCCTTCGTTTCAGACATGGGACGGGAGTGCAGTGTAGCCCTACTCTGGCGTGACCGTATGCCCGGAGCTTGGCGCCGGATGATCTCTTCGGCCCATCAACTTAGATCGCGGGTCAGGACGTCCAGGAACTCGCGATTGGTGCGCGACTTACGCAGTTGCTGCAACAACGCTTCCATGGCAGCGGTGATATCGTAACCTTGCGTGGTCGATGTACCGGTCATCATCTGAGATATCATGCGGCGCATCAGCCAGACCTTGCGTAGGGTCTCCCTATCCAGCAAGAGTTCCTCACGCCGCGTGCCCGATCGCGTGACGTCGAAGGCCGGGAAGATCCGGTGTTCCTGCAGCTTGCGACTGAGGAACAGCTCCATATTGCCGGTGGCCTTGAACTCCTCGTAGATCATATCATCCATTCGACTGCCGGTATCGACGAGGCATGTCGCGATGATTGTGAGACTCCCGCCTTCTTCAATGTTGCGGGCCGCCCCAAAGAAGCTCTTGGGAGGATAGAGCGCTGCAGGATCTAAGCCACCGGAGAGTGTTCGCCCGCTCGGTTGCACGATCAGGTTATAGGCCCGCGTCAGACGCGTGAGACTATCCATCAGAATGGCGACGTCACGCCCGATCTCCACGAGGCGCTTGGCACGGTTCAGTGCCATCTCGGCAACCCGCGCTTGATGTTCCACCGGCTCATCAAAGGTGGAGCTGCTGACCTCGGCGTCGACCGATCGATCCATATCCGTGACCTCCTCGGGGCGTTCACCGATAAGCACGACCATCAGGTGGGTTTCAGGATGGTTGGCCGAGATGCCGTTGGCGATCTCCTTGAGTACCGTTGTCTTGCCGGCCTTAGGCGGCGAGACGATGAGGCCGCGCTGCCCGAAGCCAATCGGGGCCACCAACTCCAAGAGTCGCTGGGTCAACATACGCGGACCGGTGGTGAGGTGGAATGGTTCTTGAGCGAAGATGGGGGTCAGGCGTTCGAATTTGGGGCGGTGTTTTGCCAACTCAGGATCCATGCCGTTCACTGCCTCGATCCGCAACAGGCTCCGATACTTCTCAGTGTCCTTGGGTGGACGGACCTGGCCGACGACCATATCGCCGGTCCGCAAACCGAACCGGCGGATCTGGCTTTGGGAGACATAGACGTCGTTTGGCCCCGGTAGATAGCGAGAGGACCTTAGGAAACCAATCCCTTCGCTTGTGACGTCAAGAATGCCCCCGCCGAAGCTAAAGCCCTCGCGCTCTGCTTTGGCTTTGAGCAGTAGAAGAATCAGATCATCTTTCTTCAGACCGCTATATCCGCTGACGCGATAGTCGCGAGCCAGCTCCCGAAGCTCCTGGAGCCGCATTCGCTCCAAATCGGCCATATCCATTCGACGTAGGACGTCATTCTGGGGTTCGCTGGATTTATCGTCGCTGCCTCGTTGAGTTCCATCACCGCCCGACTTACTAGCTTCTGCTGCCTCAGTGTTTTGTTGATCTTCCGAGGATGTGATCTCGTCGTCGATCTGTACTTTCTCTTCTGGATGCACGTCGTTCCTCCTAGATAATTGTCTGCTGTCTAGTCACTCAAAGGGTCTAACTGAACAGAAATTCCGTCACAATGTGGGCCAGAACCACAGCCCACAGCACAGTGTCAATACGGTCAAAGACGCCCCCATGGCCGGGTATCAGATTACTTGTGTCCTTGACGTCAACCTCCCGCTTCATCATGGATACAAAGAAATCGCCCACCGGACACAGAGCGCTTACCACACCTCCCAAGATCAGTCCGCGCCATGCGTTGAGACTCAAACTGGCGGACGACAGAGCAGGCCACAGCCAACCCATCAATAAGCCACTGGCAAAACCACTCACGACCTGGGCTCCATATCCCTCCCAACTCTTGCCCGGACTGATGTTGGGGGCGATCTTGTGGGTCCCCCACCGTTTGCCGACAAAATACGCTGCCGAGTCGCTTATCCAAACGATGATAAGCGTTGTGATCGTCCACCAAAACCCATCGGGGCGCGCCCGCAAGAGCATAAGGTAGGCGCCGCCGATACCGAGATAGGAAGCCCCGGCTAATGTCAGCGCCCATTGCTCTGTTGGATTAGGGCGTTGCGGGCTCTGGCGAAGCCGAACTACCTCGGACAGCATAATGATCAGGGTAGCAACGGTCACGCCGGTCGGCAGCCAGGAGACATCAGGCCAAATCGCATTTGCCTCCCAAATCAGGATCGTCAGGATGGTCAACGGGATGCTGAGATCATACCCCTTTTTTCGAAACATCCGGGTGTATTCGAAGCCGGCTACACCGGTTACGACGGCAACAAGAAGCCAATAGGGCCATGCCCCCAGTGCGATAAGGCCGACGACGATGGGTAAGAGGACGCTCGCGCTGATTACCCTCTTCTTTAACAATGTCTGCTTCTCCCTTGGTTGATACCGCGCTTACGCATACCGGATCATTATCATGTCACGACCTTGGCAACCTTGTTCACACAACTCAGCGTGCCTTCAATCGACGCATGACGTATTGGCACCCCCTGCTGTTAGGGAACTCACCTGGCCCTAGGCGTGGGATGAATTCCATTGCGCCGGCTGGCAGCGCATGGGCGGTCTGAGCCAACTTTTCACGTTGTAGAGTTGCCATGCATCTCGCCTCTAGCAGGAGAACGATATTCAGGCGGCTCTTGTCAAACGTGGTTTTACGATGCTCAAAAAAAGACAATGACTCAGTGCTGGCTGAGGGGGATGAAAACACTCCCGGAGGAGGCAAAGCAAAATAGCGCTTGTATCCTAATGACTGATTCTAGTCACTCACTCAATCCGCCATAGCGGCGGTCTCGTTGATTAAAGACCTGTAAAGCCTTGTAGAATTCGTCTTTGTCGAAATCCGGCCAGTAGACGGGGGAGATGTACAGCTCCGCGTAAGCTGTTTGCCACAGCATGAAATTGCTTAGCCGGTACTCCCCACTGGTGCGAATAACCAGATCGACGTCGGGCAGGTTTGCAGTATAAAGGTGGGCGTCAATGATATCTTCTGTGATGCTCTCGGCGGGCATGCCTTCCCGAATGATCTCCCGAACGGCTTCTGTGATCTCCTGACGTCCGCCATAGTTGAAGGCGATGTTGGCGATGAGACGGTCATTGTTACGTGTCAAGTCTATAGCGGATCGGATTCGTCTCTTAAGGCGCTCGGGTAGGGGCTCGAGATCCCCAATGTGCCTTAATTGTACACCATTTTTATGTAATTCGTCAACTTCTTTCTCCAATGCCTCTGCAAGAAGTCGTAGCAACCCTCTTACTTCTTCCTCAGGACGTTTCCAGTTTTCAGTGGAGAAAGCGTAGAGCGTGACTATCGGCACGGATAGCTCTACGGCAGAGCGCAGGACCTGGCGCAGGTTCTCCACGCCGGCTCTATGACCGGCGAGGCGTGGCATGCCACGGCTTCTTGCCCACCGCCCGTTGCCATCCATAATGATGCCGACATGGGCTGGGACGTTGGGTAGGGCGGGGTATCTATCCTGCTCTGTCTCGCTCATAGTTATCTTCGTCGCCACAATGCGAAAAGTGTGAAATCCCTAGGGACTAGATCTCCATAATGTCTTCTTCTTTGCGGGCGCCGGCTTTCTCAACTGCCTCAACATACTTGTCGGTTAGATCCTGAAGTTGATCTTGGCCCCGGGAGAGCTCATCCTCTGAGATAAGGCTCTCATTCTCATACTCCCGCATTTCCTCCAGCGCATCGCGCCTGATATTGCGCAAAGCGACCTTCGCATCTTCCACACGGCGGTTGACGACCTTGACCATCTCGCGCCGTCGTTCTTCGGTGAGTCGCGGGATTGGGATTCGAATGATCCGCCCGTCATTGTTGGGATTCAGGCCGAGATCCGCCTGCAGGATGCCCCGCTCGAGATCTCCGATAGAAGAGGGGTCGTACGGGCGGACGACGAGAAGATTGGGCTCTGGAGCAGAGATCACGGCCAACTGATTCAGCGGTGTCTGTGTTCCATAGTAGTCCACCATGACGCGCTCCACAAGGGCCGGTGATGCCCGACCGGTACGCACCGTGCGAAGTTCGGCTTCGAGGGATCTAACGGTCTTGGCCATACGAGTTTCAGTTTCTTGTAGCAGCTCCGGAATCATCTGGGCCTCCTTAACGCGTGGGTAAGCCGGTCACTTTGTCGTAACTGATAGGGGATAACTTTCAACAATCTGCACAAGGTCGCACGTATCCTTTTATCAGGATATGGGCATAGATCAGCGTTCCCCGTCATTTTCCTGACGTAAAGACACAGTGCTCACAAGGTCCTGACCATGCCAACTCGATGTAGAAGAGCGCTGCGCTGTGGGGCTCACCTGGGCAGCGTCAGCCGCCGATCAGCGTGCCAACGGATTCGCCTCTGACGACCCGCTCTAGACTGTCCTCATCCCACAAGTTGAGCACAACGATAGGGACGTGATTGTCCATACAGAGCGTGATCGCTGTCGAGTCCATGATTTTCAGCTGCATATTCAGTGCTTCTAGATAGGTCAGGCGATCGAAAAGATGGGCGTCAGGATTGAGCTGCGGGTCTTCATCGTAGACCCCGTCGACCTTGGTCGCTTTGACCACCAGGTCGGCGCCTACTTCCGCAGCGCGCAGGGCGGCAGCTGTGTCCGTCGTGAAATACGGATTTCCCGTGCCGGCGCCGAAAACGACCACGCGTCCCTTCTCCAGGTGCCGCACGGCTCGCAGCCGGATATAGGGCTCGGCGACAGCGCGCATCTCGATGGCGGTCTGAACGCGGGTGATGACTCCCTCACGCTCCAACGCGTCGGCGAGGGCGAGGGCGTTCATCACCGTAGCCAGCATGCCGATTTGATCCGCGCGCGTTCGATCCATGCCGTGAGCAAGCCCATCAAGCCCACGCCACAGGTTGCCGGCGCCGATGACGACGCCGACCTCGATTTCCTGCGCGTGAATAGCCGCAATGCGGGTTGCTACTTCCTCGGCGCGTGCCGGATTGATACCACATCCACCCGGATTGGAGAGAGATTCCCCGCCAATCTTGATGATAACGCGTCTGTAGATCGGTCGTGTCAAAGATCACCCCTCACTTGGAAAAAGCCTGGGGTTAGTCCCCCAGGCTCTCCCCTAGTTCGTAGCGTGCAAAGCGTCGAATGATGATGTTCTCGCCCGTCGTGTTGATCTGCTCCTTGAGCAGTTCCTCAACCGTCTGCTCATCGTCGCGGATGAATTCCTGCTCCAGCAGACAGACTTGCTGATAGTACTTCTCCATACGGCCTTCGATGATGCGTTCCACAATGTGTTCCGGCTTACCTTCGTCCAGCGCCTGTGAACGGTAGAGCTCGCGCTCGTGTTCCGCCACTTCCTCCGGTACGTCGTCGCGGGATATGTAGAGAGGTGACATCGCCGCGATCTGCAGGGCGACATCGTTGACGAAGCCCTGGAACTCATCGGTGCGCGCCACAAAGTCGGTCTCACAGTTGACCTCAACGAGCACGCCGACGCGGCCGCCGCCGTGGATGTAGGCGTGGATCAGCCCATCTTCGGCTTCCCGATCCATTCGCTTGGCCGCTTGAGCCAGTCCCTTCTCTCTCAAGTGATCAACGGCCTTGTCAAAATCACCACCGGTAGCCTCTAGAGCCTTCCGGCAGTCGAGGATGCCGGCCGATGTGGCCTCGCGAAGCTCCTTGACCATTGCTGCCGTGATTGTCATGCTTCCTCTTCTCCTTCGTAGTCGTCGTCTTCAAGGTCGTTGTCTTCAAGGTCCTCGTCTTCAAGGTCCTCATCTTCAAAGTCCTCGTCTTCATACTCGTCTTCCTCGTCTTCTTCCTCTTCTTCATCCTCGAATTGAATCCGACGGAGGCGGGCGAGGGTTTCGGCACTCAGATACTTCTCATCCTCTGCGTAGACCTCTTCTTCTACCGGTTCCACTTCCTTGCGCAGTGCCAGACCTTCGAGCACAGCGTCGGCGATCTTGGAGGTCATCAGCCGAATCGCTCGGATAGCATCATCGTTGGCTGGAATGACGTGGTCGATGAGATCGGGATCGCAGTTGGTGTCGACGACAGCGACGATCGGAATACCCAGTCGATCGGCTTCTCGAACGGCGGTTTCCTCATTGCGTACGTCGATGACGAACACCGCTCCGGGGAGACGCTCCATGTCTTTGACGCCGCCCAGGCGGGAGTTGAGCTTGGCGATCTCGCGGTCGCGCATCAACGCTTCCTTCTTCGTCAAGAGATCGAATTCGCCCGCATCGCGGCGGGCTTCCAGATCCTTCAGGTAGTCAATGCGTTCCTTGATCGTACGCCAGTTGGTCAGCGTGCCGCCCAGCCAGCGTTGATTCACATACGGCATGTTGCAGCGCGTGGCTTCCTGGCGGATGCTCTCCTGCGCCTGGCGCTTCGTGCCGATGAAAAGGACTTTGTCTCCCCGTGCGACGATGTCGCGGATCAGTCCATAGGCTTTCTCAAGCGACTGCACCGTCTGCTGCAGATCGATGATGTGAACGCCATTGCGCTCTGTGAAGATATAGCGCGCCATCTTGGGATTCCATCGTCGTGTGCGATGCCCGAAGTGGACCCCGGTCTCCAGCAGTTGCTTCATTGTTACGATAGGCATAACCTGTTAAACCTCCTGAATATTTGTTTTGGGCCTCCGCGATACTCGTCCCAGGCAGGGACCGGCACCTTGCCGGCACAGCCCCGCGTGGTCCTATCGCGTGTGTTTTGGGTTTGATAGCCCGACTGAGAATTCTACCATAAAAGGTCGCTTCGACAAACAGGTATCATGTTTTCTGGGTAAATTGCACGCCGACCGAGAAGGTCGTGGTTGATGGGCGAGGACTGAGGAGGCGCGCGCAAACGCAAGCTCTGCAAACGTGAGCCGGATGGATAGGTGCCGAGACTCTGGCGGTTCTTGGAGACTCTGGTAAGATGAAGCAAACGGGAGATCGATCTTAGCGCTGTAGACCTGGAGTGATATGGAACCTATTGTCCCATTACAGCCCGACGCTGGGGCATATAATTGGCTATGGGGCTATTTTATGCCCTTGGGGCTGCTTTTGCTCGGCTGGGCAGGGCTCACGCCCCGCAAGGCGCGACGTGTGACGCCTCTCGCCGCGATGGCTCTAGCCCTTGGTATCCTTGGTTATTGGGCTGTGGGATTTGCCTTTCATATGGGCGGAGCCTATGCCGTCAATCCTAACGACCCGACGTTACAGGGCCTGCAGAGGCTTTTCTCGATTGTGCCGGGCGACTCAGGTTGGGGCGTCATCGGACTTGCCGGATTCTTCCTCGCCGACAACAGGATCACGCCAACGGTGTATGGTCTCTTTCTGACCTATCTTCCGCTCGTCGCCAGTACTGTATTGCTGGTGACGTTGGCCTTGGCCCGTACCCGCAGGTGGGTGATGGTGACGGCGGGCGTGCTGACGGGGACGGTCGTTATGCCGGTAGCCGCGGCGTGGATGTGGGGCAGTGGTTGGTT
>JBNGDU010000340.1:0-8081 GCA_049975025.1 Anaerolineae bacterium
GATCGTGCCCAACACGCCCGGCGCTCCTCTCATCGTTTACAAGCTCGTGACAGATGACGAGGGTAAGGGCACCGGGACCTTCGCAGCCCACACGATCTACGCGCAGAACCAGGGCCACGGTCTCGGCTTCGGCGACGTCAACGGCAACGGTCGCGGCGACTTCATCCTCAACAACGGCTGGCTGGAGGCCCCGGATGACCCCTATGCAGGTGAGTGGGTCCTGCATCGGGAGTTCGATCTGGGCGGTCAGGCCAGCGTTCCGATCCTCGTCGTCGATATCAACGGCAACGGCCTCAACGACCTGATCGTCGGGCACGGACACGGCTACGGCCTCGATTGGTTGGAGCAATCCATCGACGAGGCGACGGGCGCCCGCCGTTGGATCAAGCATCCCATCGACCCCTTCAACGCCCAGTACCACGACCTCCAGTGGGTCGACCTCGACGGCGACGGGGCCTGCGAACTGGTCACCGGCAAGCGTTACCGGGCCCACTGCGGGCACGATGTCGGGTCCCACGACGACGTGGGTATCTACTACTTTAAGTGGACCGGGGAGGGATTCGCCAAGCAGGTCATCGACTACGGCCCGCCCGGAACCGGCAAGGGCTGCGGCATCTTCTTCGGCATCGCCGACATCACCGGCAGCGGTCGCCTGGACATCGTCGCCCCCGGCAAGGACGGCCTGGTCCTATACGAGAACCAGGGAAACGAGTAACGGATAACCGGTACGGCATTCGATGAATTACCCGTTACTGGTTACTCGTTTGACTCGCAACGCGGATCAGCATATGTTGATACGTAATGAGAAGAACCACAAAGGAGGTTTCCCATGGCCAAAGTAGCGATTATCGGCGCAGGCAGCATCGTCTTCTGCAAGACGTTGATTCTGGACATCCTGGCGACGGAGGGCCTGGAGGACACGGAGTTCGCGCTGATGGCACCCAGCACGCGGCGCACGCCCCAGGTGGAGAGCTTCGTGAACCGCGTCATCGAGGCCAACGATCTGCCGGCCCAGGCGTGGATCACCACGGATCGCCGCGAAGCCGTCAAGGACGCCGACTACGTCATCGCCACCTTCCAGATCGGCGGCATTAAGGGCTTCGAGTACGACTACAAGATCCCGTTGAAGTACGGCGTCGACCAGTGCATCGGCGACACCCTCGGGCCCGGCGGTGTTTTCCGCGCCCTGCGCAGCATCCCGGTGATGATGGATCTCGCCAAGGATATGGAGGAGCTCTGTCCCGACGCCTACCTGCTGAACTACGTCAACCCGATGGCGATGGTCTGCTGGGCTCTGGGCAAGACCAGCGTGCCCTTCGTCGGCCTCTGCCACGGCGTGCAGACGACGATGGACCTGATCTCCGGCTACGTCGACGTGCCCAAGGACGAGATCGACTTCCTCTGCGCGGGGATCAACCATATGGGCTGGTTCCTGAAGTTGGAGCACGAGGGGCGCGACCTCTACCCCACACTTCGCGAGAAGTTCGAGCAGCCCGAGTACTACGTCAACGAGAAGGTCCGGGGCGAGGTCTTCCGCCACTTCGGCTACTTCATGACCGAGTCGACGGGCCATCTGGCCGAGTACGTGCCCTGGTTCCGCAAGAACCAAGAGGCACTTGATCTCTACTGCGATGAACCGGCTTTCGGCGGTGAGAGCGGCGCCTACTACAACTGGTGCAAGTACGTCGCGGACAAGTACACCGGTACCGAGCTCCTGGCCGACGAGCCGGTCACGCTCCCCGAGCGGTCCATCGAGTACGGGTCGTACGTGATCGAGGCCCTGGAGACCAACCGCACCTTCAAGCTCAACGGCAACGTCATCAACGGCGGCATGATCAGCAACTTGCCGGCGGATTGCTGTGCTGAGGGGCCCATCTACGTGGACAGCCTAGGCCTTCACAAGACCGTGGTCGGCGACCTGCCGCCCCAATGCGCAGCGCTCAACTTGACCAACATCAACGTCCAGCGCCTGGCCGTGGAGGCCGCCCTCACCGGCGACCCCGAGCACATCGTCCATGCCTGTGCGATGGACCCGCTGACCGGCGCCGTGCTCACGCTCAAGGAGATCCGCGAGATGGCGACCGAGATGCTGGAGGCCGAGAAACAATGGCTGCCGCAGTTCGAGGGCAAGACCATCCGTCCCACGCCCACCATCGAGATCCCCGACGATGTCGAGCGCGCCGAGGTCCCCGTCGACCCCGCCCTGGCGATCATGGCGCGGTTTGGGGAGCTGGCGGAGTAGAGGTTGCCCGAAGTGATACACACGCAAGAGCGCCGGCTTAGTTTTCCTAAGCCGGCGCTCCTGCAATGATACTACGTTGAGGACCAGCAAGTGAACTATGGGCCCGTCACATCCCCACATCTCACGATGCTTCCAGGCGATTGTCGTCCCTTATCCGTGCAATCGAAATCGCCGTCCAAGCTAACGATGACCGCCTCAGCCAGCTCCGCTGCGACATACTGATAAGCATCATCAAAGTCGAGGTTGAACCGCTCTGCTACTATCACGAGACGATGCATATCTTCAGGCCTAAGCGCCACCAAGATAACATCGCCCTGCAGGAAGACGTCATCGACAAAAGCCAGTAGGATATCTCGCTGCCCTAGTCGATCAAGAACTACGCCAACGGAGTGCAACGCAAAGTCAGTCATCATCAACTGATCACTGGGTATCTGTCCCAAGAAGCGACCAACTTCCTCAGATCTCTCCTGATCGAGCAGGCGCTCGAGCCAGACATTGGTGTCTACAAGATACATCAGTCTTCTCGCCAACCTATGGCTCTACGCTCCAACTCGAGCGAAGTGTATTCTTCTCTATGATCTCGAAGTGCACCGGCCCAGCCCTGACGCAACGTCTTACCGGAACGGCGCTCCTGCTTAGCGAGTAAGAACTCGATAAAGTCGCGAACTTCAGCCTGCATATCGGGCGATAGCTCTTGTAGCAACTTTTCTATTGACTTTGTCGATGTGCTCATGACACCCCTTCCTCTCAGTTCAGAGAACAGTCTGACAATAACAGCATACCACTGAACCGGGATTCATCCACATCGAATCTCAGCAAGGTCTCGCAGATCTCGGAATCACGAGTGATCAACACCACCGTCGCCCGCTAGCGTAGGACCAGAGGCAAGAAGATCTCGCCTGGCTGCTCCGTGGGCTGTAGTGGGACGTTGTAGTGCACGATCTCGCTGACCACACGGATATCGGAGCTGACGTAGTCCTCATAGTCTGGGGCGCTTGCGTGCACCCGATAGAGCCCCGGCGGCACAAAGAAGGCGTAGTAGCCATCACCGGCGGTCACCTGGAGGTTGATCTGGTTCTCGTAGAACGCAGCCGGCCACCGGTTCCAGGCCTGGTAGTCCTCGTCGTACACCTCGCACGTCACATCGATCGGCTCCACCGCGTTCCGCTGCGATCTGCTTAGAAATGTCGCGTTCTTATGCCGATCGCCCCTGCGGCACCCACAGCTGAACTACGGTGTAGCGCCACACGCCCTCGCGCCGCACTGCGACGCCCAAAGCCCGCGTCCTAAGATGTACCGCGCCCTCCGGAATGCCACCTGCGCGGCCGGCTACCGCCGCATTGGCCATGGTCGCGTCGTAGATCATGAAATCCGCCGTGCCCACCGCGACGTGCTCGGTGACGAAACGCGCCCCGGTCACTTTCCCAAGGTGTCGCGCGGACGGGGACGTACGGGGAAAAACCCGGTCGGACCAAAAGCGCTCGATGGCATCCCGTCCGTGGACGTGCAGACCGTTGTGGAACGTGAAGTCGGCCTCCGGTTCAAAGAGAGCGGCCATCGCCGCCGCGTCGCGCGCGTTCCACGCCTCGTCCATCGCGGCTGACAAGATCTCAGCCAACTCGAACGCGCTCACCTCTCGATGGACCCATCCCGGAGCCCGCTCTTTTTCGGTCATATCCTAACCCCCCTCTGGTCATCTCGAAACTTCAGGGCGAACCCCACAAGATACAGTAGAAGCAGCGGCTGCTCTCCTGAGTGGCGGCTCAATCAAAGTCGGTGGGCCACGAGGGGTGGCGGTGGTGCTCAAAAAGGCGCCTGATCTCCACAGGCGTCACGCGTCCCAGCGACAGCTCCGGGATCTCATTTTCGGCGAAGAAAGCGGCGTCCGCGGTCTCAATGGAGCTCGCAGGCTCACCGCCTACCAGCTCGCAGAGGAAGAAGAGCTTGTAAATACCGTAGACGGAGGGCGGCGTGTGACCGTGGAGCCGCCGGTCGTAGACCGCGAGCAGCTTCGTGGCCCGCACGCGATAGCCGGACTCCTCCCAGACCTCGCGCTCCACCGCTTCGCTGGGTCGATCGTTGACGTCGGCCCAGCCACCCGGCAGCGTCCACCGCCCGCCGTCAAGCAGCTCGCGCACCAGCAGAATCCGATCGTCCCGAAAGACCACGCCCCGGACGTCCACCTTCGGCGTCTCGTAGCCCTCGGCGCCCGCGAAGAGGGCATGGATTCTCTCGAAGTCATCGGTCGCGGTGTGCGCAGTCGAGCTCTCGCCGACCGCGATTTCCGCAGCCACCGCCAGGATCTGCTTGTACCGCTCTCGGTCGAAGGGGCTCTCCGCGTAGGTCAAACCCGACTGCGCGATGCTCCGCAGCTGCTTGATCCACGTCAACCACGGCTCCCCGAGTCCTGATCCCACATCCGGTTTGTCCATATTCACCTATTCGCTAGTCTCCAAGTCACCTGTATCTACCCCAATTGCGCCAACAACTTACGTCCCCGATTTCTCACGGCGGCGCTCCCCGTCTCAACCAGGGCCCTCAATGCCTTAAGCACCCTCAGGCGAAGCTCCTCATCCTCCTCCGCCAGATCAGCCTGCATCGCGTTGACCTGTACGATCTTGCTCTCGTCATCGAGATAGTCGAAGAGTGTTTCCGCAACGCGCCTTCGCTCCTCCGCGGTCAGCTCAAGCCGAGGCGCCATCTGCGCGACGTGCCAGCGAACCTCCTGTTGCTCGACGGCAGCCACCTGATTGATAAGCACCGCTTTGTGAGGCTCGAGGTACGCCGGACGCTTCTGAGTGATCTTCTCAACCGCGTCCGCTGCCCGCATCCGCACGATCGGGTCGTCGCTTAGCATGCCCCCGAACACCTCATCGAAGAGCGCAGGATCCCGAAGCACGTCATCTACCACCTCGTTGGCCCGTCCAATCGACCGTCGGTCCCGACCCTCCAGCTTCTCCAGGATGTCACTCATCGGGTACTTCCCTCCAGGCCGACACACCATCTCATTCAACAGTCAAATAGAAGGAAACCTGGTCGTAGCACGGTATTTGATTGAGTGGGTCACGGGTCAACCTCCTTCATTTGAGGTCAAAGCCAACTATAGATGACGTTGCCACAAGCCACAAGTGCGCGAGCCGACGGACGCAATCGGGATGACGAAACACCGACGTAATCTACTCGCTCAAGCTCATACGCATCTCCTGTAGCTCAACATGTGGTCGCGTGCCCAAGTGTCGCCCTCGCCATCATATTGGCTATTTCCCAGAAATTCATCCGAAAAACCCTTGACAAGTGTCGCGGTTTGTGTATAATATGAACAGAATAGTTAAACAAAATATAAACAACAGGGGCTGAGAGAGCCCCTAGACTAGAACAGAGGGGAATTGAGATGGAAACCTATATTGACGGAAACATGTTGGCTCGGACAATCGCTTCGGAAAAGACACGAGAACGTCGGGAACCTATTGTGCTGGCCTATCCCGGCATCAGGTTGCGCTCAGCCATGACGTGGGTCAATTCGGCCGTGGAGGGCATCCGCGGATTCTACGAGATGCTTGGCCACGCGATGACGGTCGAGGTCAAGTCTTTCAACTACTGCACGATGAATCCTTCGGAGTGCTAGTCAGCATATACGCATATCAGACACGACAGAATGGTCCGTAGACTTTCTGCGGGTGTGGATCACAACAACCAAAGCCCTTAGTCACGTGCTGTGATCAACCTCCGTGCACAGCAAAGCGCCTACCGGATAGACACCGGTAGGCGCTTCATCGCATCAGAAGCCATCAAAGGACTTACGGCTTCACCGCCTCACCCGTAGAGCGGGCCGAAGGTCTCGCAAGCGCGGAAGTCCGCGCCCATCGGATCCTGAGCGCCGAAAGTGGCCCACGCGCTCGGGCGGAAGACCTTCTCCTCAGGCACGTTGTGCATGTAGACGGGGATGCGCAAGATCGCGGCCAACGCGATCAGGTCCGCGCCGATGTGGCCGTAGCTGATCGCACCGTGGTTCGCACCCCAGTTGTTCATCACCGAGTAGACATCGCGGAACGGTCCACTGCCCGTGGTTCGCGGCACGAACCAGGTCGTGGGCCACGTGGGGTCGGTCCGCATATCGAGCTGCTTGTGAACGTCGTCCGGTAACTCGACGACGGTGCCCTCAGCGATCTGCAACGCCGGTCCTAAACCATCCACGAGGTTCAGGCGCGTCATCGTGACCGGCATGCCGCCCTTGGTCACGAAGTGGGTCGACCAACCGCCGCCGCGGAAGTACTCGACCGTCCCGGCGTGCCAAGTTGTGGCCTCGAGACACTTCTGGGCGTCATCGGCCGTGACGTTCCACCACTTCTTGATGGCGGGCTTGCCATCGATCTCCTGTCGCCCCGTGGCATCCAGGGCCGTAGGCCCGGAGTTAATCAGGTGCAGGAAACCATCCGCCGCATCGCCGGTGAGCTCGTACCCCGTCACACGCTTGACCGCCTCGGGGCTCCAGTAGGTGCGCACGTCGGAGAACATCTGCGCCCGCCCTGTGAGCAGGTGCCCGAAGAGCATCGAAACGCCGTTGAGCGCGTCGTTCTCCGTCGCCACGACGTACGGCTGACGAATGCCGTTCCAATCGAACGAGGAGTTAAGAATCGCTTCCATGAAGTCACCGTTGGGGAAGTGATCGGTCCACTGTCGCTGTCCCTGGAAACCTCCGGCGATGGCGTTGTGACCCAGGGCTTCCTCACCGAAGTCGAGCTCGGCCAACCGGGGATTGCCGACCATCAGGTCGTGAGCGATCAGCGCCATCTTGATCGATAGCTCCCAGTCGCGCTCCTTCTGCTCGCGGGTACGCTGCTTCTCGGGCGGGTTGCGGTCGACGCCCTCCTGGCAGTTCTCCTTCACCCAGGCCCACGCCTTTTCGAACTCCTCGGGATCGTAGATATCCTCCTCAAACCGGCGCACGAACTCGCTCATATCGACGAACTCGGCGCGCATCCCCAGATACTTCTCGAAGAACGGCGGCTTGACGATCGAGCCGGCGATACCCATCGAGACGCCGCCCATCGACAGGTAGGACTTGCCGCGCATCCGGGCGGCAGCCAGTCCGGCGCGGGCGAAGCGCAGCAGCTTCTCCTGAACGTCCTCCGGAATCGATTCGTCCCCCACATCCTGGACATCCCGACCGTAGATCGTGAACGCCGGCAGACCCTTCTGGGTATGCGCTGCGCTCACGGCCGCCAGGTAGACGGCCCCGGGCCGCTCCGTCCCGTTGAACCCCCAGATCGCCTTGGGCACTAGGGGGTCCATATCCATGGTCTCGGAGCCGTAGCACCAGCACGGCGTCACGGTCAGCGTCAAGCCGACGCCTTCCTTGCGGAACTTCTCGGCGGCCATAGCGGCTTCAGCCGCACCACCGATGCACTGGTCGGCAATGACGCACTCCACCGGCATGCCGTTAGCGTGACGCAGGTTCTCGCTGAGGAATTGGGCGACGTTCTGCGCCATGCCCATCGTCTGATCCTCCAAGGACTCCCGGACGCCGTGGCGCCGACCATCGATGGTAGGCCGGATACCGATCTTGGGCATGTCACCGATCAAACGGTTCTCGGGTTCGTTCTTCTGCATATCATGTACGTTGACCATACTCCCTCCTGATCATATATGTTAACGTTACCATATGGGACAAAACAAAACACCGCACGTACGAGATGCGATCTACGCCTATTTAAACACCACCCGAGCCCCGTGTCAAACCCGAACACAGCCTCCAAGAAGGCTTTGAGCCCACCGTCTGCGAACTCTCGCCCGCTACCAAAGGCGCCCCGACGGCGACCGAACCCACGCTGTCCAGGGG
>JBNGDU010000341.1:0-8060 GCA_049975025.1 Anaerolineae bacterium
TCCGCCTGATCCCCTGGCGATCTCCAAGTTCTTTCCCAACCCCTAAACAACCACGTTTCCGTGTAGAGGGTCCGTTGGTGGGATCCAAGATACGCCTGCGTTGAAAAAACCAGGAGTCATGCGATGGACGATCAAAACAAGCAGTATGCGGTCCGCGCCGTTCGGTGCGACCACCGCGCGGACGACGACACGGTTTACGAGGCGCTGAAGCGGGCGACCGCGCCGCTATCGCGCGTCTGGCGGAGGCTTCGCCGGGCCAACACGATCGCGACTAAGTTCAATGTGATGTTTTTCAAGTTCGTTGATCCGGAGGAGCGAGAGGCAGAGCACTACGAGGTTTACCAGAATGTCTTGGATTATATTGAGGCCAAAGGGCTCTCCGGCTGAATAGTGTGGAAAGGAGCATTGAGATGGAGGGGAAAAGAAACGAATATCGTGTGCGTGCACTGCACTGCGATCATACCGCAGCGCAGGACGCTGTTTACGAGGTGTTGCGCCGGGCCACGGACCCGCTTGAGAAGTCGTGGGCGCGACTTGAGAATGCCGAGACCATCGCCATCAAGTTCAACCAGGACTTCGCCACCGAGCGTGTTGTCATGTTTGAGGGGCAGCGCCAGCAGTTAGTAAGCGACAAGGTGGCGTGGGCCGTCCTCCGCCTTCTACGTGAGAGGACGGACGCTGAGCTCTTCTGCGTCGACACGACGGTCTTCAATCGAGGTACTGAGCCTGGCCCGAAGCCGTCCACACAACTGGCGCCCGTGCTCGAGGAGTTCGACGTCGCGTATGTGAACGCGGACGCCCCGCCTCAGGACGTCTATGAGGTGCCGGGCGGTGGCCAGATGTTCCGGGAGTACACATTGCCGACGCGAATCCTGGAGGCCGACGCGCTGGTCGACGTGCAGAAGATGAAGAACCACGCCTTTATGGGCATCACGCTGACGCTCAAGAACCTGTTTGGTCTGATGACCCAACTGCCGCTCGGGCGACCGCGTCACTATTATCATCATCTCGTCCGCATGCCGTACATGTTGGCCGACCTCGGGCGCCTCTACGATCCCGCCTTGTGCATCATCGACGGGCTGGTCGGCCAAGCCGGGATCGAGTGGGGCGATGGCGAGGGGCTTGGGCGCGTGGTCGACACGCTGATCGCCGGGGATCATCCAGTGGCGACCGATGCCTGCGGCGCGCGCCTGATGGGTCACGATCCGATGACTGACTGGCTCGCAGAGCCCTTTCACCGCGATCGCAACTCCCTTCTGGTTGCCGCCGAGGGCGGATATGGCACTGTGGATCTGAACGCCATCGACTTCGAATCGGAGGTGGAGCCGCAGCCGGAAGGCACTTTCTTCTCAGTGATGACCGACTCGTTGGCGACGGTGATCAGTTGGCGGCGTACGATGTGCGAGCAGGCGCTCTACTACCGCGACCACATCAGCGAGTTCGCGGACAGGTACGCTGGGGAGTATATTCTGTTACAGGATAATGAGGTGAAGTGGCACAGCTCTGAGGGTCATATTCGGGTGAGCCGCCGTAAGCTTGCGGGCGATAACCCGGATCACGCCATGTTCTACAAGCTAGTGGATCCCGAGGAGCGCGAGGGCGAGCACTACGAGGTCTACGAGGCTGCGCTGGCCCATTTGCGCACGCTCGATCGTGTCTGCGAGATCAACCGACCGGAGCCCCGCACCAAAGCGGACGTCTGAAACTGAGGAGCGCCTTACCGGTCAGATTGCCGGTCGTCGTATCGACAGGCGGACGACTAGCAATCTGGCCAGGTTAGGTCATACTTGGTCGTAGTGTTCGATCGATCTTATGGAATCCATACCAGGAGCGACATTGAAGATGACATCCACACCCTTTGACTATCAAGTTCGTGCAGTCCATTGTGAGCATCAGGCGGATGACGAGACGGTCTACGCTGCCCTGAAGCGGGCGACCGCCCCGCTCGACCGCGTATGGGATAAGCTCAAGGCCGCGCAGACGATCGGGATCAAGTTCAATCAGGACTTTCATTCCGATCGTGTGCCCCGTTTCAAGGGGCAGCGGCAGCAGTTAGTGAGCGACAAGGTGGCGCGAGCGCTGATTAGGCTTCTTCGGGAGAAGACCAACGCCGAGATCTTTTACACGGATATCACCGCGTTCGATCGGACCGATGACCCCAACCCGCCGCCGACGGCGCAGTTAGCGCCGCTTATGGAGGAGCTGGGCGTGTCCTACGTCAACGGGGACCGACCACCTCACAAGGTCTACCGGGTGCCCGGCGACGGTCAGATGTTCCGTCAGTATCTGATGCCCGAGGCCATCGTCGAGGCCGACGCATTGGTCAACGTGCAGAAGATGAAGAACCATGCCTTTATGGGCGTGACCCTGACGCTCAAGAACCTCTTTGGTCTGGTGCCCAGGGAGCCGCACGGACGATCACGTCAGTATTTTCACCACATCATCCGGATGCCCTACATGTTGGCGGACATCGGAAGGATCTTCAACCCGACGCTCAATATCATCGACGCTCTGATTGGTCAGGCCGGCCGCGAGTGGGGCGATGGCGTAGGGATGGGACGTGTGGTCGACACGCTCGTCGCCGGTGACCATCCTGTTGCTGCCGATGCCGTGGGTATGCATCTGATGGGGCACGATCCACAGGACGACTGGCCGAACGATCCCTACAAGCGAGATCGGAATGCCGTTTTGGTGGCGGCGCAGGGCGGCTTTGGCACGGTGGATTTGGACGAGATCGACTTTGCCTCCGAGGTGGAACCGCAACCGCCCGGGACTTTCTACTGTATGGAGCGGGATTCACAGGAGCGGGTGGTGAGTTGGCGGCGCACGACGTGCGAACAGGCCCTATACTATCGCGATCACATGGCCGATTTCGTCGAGGCGTATGCGGGCCAGTACATTCTGCTTCAGGAGAACGAGGTCAAATGGCATGGTGACAACAGTATCCTGAATGTAAGCCGTCGCAGGCTTGCCGGAGAGAATCCTGAGGAGGCTATGTGGCTTAAGTACGTGGACCCGGAGGAGGCCGAGGGCGAGTACTTCGAGGTCTATGAACAGACGTTGGATCGGCTGAAAGCATTGGCCTTCTAGCGCGATCGGGCGTTAAGGTGCTGGGCACGTGCAGCCTGGCGTTCTCGATGGCCGATGGTGCTTGAGGTCTCGGCCTTTGACCATCCCACTGTGATAAAGAGACCACGGTACGCCCGACGTTACTGAACTACCGGCCCCACACCGGGGTTGGCCATATAGGCAGCTCAAAGGAGGCTTTGCATGACAGAGAAATCCTGGCGCGGCAGTTTCTCAATTCCGATGACCCCGTACGATGAGAAAGACCGGATAGATGTCGACGTACTGGCGGCCGAAATCGAATTCTGCATCGAGTCCGGCGTAGGTGGGGTTCCCTCGCCCCTGATGGTGAGTGAGTTTCGGTCGCTCTCCGAGGACGAGCGGAAGCTGATGATTCGGATTCCCGTGGAGGTCAGCGATGGGCGCGTGCCTGTGATCGCTAACGTGGCTGCGGTCAATACGCCTCTCGCCGTGACGTATGCCGAGTACGCCCAGAAGTTGGGTGCTGATGGCGTGATCGCGATGCCGCCTTACATCCGCAAGCCGGACTTTGGTACTATTTACGCTTACTACCAGGCGATCTCCGACGCCGTTGACGTCCCGGTCTGGATCCAGAACGCCAGCGTGGCGGCATTATCGCCGGACCAGCTGGTGAGGCTCTGTGAGGAGATCGAGAATGTGAGCTGGGTCAAGGAAGAGGTCCCACCGAGTCACAAGAACATCACCCGATTGCTCGCCAGGAGGAGCGAGGCGGTCAAGGGCGTGATGGGCGGCGGCGGCGGTCGACCGATGATGGTAGAGCATGCGCGGGGCGCCGCCGGTAATGTCCACGCCTGTGAGTTCTGTGACGTCGTGCAGCGCGTTTGGGAGCTGCTCGACGAGGGCGAACTTGAAGCGGCCGGCGATCTCTTTGAGCACCTGCTACCCTCGTTGATGCTGGAAGGGATGATGGGAATGGCCTATGCCAAGGAGATCATGATTCGGCGCGGTGTCTTCAAGAACACCCGCGTTCGCAGTAGCTCCAAGCCGCTCGATGAGCACGATATGAAGGAGATCGACCGGACCTGGGAGCGCATCCAGCCTTATTTGCTCTGGCATAAGTAACTTAAGAGATAAGGAGTTCGTTGATGAGCAAGGGAAAAGGGACAATTCAGGAGAACGTCGAGAACGCTATTGGTCGTTTTTCGAATCCATCGCAGTTGAAGATCACGGATATGAGAACTGCGACGGTGGCCTCAAATTACGACTACCCTATCATTCGCATCGACACGAACCAGGAGGTCTACGGCATCGGCGAGGTCCGCGATGCGGGCCATCGGGAGAACGCACTGCAGTTCAAGAGCATGTTGCTGGGGCAGAATCCCTGCAACATCGACATGATCTTCCGCGCCGTGAAGGCGTTCGGCAACTGGGGCCGCGAGGGTGGCGGCGTCTCGGGGATTGAGATCGCGCTTTGGGACCTGATCGGTAAGGTTTACGGCGTGCCCTGCTATCAGTTCCTAGGGGGCAAGTATCGCGAAAAAGTTCGCATCTACGCCGATACCCCCGAGCCCGACGAACCGACCCCAGAGGCCTATGCCCAGCGGGTATTGGGGCGCAAGGAGATGGGGTTGACCTTCATCAAGTTTGACGCCCGCTTGCAGACCTTGGAGGATGTCGAAGGCGGGACTGTCGGCTCTCCCACGCGGTTCGAGTATGGATTGGGCAAGCGGAATCGGGCGCCTGGCTCGGGTCACGTGGTCAAGGTCACGGACAAGGGCATAGCCCGCTTAGCCGAGATCGTGGAGATGGTCCGAGAGGCGGTCGGATGGGACATCGCGCTCTGTATCGATCACTTCGGACACGGCTACCTCACGGCGAAGGAAGTGATCAAACTGGGCAGGGCGCTGGAGCCGTACGGTCTGGCATGGATGGAGGACCCGATGCCTTGGGCGGACGTCGCCGGACATAAGCGCGTGACCGATGCTGTGAATGTGCCGATCGCCGCCGGTGAGAACCTTTATCTATGGGACGGTTTCCGTCCCTTTATCGAGCAGCGCGCGCTGGATATCATCCATCCGGACCTGTTGACCTCCGGGGGCATGCTGGAGACGAAGAAGATCGCCGACTACGCTGAGCGCTACGGCATACCGACGGCCCTGCACTTCGCCGGCTCGCCTATCGCGTTTATGGCTAACCTCCACACGGCGGCGTCTATCTCGAGCTTTGTGGCGCTGGAGCACCACGGACTCGACCTACCCTTCTGGTCGGACTTGGTCACGGGGCTACCGGAACCCCTGATGGAGGAAGGCTACGTCAAGGTGCCTGAGCGTCCTGGTCTGGGTGTCGATCTCAATCTCGAGGGCATCGAGGCGAACCTGCGTTCGCCCAGCGGTCTCTTCGAGCCGACGGATGAATGGAACACCCCGAAGCTGGGATTCTGGCAGCCCGATCGCCGCTGGGATAAGTAGCGACAGCGCTGCAAGGACGTGACCGAGAGCCCAAAGAGGGTACAACGTAAGGCAAGCTTTCAGTCCGCCCCACGTAGTTCGATCAGGCCCAGTCTTTGGGCTCTCTTTCTGAGAGGAGGAAATGCTACAGTATGAAACTGACCATTCTGGGCTCTGCGGCAGCTGAGGCGATACCTAACCCATTTTGCCGTTGTCGTGTCTGCGAGACGGCTCGACGCGAAGGCGGGGTCGAGGTCAAGGCGCGAGCTTCGGCGCTGCTCGACGACACGGTGCTCTTTGACCTAGGACCCGATCTCCTGGCCTCTGCCAACCGCCAGGGTATCTACCTTGGCGGACTCAAAGCTCTCCTTGTGACGCACCGTCACGCGGATCATTGGTTGGTGCAGAACCTCCACTGGCGGGAGCCCACCTTCACGCCGACGCCGACCGCACAGCTCGCCATCTACGGACCTCAGGATGCGATGGAGGTGCTGACGTCGGATGCTGCCGAGGCTGCGAACTTCACGTTCCAGCCCGTGACGGCTGGCGACCGGTGGTCGGTCGATGATTATCAGATCATCGCGATCCCGGCGACCCACGGCGGCGGCAACTTGGAGCCGCTCCTCTACGTGGTGGAGAGGGAGGGGCGTCGGATCTTCTACGCGACGGACACTGCGCCTCTTAAGGAGAACGCCTGGCGTCTTCTGAGGTCTATGGGGCCGATGGATGTCGTCCTGCTGGACGCGACCAGCGGTCATCGCTCCGGTGGAGAGGCACACCACGGTATAGCCCAGTTCCTCGAGACCCGCGCCCGGATGATGCAGGAGGGTTTGATTCGGGATGATCGAACGAAGCTGGTGGCCTATCACTTCTCCCACAATGGCGGGTTGACGCACCGAGAGGCGGTCGAAGCTTACGGTCGCCACGATGTGGTCGTGGCTTACGACGGCATGGTGCTGACTGTGTGATAGGGCGTTTGTGGCATCGAGTCGCCTCTAGGACCGCTGTTGAGCTGATATGCTATCGCTAGCGCTGGCGCGATCTCGTTGCCCTGTCTTTGCCAGCCTTAACCATTTGATGATCCATCACGATGAATCACCTGAACACTGACCTGGTGTTGAGCTGCGACCAGGCTGAGGTTGTGTTGGCTGACTGGTTGGGCGCGACCGTGCGCTGCACAGGCGTCGAGCGACTCCACGGGGGCATGATCAACTCTGTGCTTCGCCTATCGTTTGATCGCGCGCCCCATACGGCGGTCATCAAGCTCAGCAGCGAGGGTAAGTCCTTTGCCGGTGAGGCCCGAGCTCTGCGCTATCTGCACGCCAGGGGCTTTCCGTGTCCTGAGGTCTATCTGGAGCGTGAGGATGCCGAGCTCATCCCTTACGCTTTTCTGTTGCTCGAGACGCTCCCTGGTCGGAGTCTGGCTCACGGCTATCTCCCCGAGCCGGACCAGGATCGGGTGGAACGGGAGCTGGCGGAGGTGTTGGTCGCGCTGCACCAGCATAAGCGCGGAACCTTCGGCGGGATTGGCGGCGAAGGTGAGGAGCGTTGGCTCGACGTCTTTATGCCCAGACTCCACCGCGTGCGCGCGGAGCCCGAGGTTCAGCAGCGCTTGCCTTCTGACGTTCTGCGGGACGTCGATCACGCCATAGAGGCAGCGGAGGCCTTGCTCCAGGACCAGGGACAGCCTACTTTGATCCACGGCGATATCTGGGCGGCGAACGTGATTGTGCACAAGGTGAATGGCCATTGGCATCTCTCGGGCCTTGTCGATCCCGGCGCGCAGTATGCCGATGTCGAGATGGAGTTGGCTTATCTACGCGTCTTCAACACCGCTGGCGCCGCGTTCTTTGATGTCTACACGCGCCATCACCCTTTGCGCCCGGGCTATGAGTTGCGCTGGCTCGTCTACTGGCTGCGCACGTACCTGGTCCACGTCTGGCTCTTCGGAGATCAACACTATCGGGATATGACGGCCCTGGTAGCCGGTGAGATCGTGTCGCGGACGCCGTGAGCGCGCCGGGTTTTGGATAGGTGGTCTAGCAATAAGGGGAGACCTGTGGTCGAGCAAATCGATCAGAGACCGATGTCGGATCACGACGCGTGGCCGCCGTTCACCTTGCCTTGGGATGACACATCCTCAGGACCGACGGACATGAGCTTTCTATTGGAGCGGTCGGCGGGCGCCACCGGCTTCGTGCAGGTCGTGGACGGACATCTTGCGACCGGTGACGGTGAGCGGTGGCGCATCTGGGGGCAGAACCTGACCTTTGGCGCGGCCCTGGTGCCGATGGAGATCGCACCCATCGTAGCGCGACGGCTGGCCAAGTTCGGGATCAACTGCATCCGCCTCCACCACATGGATCATCGCTTGTTGCTATCTTGTGCCAGTCCTGCTTTGGCCTGAGGGCGTGCGTCGCGGTACAATAGATCGGAACTGAGCACATAGAAAGGAGCATCATGGCAGCGATTAAGCGCTATGGACGATGGATGCGAGCATTCTACTACGACACCCCGGTCGATCGTGTTGTGTTCGTCGGGCCGAACGGTGGGGAATGGCAACGC
>JBNGDU010000342.1:0-8059 GCA_049975025.1 Anaerolineae bacterium
CGCTTACGCCGTCAGCTACCCCCTACCGGCTGGCGACGCCGACCCCAACGCCTCGCCCGGGCGACGTCGTGCCTGGGGCCGGCCCCCCCACGCTGGCGCCGCTGCCTGGGCCCTCGCCGATCGTCCGGCCCGGCGTCCTGCCGACGATGACGCCAATACCCCGGCTCCCCGTCGAGGGCTATCCTCCCCGCCGCTGTTCACTGCTCCCCATCTTGATTCCCGCGGCTTTGATCGCGCTCGTGCGGCGACACCGTGGACAACGCTGAGATGCTTGCACCGCGCATGCGTCCACGGTCCCGCGTCATCTCCTCACGTTTCGCGTTTCACGTCTCCTATGGTATAGTGAACGCTAGTTCAGCATCTCTAATTGGGGAGGCCCCTATTTCATGTACAGAACCCATAGCTGTGGTGAATTGCGCGCAGAGCATGCCGGTCAGGAGGTGACGCTTGCCGGTTGGGTGAATCTGCGCCGCGATTTTGGAGGCGTTATTTTCGTCGTGTTGCGCGACCGCGAGGGATTGACCCAGGTCGTGGTGAGCGCCGATGATGCACCTGAAGCTCAGGCGGTTGCCGCCGAGGTGCGTAGCGAGTACGTCATCCAGGTGAAAGGCATCGTGCGCCGCCGGCCCGATGATCAGGTCAATCCGGATTGGCCAACCGGTGGGATTGAGGTGACGGCGCGCGACGTGCAGATCTTGAACACCTCCAAGACGCCGCCCTTCTACATCTATGAGGAGACACCCGTGGACGAAGCGCTGCGGCTCCGCTACCGATATCTCGACCTGAGACGGGCCGGCATGCAGCGTAACCTTATGCTTAGACACGATGTCGTGCAGTTCATCCGCCGGCATCTCAACGACCGCGGATTTCTGGAGATTGAGACGCCCTACCTTTTTAAGTCCACGCCCGAGGGCGCCCGTGACTATCTTGTGCCCAGCCGGGTTCATCCCGGACGCTTCTACGCGCTGCCTCAGTCGCCGCAGCAGTTGAAGCAGCTCCTGATGGTCGCCGGCTACGACCGGTACTATCAGATCGCTCGCTGCTTTCGGGATGAGGACTTGCGCGGCGACCGCCAGCCGGAGTTCACACAACTTGACCTAGAGATGTCCTTCGTGCATCGAGATGATGTCCTCGATTTGATGGAGGGTATGTTCACCGAGATGATCCCGGCTGTGACGCCTGAGAAGCGGGTGAATGCCCCGTTCCCCCGCCTGACCTACGCCGAGGCGCTGGATCGCTATGGGACCGACAAGCCCGATCTTCGCTTTGGTATGGAACTGGTGGACCTGACAGAGGCGCTCGAGGCGAGTGAGTTCCGGGTCTTCAGCGGCACGGCCGCGGCGGGCGGTCAGATCAAGGGGATCGTCGCCCCTGGATGCGCTGACTACTCGCGGCGCGAGATCGACGAACTCACCGATATCGTCAAGGCCGAGGGAGCGAGGGGGCTTGTGACGTTGGCTTTTTCCGGTGATGGGGTCAAGGGGCCCACGACCAAGTTCATCTCCGAGGAGGAGCTGGATGCGATCGCTGAGCTCACCGGCGCCGAAGAGGATGATCTGGTCTGTATTGTGGCGGCCGACGCGCCGACCGTTGCCGCGTCTCTGTCGGCGCTGCGTTTGACCTTCCGAGACCGTCTGTCTCTTGTTGATAAGGATCTGGTCGCCTTTGGATGGGTGCTCGATTTCCCAATGTTCGAGTGGAACGAAGAGGAACAACGCTGGGACGCGGCTCACCATCCCTTCACGATGCCGAGGCCCAATGCGTACGATGAGATGATGGCGGATCCTACAGCGGTGCTCTCCGACGCCTATGACTTGGTCTGTAACGGCTACGAGATTGCCTCGGGTAGCATCCGCGTGCACGATCCGGAGCTCCAGTCCGATATCTTTCGCGTGCTCGGTTACGATGAGACCGAAGCAGAGCTGCGTTTTGGTCACCTAATGGAGGCGTTCTCATATGGCGCGCCCCCTCACGGTGGGATCGCACCCGGCATCGATCGACTGGTGATGATTCTGGCCGAGGCGGCGAGCATCCGCGAGGTGATCGCTTTTCCGAAGACCACTCAGGCGACCGACTTGATGGCGGACTCGCCGTCGCCGGTCTCAGAGCGCCAATTGCGGGATCTTCACATACAGTTGTTGGGCGAGGACTAGCGTTTTGCGGAGGATGTGACTGGCGGTTCAGGCCGCTCAGATTGCTTTGAGGTACTCAGGCAAGTGAGTACGGTGGCCCTGCTTCTGCTAAACTCTCTGTTTTCTCTATCGCACCAGCTCTTTCCTAGTTGTCACACACGCTGAAGGGGGATCATCCGTGACGCGTCGTCTCCTGCGGAGCCCGTCGTTTGAGCTTTCCTGGGAGGAACGAGAGGGCTCGTTCCGTCTCGAGAGCCCGGGCCGGGTGCTTGAGGGTATCCCCGGTGTTGAGTTTCTCCCGGAGGGTGGTGCCCGAGGCCAGCGCCCCCACACGTTGACGGCTGCGGAGCTGACGGCTGGACGTGTAATGCAGGAGGAGTTGGAAGACGTCCACGGACAGGCCCAGGAACTGCGTGCTCAGTACCAAGAGTCAATGGGCCTGGCGCTCTCCCTCGACATCCGACTCTATCCCGGTCGTCCCTTCGTTCTCCTTCGCGTCTCCGTGACCAACGTCGGCACCCACCCCGTGAGGCTGCGGCGTTTCTTCGTGCAGACCCCGCCGGGCGGCATCATCTCGACAGAACCGCCGGTTGGGTTTTATGCCAACGGTTGGCAGTCGTGGTCGCGGGCCGGCGCGATTGAGGCTGGGACCACTGGGCCGCGCTTTGGCTTTGCCTCGAGAAAGCTCCTGGGACCGATGATCCATAACCAGCGGACTCCGTGGTCTCAGAAGGTGGACCGCTTCTGGAGCGAGACCGTAGGAGCTTTCGTGACCCCAAGGGAGGCATTGGTCGGGGGCGCAGTGTCGTTGGGCGACCAGTTCGTGCAAATGTGGGCCGACCTGCGTAATGGTCATCAGCGTGTGATGCTGCAGTCCCAGGCGGACGACGTGCTGCTCACGGCGGGGACGTCGCGCCATTCCGAGTGGTTCTACCTGGAATGGGTGCCGCTTCCCAATCCTGATCCTTTTGCCCAGTTTGCCTATGCTGTCGCTCGCCAGATGTCGATCTCGCCATCGCGTACCGTGCCGACTGGGTGGACCTCCTGGTACATGTATGGGGCCGACGTGACCGATTCAGACATCATCGCGAATCTGGCATCGGCGGCGCTCTTGGCCGACGAGATGCCCCTCAATGTGATCCAGATCGACGATGGCTATCAGGCAGCGTGGGGGGATTGGTTCGCACAGGGCGAGGATTTTGCCCACTCCTTGAAGTGGCTGGCGGATCGCATCCGAGGCTCGGGCTTTGTACCCGGACTCTGGTTGGCGCCCTTCGTCGTTCAGAAGAACGCCCGTGTGGCGCGAGAGCATCCTGATTGGCTCCTGCGCGGGAACCGCGGGCGCCCGGTCACGGCCGGACTGGTCTCGACCTTTGTCGGTCGCGTGCTCGATGTCACCCATCCCGAGGTGCGTGATTTCCTATCTGAGCTGATCAACACAGCCGTAACCGATTGGGGATATGATTACCTCAAGTTGGATTTTCTCTATGCGGCGGCTCTCCGAGGTAAGCGTCACAACGCTCAGGTGACGCGCGCTCAGGCCCTACGGCAGGCGCTCTCCCTGATACGCAGCGCCGCGGGTCCTGATACCTATTTGCTAGGATGCGGCGCGCCACTCGGGCCGTTGGTGGGCCTCGTGGATGCGATGCGAGTCGGTCCGGACACGGCGCCGTATTGGGCGCCGCGCATCTGGAAACTGGGTCGCTGGGTGGAGAACAACCCATCCCTGCCGAGCCTGCGCAATAGCGTGCGGAACGTCACGACCCGTGCCTGGATGCACGGGCGCTGGTGGGTCAACGATCCGGACGCTTTGTTGGTTCGTAGTGTCGGATCCGAGCTCACCGAGGAAGAAGTTCTGTCGCAGATCACGTTGGTAGGGCTTTCCGGTGGATCGCTCCTGCTGTCTGACGATCTGGACGACCTGTCACCCGAGCGCCGAGCGATGGCTGCTGTCCTTTTTCCGCCGTTGCTCGACGGCATGGATGCGCTGAACCTTTTGCGCAACCCTATGCCGGAGAACATCGTTGTACCGGTCGCCCGTGCCTGGGGCCGGTGGCGATTGATAGGGCTCTTCAATTGGCAAGACGAGCCAGTCGAACGCGAGTTGCCTGAGACGATCAAGTTCAGTGAGCGGAAAGCCTATCACCTAGTCGATTTCTGGGAACGGAGGTATTTCCTTATGGGGCCTGGCGCTCTCCGCCCCGTGGTCCACATCCCCCCCCACGGCGTTGTGCTGCTGGGACTGCGAGCGGTCAAGCCGGATCCCCATCTGGTGGCCACGACATTCCACATCTCACAGGGCGGTGAACTCAAGGAATGGCACGAAGCTCAAGGAGAGGTGAGTTTCCGGCTTGATCTCGATCGTGTGGCGAAGGGCGCGACGTGGCTCGCTCTACCCGCTCGCCCCCGACAGGTGCTGCTCAATGGGGACGCGTTGTCCGAGGATGCCATCCACGCCGTTGCGTCCGGTGTCTGGTCTATCACGTGCAGGATCAACGGTCAGGCCGCCATACGCGTGCTGTGGGACACGCCTGAATAGGCCTGCTCTACTGTCGTCTTGAACGGGATGGGTGACAGATACGTGCGCTGCCCTGAGGCGCCTGTTGACGACGAGCGCGAGAGCTAACAGGAGCTCTTCGCAGCCGTCATTCCGACTTTGTTCTCACGTCGTGTCCCCCGTTTCCCCAGAAGAGCCGCTCGCGGAGGCGCTGTGCCACCGCCTGGAGCTTCGGCGAACTGAGCATCCCTGGCGACCGAGGGCGCGGCAGCGAGACCTCAACAATATCCACCACGTGGCCCGGACGCGCGCTGAGCACGACCACCCGGTCGGAAAGCAGCGTCGCCTCTTCCACGCTGTGGGTCACCATCAACACTGTGCGATGGTTCTGTTCCCAGATCCTCAGTAACTCCGAGGCCATCCGCTCGCGTGTGATGGCGTCGAGCGATCCAAAGGGCTCATCGAGGAGAAGGAGCTCCGGATGTTGAGCCAGCGCCCGCGCGATCGCTGCTCGCTGTGCCATACCTCCGGACAGGTTCGCGGGGTATTCATTGCCGAAGTCGGACAGCCCTACGAGTGCCAAGAGCTCCGACGTCCGTCGGTCGGTCTCCTGATCGGATACGCCTCGCATCTGGAGTGGAAGAGCCACATTCCCGTTGACCGTTCGCCACGGAAGCAGCGTCGGCTGCTGAAAGACAAGCCCCACGCGGCTTGACGGAAGCTGTCGCGGTCGACCCTCCAGCAGGATCTCACCCTCGGTGGGCGGGATCAGCCCAGCGACGATGCGGAGCAAAGTCGACTTCCCACACCCCGAAGGGCCTATCAGACAGACAAACTCACCTCGATCAACGGAGAAACTCACCTCATCCAGCGCCTCAAGCTCGCCCAGATGGCTGATGAACCGCGCTTGCAGTCCCCGTATCTGCAGAAACGGGGCATCCGTCGAGGTCGGGTGGATGGCGCCCGGCTTACGGTCCATCTTGGATGAACTCGTTCGTGTAGAGGTCCTCCACCGGGACGCGCTCCTCGATCAGACCGGCATTGAACATCACGTCCTGGGCCTCCGACCAAGCCTCAGCCTCGAACCGGCCCAGCTGCGGGGTCTCCCAGAGATCTATGGAGGCCAGTAGGACAGCCCACTGCTCTTCGCTGTTGTCGTCTAGCCCCTCAATATACGTCTCACTGATCTCGAAGGCCTCCTCCGGACCCTCGATCACATCCTCCAGGCCCATGAGGAATGCCGCCACAAAGCGTCTCACCGCCTGAGGGTGCTGTTCGGTATAGCTGTCACTGCTAGCAATCACCGC
Organism: Anaerolineae bacterium; assembly: GCA_049975025.1. Classification (GTDB taxonomy): domain Bacteria; phylum Chloroflexota; class Anaerolineae; order B4-G1; family SLSP01; genus PWVB01. The sequence continues at coordinate 5,937 of JBNGDU010000342.1, forward strand.
CGAGACCATATCTGCGTAATCCGCCACGTAGATGGCATTGAACGGTGTGCCTTCTTCTGCGAGAACCACCGGCTCGTTGTTCGCGTAGACCACCACGGCGTCGACCTGACCGGTTGTGAGCGCGGCGAGTTGCGTGTAGCCGATTGCCCGCAGGTCAATATCATCCTCCGTGAGCCCGCCGGCGCTCAGGAGCGCTCGAAGTCCGATGTAGGAGGCACCGAAGGTCTCGGGAATGCCCACGCTCAGCCCTCTCAGGTCCCCAGGCGAGTTCAGAGGTACGTTCTCCAGCGCGATAACGCCGACCGGGAAGCGCTGATACCAGGAGGCCACAGCTACCACAGGCAGTCCTTGGCTGCGTGCCTGGATCACCTGATCACCGCTTGCCACCGTAAAGGGCAACTCACCGGCGGCGACCAGCTGAATCCCGTCGGTCTCCCACCGGTAGTCGAACCTCACCTCGAAGCCGGCATCGTCGAAATAGCCACGCTCCTTAGCGACGTAAAACGGGCTGAATTGTACACTTGCCACGTAGCCCATCGGCAATGAAACCGGCACCAGCGGTGCTTCGTCGGTGGAAGCCAGTCCTTGGCATGCGCTCAGCAGAACGGCCAATATCGTCAGCATCGGTAGTACGTGTCGAAGATGACTCATATCTCTTGCTCCTCTTGGCTGAAAACGCTGTCCAATGGCCTTCCGCACAGAAGTGCGACGCACTTGTCGACTAGGGCCACGGGAAGCGCATTTATACAATCAGAAGGCCCCGTCGCATAATCCCAAACGGCATCGATTGCGTTGCGGCTGGTGACTACCCGGAGTACCGATAGACGTGACATAGTTGGATCGCGGTGGTGGGCTAAGCACGCTGCTGCCAGCGCAGAAGGGCGCGCGCGAGGAGTGTCAGCAGCGTATAGATGGTGGTTGCGATCGCCATGAGAACAATGACGGCCACGAACATCATCGGTAGGTCGTACAGGTTCTGCCCTTGCTTAACGAGATAGCCCAGTCCGGCGGTGGAGGATACGAACTCCCCGACCACCGCTCCCATGCCGGCTAACGTGCCGCCTACCTTGAGCCCTGAGAGAAACGCGGGCAGTGCCCCAGGCACTTCGAGCTGCAGCAGCACCTGGAACCGGGTAGCCTCCAACATCCGGAAGAGATCACGCAGGCGCGGGTCGATGGACTCGATCCCGGTCATCACGTTGACGAGGATGGGGAAGAAGACGATAAGCGCGCAGACGACGACTTTGGAGGTGAGGCCTGAACCGAACCACACGGTGAGAAGGGGCGCCAGCGCCACGATAGGCACCGCCTGCGAGACGACGATCACCGGCTGCAATAAGTACTTCAGGAGCGTGCTATGGGCGACGGCGTAACCTAGCAGGACGGCGACGGTGGTTCCCAGGGCGAGCCCTAGCCCCATCTCCAGAAGCGTGATGGACACGTGATGGGTAAGCGTGCCGTCTCGCGCTAACTTGATGAAGCGGGTCGCCACCGCCGCCGGGGTCGGGACCAGGAAGCGTCGCGCCGACTCCGTGGTGAGGATCACGGCAATCTGCCATATCAGGAAGAGCATCACCCCCGATAGGATGTAGAACGGTGCTGTCTTGAGCTCGCGTGGCAGCGACGGCGTGCGATCCTGGTAAACCGGTTGAGGTGCGGGCAGCTCGTCGCGGACTGCCCGCCGTGCTCGCTTACCTGCCGGTTCGATCTCTCCTTGCCTGCCGATTTTGCCTGTCTGTGCCATAAGAAAACGCCCCGAAAACGTTGTTGCTTCGGGGCGTAGGTTGGCGCTTATCACCCTCCCTCTTTCATCCGGACTGTACCGTCGGCTCCGGCTTCACACCGGATCTACGAACGCACGCTATGACTTAAACGCGTCATCCGCTCGCGGGCTTGTGTCACAAAGAAGGACACATACCGCCGGTCGGGATTTGGGTCGCTGCCAGATGCGCTTGCCTGACTCGCAACCCCTCACCCTGCCCCGAAGGAGTCAATCTGAGACAAGTATACCACAAATGCTCAGAGCGCGATATGGCGCGAAGCATCCTGGGTAGGGCAATCGCATTCCAGGCTCAAAGCCCCGTCCTCGGGGCGGCCTGAGCGCGGATCAGCCTCTGCAACGG
>JBNGDU010000343.1:0-8055 GCA_049975025.1 Anaerolineae bacterium
CGGCATTGACGAAGTCCTCTTTTTTGTTATCATTTTCAATTGGCCTTCTGCTTTGGGCCGATCCTTTATGTATGAAGAGCGGAGCTCGTCTCGGGTCTAGCGCCTACAGCCGGCTTTGCTCTCTTATCGTGGAGAATCTCTAGGGAGGATGGATCTATGATTGAAGTGCACGAGTTGTCCAAGTCTTACGGTCCCATCCGTGCCCTGTCTGATGTTTCCTTTGGCATCGAGAAGGGCGAGATCGTCGGGCTGCTGGGGCCCAACGGGGCCGGAAAGACCACCTTTATCAAAATCCTCACCGGTTACCTACAGCCGGACGAGGGATACGTCACCGTCAATGACCTCGACGTGTTGGAGCATACCCGTGAGGTCCAGTCCCTCATCGGGTACCTACCGGAGACCGCCCCGCTCTACCCTGAGCTCTCGGTGCAGGCCTATCTCCAGATGATGGCCGATCTGCGGCAGATTCCGGAGGAGGAGCAGACCGAGCGCATCTCGGACGCGGTCTATGCCACGGCTCTCAGCCATCAGCTGACCCGGCCGATCGGGGAGCTGAGCAAGGGGTTCCGGCAGCGGGTGGGGTTGGCGCAGGCCATTCTTCATCAGCCCAGTCTGCTGATTTTGGACGAGCCGACGATCGGTCTGGATCCTACGCAGATCGTGGAGATCCGGCACCTGATCCGCCGTCTTGCCCGGCACAGCACGGTGCTCTTCTCGACCCACATCCTATCTGAGGTGGAGGCGCTCTGTGATCGGGCGATTATCCTGATCAACGGACGGGTGAGGGCGGATGCCAGGCTCGACGAACTTGCCGCGACCTCCGACGCGGTGCTGGTCCTGGACAAGCCGGTGTCCGGCGTGACGACGGCTTTGGGCCAGTTGAAGGAAGTCCAGGATGTCAGTGACTTCGAGAGCTCCGACGGTTTCCCGGCCTACCGGGTCTTCGGCAAGCCCCAGGTGGGGGACGGCTTGACGCCGGCGATCTACGGCGCTGCCCGCGAGCGCGATTGGCCCGTCCGAGAGTTGCGACGTGAGGTCCAGACGTTGGAGTCGGTCTTCACCAAGTTGGCAACGGCCCCCGATGTGGCGGAGCCGACCTTGACCGGAGATCGGACGATGGTCGGGGAGGTGGCCTGATGAAAGCTTGGATGAAACAGACACTGACGGTCACCCGTAAGGAGCTGCGCGGCTACTTCGGCTCGCCGATGGCGCTGATTTTCATCGGCACCTTCTTGGCTGCCACGCTCTTCTCGTTCTTCTGGGTCGAGACCTTCTTCTCCCGGGGCATCGCTGACGCCCGGCCGCTCTTCAAGTGGACGCCGGTCTTGATGATCTTCCTGGTGGCGGCGCTGACGATGCGCCAGTGGAGTGAGGAGGAGCGCTCCGGGACGTTGGAGATCCTCCTGACGCTCCCCGTCTCGACCGTGCAGTTGGTCCTGGGCAAATTCCTGGCGGTCGTCGCGCTGGTCGCCGTGGCGCTGGGATTGACCCTATTCCTGCCCTTGACCGTGGAGCTGTTGGGCAACCTGGACTGGGGGCCGGTGCTGGGCGGCTATCTGGCCGCGATCCTGCTCTCAGCCGCTTACGCAGCGATCGGCCTCTTCGTATCCTCGCGCACCGATAACCAGATCGTCGCTCTGATCTCGACGGTCCTGCTTGCCGGGTTGTTCTATCTCCTGGGCTCCCCAGGGGTGACCGATTTCTTCGGCAATGAGGTCGGCGAGGTCCTGCGCGCTGTCGGAGCCGGGAGCCGCTTCGAGTCGATCCAGCGCGGCGTGATCGATCTACGGGATCTCGCCTATTACCTTACGCTCGCCGGCATCTTCCTCACGCTCAACGTCCTGTCGCTTAGGGCGAAGGGGTGGAGCGAGGGCGAGCGGACGTTGCCGCAGCGACGGGGCGTCGCCCTGACCTCCGCGTTGCTGGCGGTCAATTTGCTCGTGGTCAACGTCTGGCTCTATCCGCTGAGTCGGTTGCGCGTGGATCTCACGCAGTATAACGAGTACACGCTCTCGTCGACGACGCGGGATCTGCTCTCCAATCTCCAAGAGCCGTTGTTGATCCGGGGGTACTTCAGCGAGAAGACGCATCCGCTGCTGGCGCCCCTGGTCCCTCGCGTTCGCGATATGCTCCGGGAGTATCAGGTGGCCTCGAACGGGATGGTGGAGCTTGAGATCATCGATCCCGCGGAGGAGCCCGAGAAGGAGGCCGAGGCCAATCAGGTCTACGGTATCCGCCCCACGCCGTTCCAGGTCACAGGTCGGTACGAGGCCTCGGTCATCAACTCCTACTTCGACATCCTGGTCCAGTACGGCGATCAGAGCGCGACGCTGACCTTTGGGGATCTGATCGAGGTGCAGCGAACGCGCGACGGGGGAATGGACGTCCGCCTTAAGAACCTGGAGTACGATCTCACGAGCACGATCAAGAAGGTCGTCTATGGCTTCCAGAGCGTGGACGCCATTTTGGCCTCGATGAGCGAACCTGTGGAGCTGGACGTCTATATCACGCCGAATTCACTCCCGGCGTCGTTGGCCGATGTGCCGGCGACGATCGAATCGGTGCTGCAGGGGATCCAAGATCAGTCCGGGGGCAAGTTCACCTACGAGTTCATCGACCCCGACGCTCCGGATGCCCCGGTGACGCGCGAGCAGTTGTACGAGCGCTACGGCCTACAGCCCCTCGCCGCCTCGCTCTTCTCTGAGGAGAGCTACTACCTCTACATGGTGATGGAGGTAGGGGATAAAGCGCAGATCATCTACCCTCAAGGCGAGCTTAGCGAAGCCGATGTGCGCGGTGCGGTCGAGTCCGCCCTCAAGCGCTCATCGTCCGGATTCCTGCAGGTGGTGGGGATTTGGACGCCGCCCGCGACGCCGACCCAGGATATGTTCGGGCAAACTCAGCAGCCGATCTCCTCCTGGGAGCAAGTGCAGGGGACGTTGCGACAGGAGTACGAGGTCCGGAACGTCGATCTGAGCACCGGGACCATCGAACCGGATATCGACGTGCTGGTCCTGATCGGCCCGCAGAACCTCGATGACAAGGCGCGCTACGCCGTGGATCAATACCTGATGCGCGGTGGTGCTGTGATCGTCGCCGCCGGCAGCGTCACCATCGCGCCGGATCAGATGACCGGCGGCCTGGGAGTTCAGCCTGTCGAAGGCGGTCTGAAGGAGATGCTGGCCCATTACGGCTTCGATGTGGGATCGTCGCTCGTGCTGGATCCCCAGAACGAGCCCTTCCCGGTACCGGTAACGCGCCAAGTGGGCGACTATCAGGTGCAGGAGATCCAGGCCCTCGATTATCCCTTCTTCGTCGATATACGGTCCGACGGCATGGCCGAGGGTCATCCTATCGTCGCGAATCTGCCCGCCGTGACGTTGAACTGGGCCTCGCCCGTTGAGGTCGATGCGGAGGAGAACGCCGACCGTGAGGTCGAGGTCCTGCTTTCGTCGACGAGCCAGGCTTGGACGCAGGATGACTACAACATCCAGCCCAACTTCGAGCTCTATCCCGAGAACGGCTTCCCCCAGTTGGGCGATACCAAGTCGTACACGCTGGCCGTGTCAGCGCGGGGCGTCTTCGAGAGTTACTTCCGTGACAAACCATCGCCGCTGACAGAACCTGAGGAAGGCCCGGAGGAATCCGAGGCCGAAACAGAGGAGGCAACGCCGGAACCGCCGGCGGTGGCGGGCACCATCGAGGTGTCACCTGCTTCGGCGCGCCTGGTGGTCATCGGCAGTGTCGAGTTCGTCGATGACATCGTGCTGGAGCTCTCCGCCACGTTGGGCGGCGACCGCTATCTCAACAACCTGAAGCTGGTGCAGAACTCAGTTGCGTGGGCCATCGAGGATCTCGACCTTCTCAGCATCCGGTCGCGGGGCACGGCGTCTCGCGTCCTGATACCTATGGCGGAGAACGAGCAGTCCTTCTGGGAGGTCGTTAACTACGTCCTGGCGCTTATCTCCTTGCTCGCGATCGGCACCGTCAGCAGCGTGCGCCGGCGCAACGAGGCGCCGATGGAGCTGACGCCGCCGGACGAGCTGGGCTACACGTCTGGTCAGCGATGGAGTGATGACGCATCTGCGAAGAACGATGAGGAGGTGGCGTGATGAAACGCCTTCACCAGATTCTATTAGCTATCTTGGTCGTGCAGCTTGCGGTGAGCGCGTTCGTCTTCTGGCCGCGGACGGGAGCGATCGAGGCTGCAGAACCGGTCTTTCCGGATATCGCGGCCGATGATATCGTCGCGCTGACCATCGTCGACGACCAGGCCAACGAGGTCGCCTTGCGTAAGGTGGACGGCGCTTGGGTCCTCCCCAATGCCGGCAACTACCCCGCGGACGAGACGAAAATCACCCCGTTGCTGGAGAAGCTGGCGGCCCTCGAGACAGACACCGTGGTAACCCGCACCGATGCCAGTCACAAACAACTGCAGGTCGCCGAGGACGATTTCCTGCGTCGGATTGACTTTGAGACCGCTTCCGGTGACGTGCACACGATCTACTTAGGGAAGGCCCCGCGCTACACGGCGGCCCACATGCGCGTGGGCGGCCAGTCGGAGACCTATCTCACTACAGACTTGGCGACCTGGGAGTTCAACACCAGCGCCAACAACTGGATCGAGTCCTCCTACACCTCCATCGATCAAGAGACCCTCGAGACCGTGACCCTGGAGAACGCCAACGGCACGTTCACGTTCGTGAAGGATGGGGACAACTGGGTCCTCACGGATCTTGAGGAGGATGAGGAGATGGCGCCCGGTGAGGCCGATTCCATCGTGCGGAACGCATCGACGATGAGAATCCTACGTCCTCTGGGCAAGGAAGAGGAGGAGGCCTACGGCCTGGACGAGCCGGCGGCGGTCGTGACGCTGGAGACCGCAGATGGCGGCGTCCACGTGATCAAGGCCGGCGCCCAAGATCCCGAGGACAACGGCTACGTCGTGAAGTACTCCGATTCCCCTTACTACGTCCGGGTCCAGGAGTATAGCGTGCAGGCCATGGTGGAGAACACCCGGGAGGATTTCCTGACCGAGCCTGCCACACCTGAAGCGGATGAGGGTGAATCCGATACCACGACGCCCTGATTGACGCACGATGACGACGCCCCCGCCACGACATGGCGGGGGCGTCGTCCTTGGGTCAGTGTCTGATCACATCCACTTGGGCCGCTCCTCAACCTCTTCCGGTTCCTTGCGCCCGTAGGTCAGCGCCATCTGGGCGAGGAGTTCCTGGTTGACCTTGGAGATGGCGCCTCGCTGGAAGCGCCAGGTCCAGTTGCCGCCGAACTTCCCCGGCGTGTTCATGCGCGCCTCGGTGCCTAAGCCCATCACGTCCTGGAGCGGCACGACGGCCAGGTCGGAGACCGCGCGATAGGCCATGCGGATAAGGGCCCAGTTGATCGGCTCGTTGGTGGGGCCGAGATAGGCGTGGATGTTTTTCAGCTCATCCTCCTCCCGGCTCTCATACCAGCCAATCGTCGTGTCGTTATCGTGGGTACCGGTGTAGATCACCGAGTTGGGCACCAGGTTATGAGGCAGATAGGGGTTGGCGGCGCCGGCTGCGAAGGCAAACTGGAGCACGTTCATCCCCGGTAGGTTGAAGGTCTCGCGAAGCTCCAGCACATCCTCCGTGATATGGCCAAGGTCCTCGGCGATGATCGGGAGCTCCCCGAGCGCGTCCTTGATGGCGTGGAAGAAAGCCGCGCCCGGGCCTTCCTCCCACTCTCCGTTGACTGCGGTCTCCTCTCCGGCTGGAACCGCCCAGTACGCGGCGAAGCCGCGGAAGTGATCGAGCCGCACGATATCGACGGTGCGCAGTGTCTGCTCGAACCGTCTGATCCACCAGCTGTAGTCGTTTTCCGCGACCTTGTCCCAGTCGTAGAGCGGATTGCCCCAGAGTTGGCCGGTCGGGCTGAAGTAGTCCGGCGGCACCCCCGCGACTTTCGTCGGCTCGAGGTCGTCGTCGAGGTAGTAGAGCTCCGGGTTTGCCCAGACGTCGACGCTGTCATAGGCGACGAAGATCGGGATGTCGCCGATGATCTGTATCTCGTTCTCCTCGGCGTACTCCTTTAGCTTCCGCCACTGGCGGAAGAACTGAAACTGGCAGTATCGCTGAGCGAAGACGGCGTCATCGAGGCGTTCTCGCCACGCTCGGAGCACCTCGGGGTCGCGAACCACCAGCCCGCGCTCCCAGGTGTTCCACACCGCGCCGTCGTGGGCGTCCTTCAGTGCCATAAAGAGGGCGAAGTCCTCCAGCCAGTCGGCGTTCTCATCGCAGAAGCGGTCGAAGTGCGCGCGTCGCTCATCGTCTGCCCCCTGCCGGAACGCCCGGGCGGCGCGCCGCAGGATATCCGTTTTGAAGGTGATGACGGGGCCGAAGTCGACGTGATCCTCCGGGAAGTCGGGCGCTTCCGCCAGATCGTCCGCCGTGACGTCGCCCTCCTCGGCCAGTTGCGCCAGATCGATCAGCATAGGATTGCCCGCCAGCGCCGAGAAACAGGCGTAGGGAGAGTCGCCGTAACCCGTGGGCCCTAGCGGCAGGATTTGCCAGAGCGACTGGTTGCTCTCGGCCAGGATGTCGATGAACTCGTAGGCGGCTTCGCCGATCTCGCCGATGCCGGACCCGCCCGGTAGCGATGTGGGATGAAGCAGTATCCCGGCGGCCCGTTCAAAACTCATATCATCCTCCCTAGGATTACACAGCCTGCAAGGCAGTATACTTCAGGCCATTGAAAGCACAACGCACCCTACACATCCACGTTGACGTCGACCTCCCGACCGGATGCCTGGCTGCGGTAGATGCCATCCAGGATAGTCTGTACGTAGAGCGATTCCTCCGCCGCTACCGGCGACGGCAGATCCTCGGCAACGGCGCGTGCGAACTCGACGCACTCCAACGCGTGGGGCTCCATGGTGTCGTGGGTGAGCTGCAGGGTCGTGTTGTACTGCTGGAGCGTCTCGTAGTTGTTGGTGAGGAATTCGGCGCTGGGCCACTCACAGCCGCCCTCGGTGCCGTATAGCCAGACGTGGGCCGCCTCGCCGGTGGTGCTGTGGTGCAGCAGCCAACTGACCTCCAGGATCAGCGTCGCCCCGTTGTCGAATCGTACGAAGGCTGCGGCGAAGTCCTCGACGTCCATGTCCGAGGGCACCCGGACCCGACCCCAGCCGGTGAAGGCGTCCGCGTGATGCGCCAGGGCGGTTTTAGCGACGCCGCTCACCGTCACGGGCTTGGGGTGTCCCATCAGCCAGAGCGTGAGATCGAGGATGTGGACGCCGATGTCGATGGTGGGGCCACCGCCGCTGTGCTCTTTGTAGATGAAGGTCGGGCGCACCGGCAGCCCGCTGCGGCGAAGTATCCAGCTGCGAACGTGATAGATGTCGCCCAACGTCCCCGTCTGAATCTCCTCCTTGACGGCTTGCGAGACGCCCCGAAAGCGGAAGTGCTGCGCCGTCATAAGCTTCTTGCCGGAGCGGTCCCGAGCCGCGATCATCTTGCGGATGTCGTCAGGAGTGGGCGCCAAGGGTTTCTCGCAGATCACGTCCTTGCCGGCCTCCAACGCCGCTACGACCTGCTCCGTATGGTACATGTTGGGCGTGCAGATGTCGACGATGTCGATCTCCGGATCCTCGATCAACTCCATCGGTTCGGTGGTCAGCTTTGTGACGCCGTGCTCACCGCCCCATTTCGGGAGGATCTCAGGGTTGATATCGCATCCGGCTACCACCTCGGCGTAGTCCGAGGCCACCCAGCCGGGGATGTGGGTCCGTGCAATGCCCCCCAGCCCGATAATACCGACGTTCAGTTTGCCTGTCATATAAGTCTCCTTTCTCTGCTCCTATGTGGGTTATAGCGTTCGATTTCGGGTGCGCGTCATATCTCCACAAGCACGACGCTCGATCCCATCAGCGATGCCGCCCGGCGCTGCGGATCGCCTCAGGATCCACGCCCGTTCCAGTGTACGCGGAGCCACCTATTGAGCAAATCGCCACCCGGCGTAGGGGTGTGTTCAGAAATGGGGGCGAATCTCTTAGCCAGGCTCACCGCTACAGCA
>JBNGDU010000344.1:0-8022 GCA_049975025.1 Anaerolineae bacterium
TATTCGACGTCGAGCGTATACCAAACCGCCATCGCGCCGGTGTCAGCATAGGCCTCCAGCGTGGACCGCAAGCTATCAAGGTTCAGCTCGTCGCCTGCCAGGTAAGTCTCGCCGATCGCCGCGGCCGGCGCCAGCGGCGCTCCTTGAAGATCGACCCCTAAGTGCGACACCAATGCCTCGGCAAGCTCCCGGTTCTCCTCGATGCTGCGCTCCTCAAAAGAGAGCTGCGGATAGACGCCCTGCAGGTAGCGAAGATCGTAACGCGTGCGGTCGCAGGTGTCGTTGCAGTTCTCCGGTGCCAGATAGAGCGCGAAGATCGGATCGGGCGACGCACAGACCGCCGCGTCTTCTTCTTCAACGCAACTCTTGATCCCTTCGCCGTTGCCGGCTCCAAAGGGATTCTCGATCGAGGCCCCCGGCGTGGGCGCCATCGCCACCGCTGTCAACGCAGGCACGTCGGGCCAAGCGTTGCCTCCGGAACCAAAGACACACTGCATATGGGGCAGCAGCTCCTGATTGATGGCCCTCTCACCGATGAGATAGGTATCCTCGACGACGACCACCGGCACCTCCCAGCGACCAGCCTCGCCGATCATCGCCCGCTCCGTCGCTGCGAAGATCTCGTAACCCTCGGACGCCGTGACATCCACGGACTTGACCTCAAGGCTATCACCGCAGCGTCCCTGGAGCGGCACGATCAACTCATCGTAGACCTGCACGCAAGGCTCGCAGTCGCCCGCCTGGAAGAAAACGATCCGCGCCACAGCATTCTCGGGCACCTCCAACGCTTCCACAGTGTGGGAGCCCTCGCCCTGACATGCTGCCAGCAGGAGGCTCAGGACGGCAGTTATCACCACGACCCACGGTCTTTTCCACATTGATCTCACCCGCCCATCTCTCACAAAAAACCGCTTCCTTGACGCCGGTTATGCGAAACCGGGCCAACGAAGCGCCATCCAATCCAGTAAAAGTATACCAGAGGGAGTCGGTCAAGCAATCGACGACGCGTCTAACCAACATCAAACATCCAGCATCCAAACTCCTACCCCCACCCGTCGCGCCGACTGCCCCCGCCCGCCTTCTCCACGACCAGCCAGTAGGTGTGATCCTCTTCATGAAGCTCAAGAGTCACGCCGTCCCCCTCAAAGAAGGGCATCAACTCGTCCGGAGGATAGAAATGACTGCGCATCAACACCAGCCGTTCCCCCAAAGCGACCAGCTTGACCGCGAAACGCCGCACGTCGGGCTCCTCGACCACCAATCGGCCGCCGGGCGCCAGGATGCGGACGAGCTCCCGCGCGGCGCGGGCGTGGTCGTGGAAGTGATGGAAGGTATCTATGGCCACGATGGCCGGGAAGTAACCGTCCGGAAAGGGAAGGGCCTCGGCAGCAGCCCGGCAAGGTACAATCCCCGACTTCTCGGCCGCCTGTCGCAGCATGCCGGACGAGAGATCGACCAGCCATACCGGCGCACCTTCGGGCAGTACCTGCTGCAGCGCCTGGGCAATCCGACCCGTCCCACCACCGGCGTCGAGGAACCGGCCGACATCATCCAGCTTCGCCAACGCCGTGAGGCGTTCGATGTTGGGCTGTGCGACGCCAGCGACGGCGTCGTAGAGGGGAGCGACCAATCCAAACAGATCCAGCAGCCTCAGACGGTTTCGCATGGCGCGGCCTCCTGCTTTGCTGCCAATTCGCGGATAAAGGCGGGGCTGTTTCCCAGGCAGATATCGAGATCGAGCGCCGTTTGTACGATGTCACTGCTCAAGGAGATTAGCTTCTGCCGAGCGACGGCGCCCTCCATAGGCACGTCGACGATCTCACCGCACTGGAGCGCCACCATCTTTCCCAGCTTGCCCTCCGCCACGAGATGGACGGCCATCGACCCGTAGCGGGAGGCGAGCAGGCGATCGAACGCCGTCGGGGAGCCACCCCGCTGAAGATGTCCCAGGACGGTGACCCGCACCTCGGTGTCGGTCAACTTGCGGATCTCCTGGGCCAGCTTGGCGCCGATCCCCCCAAGACGAGGTTGAGCACCGACCTCGCGATGCTCTTGGTAAACGGCCTCGCCGCCCTGGGAAGTCGCACCCTCCGCCGCAATGATGATACTGTAGTTGGCTCCCACCCGGTTGCGCCGATCGATGCGGTTCACGACCGCTTCCACATCGAACGGAATCTCGGGTATCAAGATGACATCCGCGTCCCCGGCGATGCCGGCCTTGAGACCAATCCATCCCGCATTCCGTCCCATCACCTCCAGGACGATCGCGCGATGGTGGCTCTCGGCCGTGGTATGAAGCCGGTCGAGCGCCTCCATGGTTGTGTTCACAGCCGTGTCAAATCCAAAGGTCTGCTCAGTGCAGAGGATATCGTTGTCGATCGTCTTGGGGACGCCGACGGCACGGAGGCCCTTCTTCATCAACTCGCAGGTGATGGCCAGCGAACCGTCGCCGCCGATCACGATGATGGCGTCCAGGCCCAGCACCTCGGCGTGACGCACGACGTCATCGGAAACGTCGAAGGTCTTGATCTGCCCATCGGCCTGCTCCACCTCATAGTGAAAGGGATCGGCTCGGTTGGTCGTACCGAGGATCGTGCCGCCGCGGGAGAGGATCCCGCGAACGTCGGCGAAGTCGAGCGGACGCACCTTGCCGGGTTGGATCAGCCCTTCGAAGCCGTCCTCGATGCCCATAACCTCCCAATCGTACTCGTTCTTGGCCGTCTTGACCACCGCCCGAATCACCGCATTGAGGCCGGGAGCGTCACCGCCCCCCGTCAGCACACCTATGCGGTCGATCTCCAAAGTCATAGTGACCTCCTTCACCTCTTGTCGCAACATCGATTGTAGTGCGAATAGAGGATGGGTCAACTGGAGAACGCTAGAACGTTGATAGGTTTCAACGATCTCCCACGCTACCAGCCGAGCGACTTGAGGGACAAGAGCTGCAAGTCATTATCCACGGGGAGGGAACGTTCCAACGCTCACAAATCCTTACGCCAACGTTCGCCCCGCAAACGGGACGACTTATGGTAGAATGTCACGCAGACGGCAATTCGAGAGAGATCAAGAGGACGTCTATGGAACTGCGACAGCTTTTCAGAGCTCTACGACATTGGTGGTGGCTGGCCTCACTCCCGATCCTCGTTGTGGGCCTCTTGTTAGGCCTCACCTATCAGCCGCCTACCCCAGTGTATCAGATCGTGATGCGGTTCACGACCGGCAGCTTGCCGGCCGCCACGCTTTCACCGGACTATGATCGCTACTACGCCTGGCTGACGTCTGAGTACATCGCCAACGGCTTGGCCGACCTCGCCATGACGGGTGAATTCGCGGAAGCCGTTGCCCATCGCCTGGCTGAAGAAGGAATAACGGCTGAGCCAGGCGCGATCCAGGGCGCCGTCGTCACCGATAACGCCCAGTCCGTCCTCGTCGTCTACCTCACTTGGCCCCACGAGGCGGAGATGATCGCCATAGCCAACGCCATCGTGGAGGAGCTGACCGTCAACGGCCCTGGCTACTATCCGCAGATGACCGGCGTGGGCGTGGTCGCCCAACCGGTGGATCCACCGGCACCGATCGCGCTGCAACCCTCTTTGAGAGCTAGGCTTCTGGGCCCAGGCGTCCGCCTGCTATTGGCCGCCGCGGTGGGCGTGGGTCTCATGCTGCTGGCGCACTATCTTGATCCCTGGGTACGGGAGCCATCGGAGGTCGAGGCGATGGACGTGCCGGTCGTCGGTTTCGTCCCGCGCGAACGGCGGGGACGGCGGCTTCGATGACATAACCGTCAGTACGAAATGCGGAGCCGCCTGGGCGGCTCCGCATTCATGATTGATTCGAACCAGCCCCAAGGGGCCGGCCCCGCAAATAAACTTGATTTAGTTAAGATCCAGAAGACGGTCGAGCTTTCGGCGGTCGAATCCAACCACCGGCCGCCCTCCCACGGTGATGACAGGCACGCCCTGCTGCCCGCTAATTCGCTGCATATCTCGCGCCGCGCGTTCATCTCGGGACACGTCCACATCGGTGAAGCGGACGCCTTTCTGCTTCAGATAGCGCTTGGCGCTGCGGCAGTGCGGACACGTCGGCGTCGAGAATACCACGACCCTGGGTTGGCGCTTCTTTCCAGTTGCTGGCATCTTTTTCCTCCCACACTATTATGAATGTTACCTGATTAACATTATAGACATATTCTCAATCCTGTCAATCAACGCCCCGCACCGCGGCCCGCACTAGCACCGTGTCTTGACGTCAGGGAGAACGACAGGGAGCACTGATATGCCCATATTCTGACAAGGGGATACAGTGCGCCCGCACTCAGCGAGCCATTTCGGGGGAGCTTGCCAGTTGACGGCAAATAAATTTGCGGACCTGCGATGGCGCGTTTGTCATCTACCATCGCCCATGCTATAATGGCGAAACCCATGGCACCCTATCGAAATGAAGGCTGTGCGTCGGTGGCATGCCAGAGATGACCCGAGAAATGAGGGGATAAACGATGAAGTGTCCATTCTGCGACTCCAACGACACCAAGGTAGTCGACACGCGACATGATGCCCAGGGAAACGTCCGAAGGCGGCGTGAATGCTCAGCCTGCGAGCAACGCTTCAGCACGATTGAGCGCGCCATCCTGACAAACCCCCTCGTCGTCAAGCGAGACGGCCGCCGGGAAGAGTTCGACCCTGACAAATTGATGTCGGGCCTGCGTATCGCCTGCGCACGGCGTCCCATCTCGGCCGAGGCACTGGAGGGTATCGTGGAGCGCGTTGCATACGAAATCCGCCAGACGGGCAGAACGGAAGTCTCCAGCCAGACCATAGGCGACCTCGTGATCGAGGAGCTCCGGCGACTCGATGAAGTTGCGTACATACGCTATGCTATCGTCTACATGGGTCTGAAGGACCTTGAGTCCATCCGCGCAGAGATAGATCGGCTGCGGGCTCAGCGGTCCTGAGCGTCTGGGTCTCCACAAAGATGTAGTTCGTTGACGCCGTCGTCCTAAGCCCAGCCAAATACGAGCCTGCCCCACGGACACGGGGTGGGCATTCCCTTTTTAGAGTGAAAGGAATTATCGATGTCTTGTTCTGAAGAAGATGCGGTGCCTATTGTCGAGAAGCCTAGGCTTGCCGATGAGGATCTCAAGGCGCAGTTTTCTGACAACGCCCTGACCGTCCTGACGAAACGCTACTTGCGCAAGGACGCTCAGGGAGAGCCGGTGGAATCCATCAGCGATATGTTCACCCGGGTCGCCCACCATATCGCCGAAGCCGAAGCCGAGGCCGATTGGGGCGGTCCCAGTGAAGAGGCCGAGGAGCTCTTCTACCGCCTGCTGACGACCTTGCGCTTCTTTCCCAACTCTCCCACTTTCACGGGTGCCGGTACGCCGTTAGGACAACTGGCTGCCTGCTTTGTACTGCCCATCGAGGATGACATGGGGCGGGCACCGGGCGGTATCTTCCAATCATTGCGCGACGCCGCTCTGATCCAGCAGACGGGCGGCGGCAACGGCTTCAGCTTCTCACGCCTGCGTCCCAAGGAGAGCTTGGTGGTCTCAAGCATGGGCAAGGCCACGGGTCCCATCGGCTTTCTGAGGGTCTACGACCAGGCATTCGGGGAGATCGCACAGGGCGGCACCCGCCGGGGTGCCAATATGGCGGTACTCCGCGTCGACCACCCCGATATCGAATCTTTCATCACCTGCAAGACCTCGGAGAACGCGATCACTAACTTCAACATCTCGGTAGGCATTCTGGATGCCTTTATGGAGGCGGTTGAGCAGGACGCGGGCTGGGAGCTGGTCTTCCCGGACGTCAAGCATCCCGCTTATCGAGACTTCAACGGCGCCCTTGAGGACGCCAAGGGCGCCGGGATCCCGCTGATCAGCTATGGTCACGTCAAGGCTCGGGAGCTCTACGAGAAGATCGTCCAGCAGGCTTGGAGCAACGGCGAGCCCGGCATGCTCTTCCTCGACGCGGCGCAACGGGACCATCCTATCCCCTACCTGGGGCGCTACGAGGCGACCAATCCCTGCGGCGAGCAGTTCCTTATGCCTTACGAGAACTGCTGCCTGGGCTCGATCAACCTGGCCCAACACCTTGGCCATGCCGAGGATGGCACCCCCACCGTCAACTGGGAGAAGATCGCCGAGAGCACGCGGGTGGCGACGCGCTTCCTCGACGATGTGGTCACGGCAAATGCCTACGTGCCTGCGGTGCCTCAGCTTGAGGAGGCAGCCCGCCAGGCGCGGCGCATCGGCCTGGGGATTATGGGTCTGGCCGACCTGCTCTACCACGTGGGCGTGCGCTATGGAAGCCCGGGGGCCCAGGACCTGGCGGCGCAGGTGATGGAGTTCATCCGCTACCACGCGATGTTGACCAGCATTGAGTTGGCCGCTGAGCGGGGCCCCTTCCCCGCGATCGAGGGCAGTGTCTACGATCCGAAGAACGTGACGTGGCGTCCCCGTGAGTGGCCCCAGTGGTTGGGCGAGGAGCGGAGCGATGCCTGGGGACGTCCAGAGGTCGATTGGGACAAGGTGCGGAAGGACATCGAGGCGCAGGGCATTCGCAACTCCACGCAGCTCACCGTCGCGCCCACCGGCACAATCGCGACCGTGACAGGTGTCGAGGGTTACGGGTGTGAGCCGGTCTTCGCCCTTGCCTACACGCGTCATGTCCAGGACGGCGACGAGCAGATCGAGCTTCGCTACGTCAGCCCGATGTTCCAGGCAGCCATGGAGCGTGCCGACCTTGACGCGGCGCAGCGTGAGGCGGTTCTGGACGAGGTGATGCACACTGGCAGTTGCCAGAACGTGGATCTAGTGCCAGAGGAGATTCGTGACGTCTTCGTCGTGGCCAGCGACGTCTCCGTCGAGGGACACATCCGCATGCAAGCAGCGCTCCAGCTCTTCACAGACGCGAGTATCAGCAAGACCATCAACTTCCCGGCCGAAGCGACGCCTGGGGATGTCGCCGACGCCTTCCAGTTAGCCTGGCGGCTGGGCTGCAAAGGCCTGACGGTCTACGTGGCTGGATCACGAGAGAAGGTCGTCCTGGAGACAGAGGCCACCCGGCAGCAGAAAGAGACCGACAAGGTTTCTGCCACGGCAAGCGTGCCCACCAACGCCGCGACAACACCGAAGCTCCACCCGTACACACACATCCGACCGCGGCCCCGCTCCCTGCGCGGCGTAACTTACCAAGCGCAGACGCCGCTCGGCACCGCCTACGTCACGTTGAACACCAATGGGATGGATCAGCCGTTCGAGGTTTTCCTTAACGTCGGTAAGGCCGGCTCCGATACGGCGGCGGTCGCGGAAGCCATCGGGCGCCTTATCTCGCTCACGCTTCGTCTCCCCTCCCCATTGGAGCCGCGCGAGCGTCTCGAGGAGATTGTGGAGCAACTCTCGGGTATCGGCGGTCGGAGACCGATGGGATTCGGGCACAATCGTGTACTGAGTCTGCCTGATGGCGTCGCCAGCGTGTTGGAGAATTACCTGCACGAGGCCGGCAACGGCGAGGACGACGAGCTGAGCTTCACGCTAGAAGCTGAGCCCTCGCAGCCACAACTCGACCTATTCCGGGCAGGGGACCTATGTCCTGCGTGTGGGCAGGCGGCCCTGGTCAACATCGAGGGGTGCCGTCGCTGTTATGCCTGTGGGCATAGTGAGTGTTGAACGGGATAGAGATTGCCCTACAGCCCCCTGATCGAGCATCCTCGGCGACGTAGCCGTGCGGTCTTCAGACGAGGAGCGTGCCCGTAGCCGCATTCTCGTGCACGCCAGAGAAACGGCGCTCGATCCCCGGACTGTGTTCCATACAACGGCGCACGCGCGTGTACAAGCCATAGATGAAGGGGACCTGCTGTGCAGGTCCCCTTGACCATTAGGCTACAAACGTCAACGAACTGTCGACTTACTCGACGGCGATGATCTCGAACTGGATTTTCCCTCCTGGGGCCCGAACAGCGATTTTGTCGCCAACGCTGTGACCGAGCAGCGATTTGCCCAGTGGTGACTCGTGAGAGATC
>JBNGDU010000345.1:0-3371 GCA_049975025.1 Anaerolineae bacterium
CCCACACCTTTTCAACCGGGGCATCGATCTCCACTTCACGTTCGAATTTCGGCATCTCGTTGTTTCCCTCCTCAAATGAACATAGAATATCAGCTAATCCTCACAGCCATCACGGAGCACATCCGCCCGCGCATTGCGTAAGCACCGCTCATCCGCGTTGCATCTACTTCCATTGTAATGCCAATTGCGCCAAACGTCAAAACCCCGAAACACGAGGGTGTGTTCAGAAATGGGGGTGAATCTCTTAGCCAGGCTCACCGCTACAGCATCAGGAAGTGTTTTGCCCATTTCTGAACACACGGACCCAAGGGTCTTGGGCAGTTTTGGCCTGTCTTTGCGGAGCACTTTGGTGCGCAGGAGCCAAAACTGCATATCTGATAAGTGGTTTCACCGATAATCAGCTTGTTATTTCCCCGAAACCAGAACACGCCCAACACGACGGGTGTGCGTCACTTGTCCGCATCGTGCCACGTCCAACCCTAAAGGTTCGACGGTCATGTCTCAACGGTATCAAGCGTGAGTCGAAGGTTTTCGCGACATCCCGAACCTTTAGGGTTGGCTGCGGAAAGCTTTTGCGGAAACTTGACGCCCACCCAAACACGACGGCGCGCTCTGTTTTGGGGGCGAGTTGGTCTCAGGGCACCGAAACCTGGCCGTCATTCCGAGTGGATCCGCAAACGCCACGGGTACGAGGAATCTTGAGTTTCGAAGGTAGAACATCCCCGAAGGGGATGGAGAGTCTGGACCTCCGCACGTCTAGCCGTCAGAAGATACGAACTCAGGAAACTGATCCAGCTCAACGGTCGTGTTCGTGATCCCCCAGCGCCGCGGCGGCGGCCCGGCCCAGGTAGGAGAACAGGGTCCGCTGGAAGGCCGGTGCGCCGTATGGGGCCTGGGATGTGACGCGGGCCACCTCGCGCAGCAGCGCTGCCGCGTAGTCCGCAAGGGAGGCCAGCGCGCTCCGCTGGATGACGATGGCCGGGATCGAGGGATCCCACATGCCGGCGACGTCGCGGCGGACCACGGGCAACGCCTCAGCGATCCGAACCTCGGGAACGGCGTCCAGGTCGAGCCCGACCACCGCCAGGAGGTCCGGGGTCTTCGCGAAGGCCCGGCGTTCTCCGGTCTCAAGTTGCGCCGGGAGGACGAAGGGCGTCTCACGATGCTCCGGAGCGCCGCTCAAGTAGGTCACCGTCCGCACTTGCGAGCCACCGTCCCCGGACGGGGCCTCACCGGTCAGGTTGGGTATCTCGCGCCCTTTGGGAGAGACGGCCTCGGCGAGAGCTGGTGCAGCCAGGGATCCCGCCGTGGGCGCATCTTCGTCGGAGGCCGATGTGTCGGTGCCCGCCCCCTCGGCTGGGGAAAAGTAGACGGCGCGGCCCTGCTTAGGGAAGAGGTCGAGGGCCAGCATCCGGATCTCGCGCCATTCGAACTCGTCGTAGGCGCGACCGCTCCCCCGGCGCCGGAACTGCTCGACGAGCCGAGCGTGAACCTCGTCGCTCTCGGCGGCGCGGAGGATGGCCTGCACGCGCGGGGCGTAGATGGTGCGCCCGATGCTCAGGTGCTCACGGTTGAGCCGCCTCCGCATCGATGGCGTCAGGTCCGTGATGTTGTAGGAGAAGAGGAAGTTGGGCTCCTCGTTGGCGAGGACGTCCCGGATGTAGACCCGGGCTCCGAACTCACGGCGCTGCATGATCTCGCCATACTCGGTGGTCTCGATCAGCTCTTCCTCCGCGAACCGGAGGAAGAGCGACTTGGCCTCCTCGACGTCACGGTCCGTGACGCCGTCGAGGATGAACTCGGTGCCCTGCATGTCCACAGGCGCGTCGTCATAGGCCACGTGCAAAGTCTTGATATCGTCGAAGTCCCACTTCGCCGCCCGGTCCAGGCGGAAGGTGCCGTGGGACGAGCGGATGCAAACGCCGACGTCATGACGGTGGAAGGTCGCCAGGGCGTCCTTGAGTCCCACGCCGAAGACACCGATGACGTCGGTCTCGGCGCTCAGTTTCTCAGGGTTCTCGTTGAGGATGAAGTGCTCGATCTGCAGACCGCGCCCGAAGTCCCGAATGTGCCAGCGGCCCTGATCGTCCTTGAAGATCCCGATGTCACCCGTGCCGGTGAGCGCCTGCTCGTCCAGGGCATTGGCGATGAGCTCGCGCAGGGCATGGTGGACGTCCCAGTTCTCCAGTATTCGCTCGATGTTGAGGTCGAAGAGTCTCTCGGTCACGAAGCCTCCAGTTCTAGGTTAGTCTTCGGCAGCGACCGGGCTTTGAGCCCCGCGCCTCCGCAGGGCCCTTCGCTTTCAATATGCCGCCGCCGGCGAAGTTGGTCCCGGTGTACAGGGGCTCAAAGCCACAGCGCTTCCCCAGGCGTCCGCGCCTCCCCCGTGTCGCCGCCGGCGGATATGGCCTCGGTGTACAGCGGCTCAAAGCCGCTTCCGGCAGCGATCAGACGCGCGCGGTCCAGTCCTCGTTGGCGTATTTCTCCAGGACGAGGCGCTCCATCGCCCTGCGCTCCTCGGGCGTGAGCGGACTCGGGATCAGCGTCAGGTTGAGCACGTCCCGGAACCCCGCCAGGATGGCCTCCGCGGCCTCCTCCCAGGTCACGAGACGGCCCACGGCATCGTGGAGCGTCAGCGCGGCACGACGTAGCCGCGCCGGGTCCGGTCGCGCCGTGAGGAACCGGCTGACGTCAGCGATGTCGCCGGTCAGCGGCAGCGACCCGTGCTGGAGGATGCCGTCGCGCACGCGCATCTGGGAGCTGCCCACCAGCTTCCGCCCCTCCACGATGATCTCGTAATCGGACGGTATCTCGAAGCAGACAGGGCTGCGGTCCGCCGCCCGCGTGGGTCTGGTGGCCTCGGTCTCATCACGGCTGCTGGCCTCCGCGTACACGAGGCCCAGGCGCTCGAGCGCGACGAGGAGCGCGCCGCTGATGCCCCGGTAACTCTCGGCGATGTTGGGGGCGGAGAAGCGCGGCTCCTTGACGGTGGCAGCCACGGTGTAGGTCAACTCGTCGCGGTTGAGAACCGCCGTGCCCCCGGTCATCCGGCGGAGCAGCGTGATCCCCTGCCGGCGCAATGCGTCGATATCGGCGTCAGCATAGGGTTGACCACGGCCCAGCGTGAGCGCGGGAGGCGCCCAGCCGTAGAGCCTGAGCGTAGGCGGCGCTTTGCGAGAGGCCACCGACCGCAGCACGGCCTCATCGATGGCCATGTTCAACGGGCCGGGGCGTGGGTGGGATTCTAACAGCAGACGCCACGTCGCGGGCGGATAACGCATCGACAGCTACCTTGAGATCTAGAGCTCCACCTTGTCCCCGCGCGCCGGTACCGTGACCTTGTCGTAACCCAGCGATCTCAGCCCCTCGGC
>JBNGDU010000345.1:3471-7959 GCA_049975025.1 Anaerolineae bacterium
CGCGGGTCCTCCACCGCGTGAAGCAGATGGTGCTGCACCCGTCCGGCCTCGGCCATACCGGAGGCGCTGATCACAATCAAGGGGTTCTCGGCCGAGTTCAGCGCCTTGGACTCCTCAACGCTCCGCACGTAGCGCAGGCGATAGAAACCAAAGGGGTCTTCGTCGCCGCTGTGGAGGATGAACTCCCGGGTCTCAGCATCAAAGCACTCGGGGTGCGTCCGGAAAACCTCCGTCACGTTGACGGCTAAGGGGCTGTCGACGTAAATGGGCAGCTGGGGAATGCGCTCCTCGTGGGTGAGCTGGTGCAGATGGTAGACGATCTCCTGCGTACGGCCGACGGCGAAGGCCGGAATGACGATCCGACCGCCCCGCCCCGCGACCTCGTTCACAATGCGTGCCAGGTCGTCTTTTACGTCCTGGATCGGCGGGTGATCCTGGTCACCATACGTGCTCTCGATCATCAGGTAGTCCGCAGGCGGCATCGGCGTGGGATCTCGAACGATGGGCAGCTCAGGCTGGCCCACATCACCGGACAGCAGAAGGCGCACGGTGCGCCCGCGTTCCTGCGACTCCAACAACACCATCGCCGACCCCAGGATGTGACCGGCGTCCAAGAAGGTCGCGCGGACGCCCCGGGCCACCTCCACCGGTCGGTTGTAGCCCACACCTACGAAGTACCGCAGCGCTCGAAAGGCGTCCGCCTCCGTGTAGAGCGGCTCCATCGGCGGCTCGCCGTTGCGCGCCCGCTTCTTGTTCACGTACTTCACGTCGTACTCGTGGATGCGGCCCGAGTCGGGCAACATCGCCCCACACAGGTCACGGGTGGCGTGAGTTGCGTAGATAGGGCCGTCGTACCCGTTCTTAACCAGGTTGGGAAGGTTCCCAGAGTGATCGATGTGAGCGTGGGTGAGCAACACGGCATCCAAGCGGCGTAGGTCGGGCAGGGGCAGCTTCTTGTTGCGCTCGTAAGCTTCCCGGCGCTTGCCCTGATAGAGGCCACAATCCAGCAGAACGTTCCGCCGGTTGACCCGGACCAGAAACATCGATCCGGTCACCGTGCGGACGGCACCCAGAAAGCTGATCTTCACGTTGGGCTCCTCTACAGGGAAAGCATCGTGGGACGGCGTCGCGACTAGTCGGCGACCAGTTGCAGGAGATCCGGCCCGTAGTTCGCCTGACGCCAGGGGCCGATGCCGGTGACGTCCAGAAGCTCCTCCAGATCGTCGGGCGGCCGCCGGGCCAGTTCCCAGAGCACAGCATTGGGCAAAATCACGTCGGAATCGACACCCCGGACCTTAGCCACCTCTTTCCGCCACGCCTTGAGCGTGTGGAAGCGATCCAGCACGTCATCCGGCGGACGGCCTTGGTGGGGCTGTGACGGCGGCTCCGGCAGATGGTCGTCGCGCAGGGCCTTGAGGATTTCGCCGCCGAAGTGACGCACGTGCCAGGGCGACAGACCCAGCGAAGCCAGCTCGGCCTTGTTGCGCGGCTGCGCGCGGGCAATGCGCACGAGCCGGCCATTGGGAAGGACCTTGAATGGTGGGCGGTCGAGTGCCTCGGCAGCGCGTTCCCGCCAGAGGTAGAGCTGGAAGAGCACCCGCCGTTCACGGGGCGGCATCTTGTGCACGCCCTTGATGCGCCAGAAGTGACGAGCGGTCGTGTCCTCGGGCGGCACCTCGACAGTGGTCGTCAGGTATCTGAAGACCTCACGCGCCTCTTCCCACCGTCCGGCAGCCTGCAGCTCTTCTTTCTGGATCTCGCGGAGGTCCAGGAGGTAGTGGCTGTCCATCCAAGCGTATCGGAGCGCCTCGGGGTCGAGCGGGCGTTTGCCCCAGTTGTAACGCTGATAGCGCTTATTCATACGCACGTCGAAATAGGTATCAAGAATATCGGCCAAGCCCACCTTAGGCCAACCCAGGATGCGCGCCGCCCACATCGTGTCAAAGATGTTGCGGACCACAAAACCGAAGTCGCGACGCAGCATCATCAGGTCGTAGTCCACGGCATGGAAGATCTTCTCCACCTCAAGTGAGTCGAAGAAGGGCGCTAAGGGGGATAGGTCGTCCAAAGCCAGGGGATCGACGAGGTAATCCGTGCCGGGAATCGAGATCTGGACCAGACAGACCTGCTCGCGGTAGGCGTAGAAGCTGTTGGCCTCGGTGTCGATGGCTACGACGGGGTAGCTCATCAACTGCGGAGCCAGAGCGTCAAGTTCGTCCTGCGTGTCGATGACCTGTGGGACGTTATCTGTCGGCGAAGTTTGTGTTGTATGTGTCGGCATAGTGCATGCATTATCACAGGTGAGGCCGAAAAGTCAACGTCCAACGCAAACCAAACTTTCCACACGGACTCCGTCGTCTTCCCAACGCAGGCCAACGGTTGCCAAGCCATGCACCCGATATACTAAGGACAGATAGAGAAGGGGTGGGACATGAACGAGGGAGAGCAAGCGAGAGCTAGCGACAATTCGCGGCCAACGACCGACATGAAGGCCCGACGCAGACCGGCAGCCCCCGGTTCCTGGCTGTGGGTGGTCACAGCCGGGGCAGCAGTGCTCATCCTGAGCACAATCCTGCTGGCGTCGTTCTGGTTCATGCGCAGGCCGCTGGCGATCCTCTTCCTAGGTGCCACGGTTGCTGCGGCGCTGGCGCCCGTGGTGACGTGGCTTGAGCGCTGGGTCTCCCGGACACTGGCCACGACCATCGTCTATCTGGTGCTTGCCCTTGTTCTCGTGGGGCTAGGGGCGGCGGTCGTGCCGCCGCTGGTGGATCAGGCCGGGGAGTTGATCGATCGCGCGCCGGCACTGGTCGACCAAGCCGGGGAGTGGTTGGGGGAACGCATCCCCATATCGGGAGAGTCTGTCGTGGACACCCTGCTCTCCCAGATCACGGGCGTCGCCTCGACGATCGTCTCTCTGCCCTTCCAGGTCTCGTCGTCGCTTGCCGACATCCTCCTGGTGGTCTTCCTCTCCTTCTATACTCTGACCGTCGCTCCCGAAATGCGCGAGTCCCTGTTGTCGCTGGTGCCCCAAGAGGAACGCGACGACGCCGAGCGGCTCTTTCACCGGCTGCCGCACGCGATGGGTGGCTACGTCCGCGGCGCGACGATCTCCGGTCTCATCATCGGCACGCTGGGCTATATCGGGCTGCTGATCATCGGCGTCAGTTTCGCCCTGGTGCTGGGCATTATCGCCGGCGTCCTCGAGTTCATCCCCTTCGTCGGCCCCCTGATCTCCGGCGCCCTTATCGTGATCGTGGCCTTCGTACAATCGCCCGGCAAGGCGCTGATCGCCCTGGGCTTCGTCATCGTCCTCGAGCAAGTCGAGGGCAACGTCGTAGCGCCTAACGTGATGCACCCGCAAACCAACATCTCGCCGGTGATGACCCTGTTCGCGGTTTTCGCGGGCTGGTCGATCGGCGGCGCGCTCGGGGCGATCGTCGCCATCCCCCTGGCGGCGGCCCTGCGGGTACTCGTCGTCGAGCTCCTCGTGCCGGCAGTGCGCCGCCAGACCGGCGCCCTCGAGGGAGACGAGGTCACGAACACGAAGTCCGAGTAGCACCCAGGAACCACCTGTGCCGGCCGCAACAGACGCGTCACCACCGTGGCAGAGACGACACGCCGTGTCGTCTCCGGACACGCAACGTCCCTCTCTGCAAGCACCGTCACGCGGTAGCTCACCCATCCACCGCCGATCAGCATCCCCCGGAGACGCGGCGCCGCGTCTCCGGCATCACGTCCTCCCTCAATGACGCCCGCGGTTGTTCCAGATGACGCTGGCCCGTGCCCGCTCCAGGTCCCAATCCTGCGGAATGACCTTCAGCTCGCCGTGCTTCACGTGGGGGTCGTCGTTGGCCGCCATCCAGTCGATCAGGCGCCGGCGCTGTAACGCCAGCGTCTCCTGCCAATCCGGGTCTTCGGAGAGGTCACGCAGGTCGTGAGGGTCGTTCTCCAGATCGAAGAGGAACTGGACGCCGTCCTCCAGGACGGTGCCGTCTGCGAGCGCGCCGTCGCCGAACCACATGTACTTCGTCTCCCCATCGCTCACGCCGTAGACGATATTGCAGTTGCCGCAGCTGTAGTCGCGGAAGGCGCCCTCCTCGCCCAAAAGCACCGGCACCAAGCTCTGGCCCTCCACCGAGTCGGGGATCTCGACGCCGCAGATGTCGAGGATCGTGGGCATGATGTCCTTATGGCCAACCGGCGTGGTCGTGTCGGTCTGACCGAACTCAAAGCCGTGCTCCCGGGCCCAAGCGCGCGGCGGTCGAACGATGTAGGGCACGTTGGTGGAGCCGCGGAAGAAGTCGCCCTTCGCCAGGTTCCCGTGGTCGAAGAGCTGATCGCCGTGGTCGCTAATGAAGAAGATCAGCGTGTTGTCCAGCAAACCGTGCTCTCGCAGATGGCCCAAGAAGACGCCGATCATGCTGTCGATGTGGGTGATGAGCGCCGCGAAGCCCCGCAGGCTCTGCTGGATCATCAGCGGATGGTCCT
>JBNGDU010000346.1:0-7926 GCA_049975025.1 Anaerolineae bacterium
ATGATAGGCTTCATCATCGTGAGCCGCCTGCTGAGTTTCCAACTAGACGTCTATGGCGAGCAGCACATGATGCAGGCCTCGGTCATCCTCGATTTTACGGGCGATCTATTCCCCTACCACCTCTTTGCCATCACAGCCGTGGTTGTGCTGACGGTCGCAACCCTAGCGGCTTGGCTGCTGTCTGGTTGGGGCTCGCGCCTGCTGCGGGTCGGGGCGGTCATACTCTTGGTCGTCTGCCTCGTCTTTGGCGCGATCTTCTTTGGCCTGGGTCGCCGCTCTCCGGTCACAACGGTGCCTTCTGTGGTCACGCCAACACCGGACCTTTGAGCTTTTCGCTGCGTTCGAAGCGCTATTGTCCGTGCGGGCAGCATTGCAGCCGCAGGCGTGTTGCGCGGTCGGCAAAGCTCAAAGGCCTCCAAACGCCCCTTGCATACCCGCCGATCCAGCATCCAAAAGCCAGCTTCTCTCCTCACCGTTCCTTTCGCGCCACCACCTCCCGCGCCGCAGCCGCGATATCCTCCGGCCGCATCCGGTGGTGTGCGAAGAGCTCGTCGATGCCGCCACTCTCGACCCAGCGGTCGCGCACGCCGATGCGTGCCAGCGGCACAGGTACCGTCTCCCCCAGCACCTCGGCTACCGCCGAGCCGAAGCCACCGACGATCGTGGCATTCTCGGCCGTGACCGCGCAGCCGGTCCGGTGCACCGAGTCGGCGATCAGGTCGCGGTCGATGGGTTTGATGGACGCGAGATGGATCACCTCGGCGTCAATGCCGTCCTTGACCAGAAGTTGGGCGGCCTCCAGGCAGAACCCGGTCATCATCCCGGTGCCGAACAGTGAGACATCCGCGCCCTCGCGGATACACTCGCCCTTCCCCCATTCGAAGATATAGGCGTCGTCGAAGATCCTGGGCAATGTGTAGCGCGTGATCCGGAAGTAGACCGGCCCATTGGTCTCCATCGCGGTGCGCATCACGGCGCGGAGATCGGCGTTGTCGCCCGGGTCGGCCACGCGCATATTGGGCATCGACCGCATAACGGCGATGTCCTCGATGCTATTGTGTGAGGCGCCGGCGCGGCTGGTGGGCAGCCCCACATAGGAGCCGGGGATGACGACGTGAAGTCGGGGGTAGCAGATCGAGATGGCGATCTGGTCAAGGGCGCGCCGGGAGGCGAAGACGGCGAAGGTCGAGGGCACCGGGATGAAGCCCTCGTGAGCTAAGCCGGCGGCGATGCCGAAGAGATTCTGCTCGGCGATTCCCACCTGGATGAAGCGGTTCGGAAAGGCCTCCTTGAAGTAGACGGCCTTCGACGAGGTGTTGAGGTCAGCGTCCAGGACGAGCAGCTCGGGGTAGGCTTCGCCCAGTGCGACGAGCGTCCGTCCAAAGGCCTCGCGCATCTCCATCACTGGGGTAGGTGACTTGGTCATGGTGTGATCTCCTTAACGAAGCGGGCCGAACTCCACGGTGTGGGGCGTTCCGCTCACAGTTCGCCGTACGGATTACTCTCCTTTGTAGAAGGTCTCCTTACCTGCATCCTCGTTCAGGCGGCTGTAGCCCTCCTCCGGGTACCCGTAGCGGCGTGCCAGCTCTCGGAGCATCTGATCGGCGACCACGGGTTCGGGCGCGTGCGTATGCCACTTGTAGTTGAACTCGGCCATCTCCACGCCCTTTCCCTTGACGGTGTGGGCGATGATGACGATGGGGCGGCCCCGTGGCAGCACCCAGCGCGCGCGGTGGAGCGCGCTGACAATCGCGGGGATGTCGTGGCCGTCGATTTCAATCAGGTCCCAGCCGAAGGAGCGCCACTTCTCGGCGAGGGGCTCGACGCTCATCAGGTCCCAGACGAAGCCCTTGGCCATCACTTTATTGTAGTCGACGATAGCGATCAGGTTGTCGAGGTGGTAGTGGGCCGCGGCCATCGCCGCCTCCCAGACGTTGCCCTCGTTGCACTCGCCATCGCCCAGGATGCAGATGGCGCGGCTGCGCGGATTCTCCTTGTAGCGGAGTCCCAGCGCCATCCCCACAGCCACGGAGAGTCCCATGCCCAGCGGGCCACCCGACGTCTCTAGGCCCGGCGTGCGGGTACAGTCCGTGTGGCCCTCGATGCCGCCGAGCTCGCAATAAGTGTAGAGCTCGTCAACCTGGAAGAAGCCACGCAGGGCCAGGGCGGCGTAGAGCGCCGGCGAGCCGTGCGCTTTGGAGAGCACCAGCCGGTCCCGTCCTTCCCAGTTGGGGCGCTTCGGGTCGACGCTCATCGCGTGGAAGTAGAGGACGGCCAGCAATTCGGCCATGGAAAAGGCGCCACCGATGTGCCCCCAACGGCCATAGGTGATCATCTCCAGGCTGAGACGGCGGATGTCGTAAGCCTTCTGGGCCAGCGCTGCCTGATCCACAGGGTTGGTTTTTGCCATACGTTCTCCTGTCGGTAGACGAGTCCTCAGGGATTTTACAATCAGAGATCCCCAGATCGACTTGATCCGGGGATCTCAAAATGGATACTCATCTGGAAGCGGGCCGTCAGGCGGCCGCGCGCTGTGTCTCACGGGCTGCCTCGATGACGTCCTGGGCGATCTCATCTGGGAGCAACTCGTAGCCCTTGAACTTCAGCGAGAAGGTACCGCGTCCCTGCGTCAAGCTGCGCAGGTCGGTGGCGTAGCCGCGCGCCTCGGCTAACGGTACCTCGCCGTCGAGGTTGCGATAGTTGCCTCGCACGCGCATGTCGCGCATCGTGCCGCGGCGCCGACCGATATCGGCGACGACGCTGCCCAGGTGTTCCTCAGGTACGTTCACGTCCAATTCCATGATGGGCTCCATCAGGGTGGGCGCTGCCTTACGAATGGCTTCCTTGACCGCCATACTGCCGGCGATCTCGAAGTCGATCGCGGCTGAGTCCACCTCGTGGTAGTCGCCATCTAACAGCGTAACCTTGATGTCGGTGAGGGGATAGCCTGCGACGACACCTTTCTCCAGTGCCTCTCGAACACCCATCTCCACAGGTCGCACGAACTCGCGGGGCAGGTGGGCGCCCGGTGACTCGTCCTCAAAGACGACACCGCTCTCGTCGTCCTCTAGGGGCTCCACACGCAGTTCCACCCGTGCGTAGTGACCGTGCCCACCAGATTGCTTACGGTAGGTGGTCCGCACCTCGGCGGAGCGTTGGACCGTCTCGCGATAGCTCACCTGCGGCATGCTTACTTCGGGCGTGAGCCCGAACTCCCTGCGGAGTCGATCGACGGCGATCTCCAGATGGAGCTCGCCCATGCCGGAGAGCGTCATCTCGCCGGTCTCAGCATTGAGCTTCTGAATCAGCGTGGGATCCTCGCTGCAGAGCCGCTGTACCGCGCCGTACAGCTTGTCCCGTTCCTCGTTAGAGGTCGGCGCCAGGGCGACGGAGATCACGGGCTCTGGAAACTCGAAGGACTCCAGCACGATCGGATCCTCCGGATCGCAGAGCGTGTCACCGGTCACGGCCGACTTCATGCCGACCAAAGCGACGACGTCGCTTGCCGCCATCGTGTCCACCTGCTCTCGGTGGTTGGCGTGCATCCGGTAGATCCGGCCCACGCGCTCGCGCTCGCCGGTCCGGGGATTGTAGATGTTGTCGCCGGTGTGACAGGTACCGGAGAAAACCCGAACCCAGGTCAGGTGACCGACGTAGGGATCGACCATGATCTTGAAAGCCGAGGCGCAGAAAGGCGCCGTGGGGTCATCAGGACGCTCGAGGATCTTCTCCTCCTTGCCCGGGCGATGGCCCACGATTGCGGGCATGTCCACAGGGGAAGGGAGGTAGTCGACGATGGCGTCAAGCAGCGGCTGAACCCCGATCTTCTCCCGTGACGCGCCGCAGAGAACCGGAACGATGTCGCCCGCGATAGCGGCCTCGCGGAGGCCGGCCTTCAGAGCGTTCAGTTCGGGCTCCTCGCCTTCCAGGCGCTGCATGAGCAACTCGTCATCGAGCTCACAGATGCTGTCGATCAGGGCTTCTCGCGCCGTCTCGACCATCGCCGTCATCTCGACGGGGATCTCGGCCTCGGTGTAGGTGCCCTCAGTGCCCTCCCAGACATAGGCTTCCTGCGAGAGCAGGTCCACGACACCACGGAAGGTGTCTTCGATGCCTATGGGCAACTGCACCGGCATTGCCTTCGGCGTGAGATGTCCGTGGATCTCGCCCAGGACGCGGTCGAAGTCCGCGCCGATGCGGTCGAGCTTATTGACGTAGATGATGCGGGGAAGCGTCTCGCGATCGGCGTGCGCCCAGACGGCCTCGGTCTGTGGCTCAACGCCCCCGACGCCGCACAGAATCATGACAGCGCCATCGATGACGCGGATCGACCGCACCACCTCAGCGGTGAAGTCGATGTGCCCCGGCGTGTCGATAATGTTGATGCGGTGGTTGCGCCAGTGGCAGGCCGTCGCCGCCGACATAATGGTAATGCCACGCTCGCGCTCCTGGTCCATCCAGTCAAGCTGGGTGTCGCCCGCGTCGATATCGCCGGCGCGGTGAATCCGCCCTGTATGGTAAAGGATCGCCTCGGACGTCGTCGTCTTGCCGGCGTCCACGTGAGCGAAGATCCCGATGATTCGCACTTTGTTAATGGGTGCTTCTTTCCTTGCCATGCTACTCTCCTAAACTTCCCCTCCACGCATCGAGCGGCGGTCCGTTATTCGGCGACCGCCGCCCGTCCTAGTTGCATTCATAAGTCCGCTTATCAATTAGGGCCCGAAAAAGGCCCGAATCTGTGGCCTGGTAGGCGCCGCCTCCAGGCATGAAAAGGACCCCGCCCAAAAGACTCGCGAGGTCTCAGGTTCTCCTACCTGATCCGAATTATAACGGAAAGGCATGGAAAGTCAAGGTTTCAATAACAGCGGCAGGCGCAGCCCAGTTTGCACCACCTTCAAAAGTCGCATCCCTCGGGCTCCGGCGGCTCGTTGGCCAGACCGACCGCGAAGTTAGGATCGCCGGCCTCGGTCGTGAAGCCATCACTCACTGAGCCTCGCATCACGTGCCCGCCGTAGCCGGTGGGATGCATGTGCGCGCGCACGATCACCACCGCGTCGGCTGCCACGGCCACGGGGCCACCGGAGCGGACGAAGGGTTGCTCGGCCTCGTGGGGATGCAGAAGGATGCGCCGGTAGATCAGCTCCCCGTCTGCGCTGACGACCTCCCACCAGTTGGCGTATTGGTCGCAGCCGGTATCCGGGCTCGCAACGCCGACGGAGAATCTGTAGTCGTTCTCTGATCCCGAGACGTCCACCGAGACCACATCAGCCAACGGTTCGCTCTCCGAGTCGCTGTCAGGTTCGCTCGTCGACGTTGGGATGTCCGTTGAGGGCGCTGGCTGGGTCGGAGGTGTCATTGGAGCGGGTGCCGTGGTTGGCGCTGCCGGCGTCTCGTTACGTATCGGCCCGCTACACGATATGAGCCACAGACAGAAGCCCAGTGCGACGGTGCCGACCAGAAAGTTCGTTATCTGCGAATCGATTCGCATCTTTCTCCTCTCTCATCCCTGGATGTCGTCGAGGTGCGAATAATGGCCCTAGATCGCTCCCAAAATAAGGGCGACAATCAAGACCAGAAGT
This sequence comes from Anaerolineae bacterium, assembly GCA_049975025.1. Lineage (GTDB taxonomy): Bacteria > Chloroflexota > Anaerolineae > B4-G1 > SLSP01 > PWVB01. Next base: position 5,580 of record JBNGDU010000346.1, read on the forward strand.
AGAAATCCCAACAATCCACTAGGACCCCATCCCCACCGGCGACTGTGGGGCCAGGTCGGAATAGCACCCAAGAGCAACAGTATGACGAGTATTATCAGAATCCAGCCAAACATCACGGACCTCCCCTCCGGTCTTCTGGGGGACCCAATACCCATCTGTGTCCCGGGTGTCATCTCTCTCCCGATTGCCGATGGTCCGGATGAGCTCATCAGCGGCGCTGTTCACACTCTTCCCGCGCCAGGGCGAGCGTCCACCTAGTGATCCCCTCATTGTCAACAATAGCACACATTGAGCGTCATGTGCGATAGGGTTGGGTTTGACAAGGGTTGGGGTCCGTAAGAAGAGTTGGAGAAAGGATGGGAGTTTGACACTGCTGTAGTCTGACGGGGATGGATTAGGCACGGTGCTGAGATTGGCCGATTACCAGGGATCCTCAGTATGACGCACAGGATCCCGCTTGGTCCTGTCCTGCGATGTGTACTACCGCGCCGCTTGGGAGAGCTTTGGACGAAGGCCTACGGCTGGGAACGGGCGGGACATATATAGCCTGGCAAGTCCCGGGCGTGCGCGCTTATGACGCTCAGCTCGCTCCGATGTCGGGCACCCTTCACATACGCTCCTTGAATTGCAGAGCGTAAAGATTCGCATCTCGGAGCACACAGCGAACGCGGACACTGTGACCGGCCAAGGGACCGACGTCAGGACCTTGAGCCCACGTCACAGTATGGTCGAGCGCGTCGCCGTAGAAGGGGTGACTGTCCTTGAGGGCATAGCCGTCGAAGGGACGGCCATCGGGGCGCTGGAGCTCGACCCGCACCTCCCCGGCCGCGGCGGTCGCGACGTTCAAGCTCAAGTAACGTCCCCTGAAGATCAGCGGTTTCGTGATGACCTCGCCTCCGTCAAAGTCCGCGCGCACGGAGACAAAGCCGTCCTGACGATAGGTGTAGCGCCGGATGCGGGCGCCGTCTGCCTTGTAGTAGTGCTCGTTAGTGTAGAGTGACAACTCCGGTGGCGCGCCCCAGATCGCTGACTCAGTGCGCACGAGACCCCACCAGATGTAGTTGCTACGATTGTGCCACCGTTCCGGGTTGGCACCCGGCGGGATGATAGCCTCGTCCCAGCGCACGAAGTGTCGACCGTCGCGGCTGACCATGAAGAGCCCCTCCGTGAGAGAAGCGCGGTCGGGCACGAAGCGGGTGGGAAAACCGATATAGAGATGGGGCGCCCGGGCGTAGGGCATGACCTGATTGGTGTAGAGGTGAGTGAGCTGCGCGTCGCCGTAGTCCAACCACACCGGCTCGGTCCAGTGGATGAAATCGGCAGATGTGCACGTTTTGATGTCGCGCACGCCCTCGAAATCCCCACCCGGATGTCCTGGATCGTCCGGATGGCGAAAGTCCCGCAGGTAGATGCGGTACTCGCCTCGGATGGCGTCCCAAAAGGCGACGTTTTGGGAGTCGAAGGCGCCCGACGTCACGACAGGTTCGTCATGCATCAGCGACCAGTGCACGCTGTCTCGTGACCGGAAGGCGAAGAGTCCGCCCTCTTTCTTCTGTCCGCCAATGGCCTTATACTGCGCCTCCGGCGCGCAGGCCGGATTGGTATCCCGGAAGGGCATGAAATTGTGGGTGCCGACGCCATCCCAGACTATGTTATTCGCCTTGGCGCCCTGGAACTCGACCAGCCCGAGGGACGGCTTACTCCAATGGGTGCCGTCCTCGCTCTCCGCGTAGCAGGTCAGTTGCGGATGCGCCTGCCGGTGAGTTTGTGCGTCGCTGTGCGACGCGCGGTAGAACATACGGTACGGGGGACCGTCATAGGCCTCGTCGTAGAAGACGGTATGGTAGCCGCACGTGTTTCCCTCCCACGGTGCGTCGTGGGTCAAGACCAGCTCGCGGGCGACGGGACGGTTGAGACGGAGCCGCGCGGTTCCTTTCAGTGCGTAAACCAGATAGCCGTCAGCGAAGAGCTCGCGGCGGCTGCCGATGTCGATGGGGTGGACCTCCCTGATTTGGAAACTCTCTACGGGCAGGGGCATGGCTTTCTCCCTTCTAGACTGCAATACCCGGTATCGTTTACCCGAAGGCTCACGCTCCGACGTGGCGTGATGTGAGGGGCAGTGTTCAGCCCGGTGCCATCGGTGATGTTAGGGGGCTCGGGTCTAGCCACGATTATTCAACCAGACCTGGATTCTGGACGCATTATAACCGCACCGTTGGCACGCCGCAACCTGGCGCGTCGGGGTGTTGGCAGAGGGCAAATCTGTGATACTATAGATCGGTGCTGGTTTCGATGTCTGAGGTGATCTCGCAAGGGAGATATCTATTGTGCTTAACCGGCTCAAGAG
>JBNGDU010000347.1:0-7915 GCA_049975025.1 Anaerolineae bacterium
TGCCCTCGTGGATCTCAACCTTGTCACGCAACGCCTTCGATTGGTAGTATATTCGAATGGCCATCATAGCGACGGCGGCAAAGGTGAAGAGCGACCGATAGATAGCTTCAGTTCTCATGCCTCTCCTCAGATCACTAACCCGGTAGTGCGCCTAACAGCGCGGGACGCGGAGCGTTCCGCTGAGTGTCAAACAATGACATGCGCATGACATCACCTTAGGTTACGGTTGCGTCTACCTGCCCGATCCCTTGGAGCACAAGCATCCCAACACATGTTTGGAAATCGCTTGGCAATCCGCCGGATGGCCGAGCGCGCTTACTTGACATAGAAGCTCACGCAAGCCACGGGAACGCATAGGTGGGCTGGTTGACGAACCGATCCATCTTCACATACAGCCGCACCTGCGACCACGGTCCCAGCGTCACCCTGAAGACCTTGTCATCGACGGTCACCGGTATCGCTTCACCGTCTGCTGTGCTCACCGTCCTGAAGACATGCTCACCGAAGCTCCCCGCCTGCACGAGCACCTCACGGCCTGCCAGCGGGTTGGTGTTGACCAGTGAGAGCGTAAACCCGTCCGGCTCGATGGCCTCGACGAGCGCCGCCACATCCTTCGGCAGTCCCGGACGCTCGCGAACGGGATCGAAGTAACGGACGGTGGCCTGGAGCAAACCGCCGTGGTAAACCGCGGCGGGCGTACCCATCGCCATCTGGATTAGCCCCTCGGGGACCACGGGATTGAGATCCTGCCAGTGGTGAACATCCCACGACTCAAGGTTCTTCCAATCATCGTTGTCGATCTTGTCGAGGCGCTGCTGCATGCAGTCATAGGTGTGCTCCAGCACCTGGTCGGGGAAGTCGGGATTCTCACCAAGCATGTAGCCGAACCAACGCTCGGGCCAGAAGTGGCCCGACTTGCCGAAGCGGGGCGGCGCGCTGTACCACGCCTCACGGTTGGGAAAGCGGTTCTTCACCCGCGCTAGGTCCTCGGGATCCCGGGTCATGAAGTAGACGTGGGCGTAGTGACGCGCCTGCATCGGTCGGTAGTCGAGCCAACCTGAATCACTGTGACGGTACGGCACCAACGTGACGCCGTCCTCGTCCTTGCGTCGGTCCCATAGGACATCGTTCTGTGAGCGGTGGAGGTCCAGCCAGGAGGGATCACCCGTCAGCAGCATCGAGTTCTCGCCCGCGATCAGCGTCGCCTCAAGGAGCGTCCACGCGCCGTGCGGCCAACGCCACCCGTAGTAGCCACCCCACCACTTGCCATCCATCAGCTCGCCGATCTCGGCGTTAGGCCCGATGTTATCGGGCAGAATGCCGTCATTGCGCTCAGCGCGCTCGCGCCAGGCATCGAGGTAATCAAGTACCCACTGCTTGTACCTCTCCTCACCGGTGTAGAGGTAGGCGCTGGTGATCAAACTGGTGGAGTTGAGGTTGAGAGGCACGTCGCCCGGCACCATCCGTTCGTTCATCAACTTTAGGATCTTGGCGAAGACCTCATCGTCGGTCCAATCCAGCTTTTTCAGGGGATCGTCGGAGAAGTCGAAGCCGGGGACATCCTCGTAGGGCGACAGGTAGTTGGCCAGGATCGGGCGGTGGGTGACCCAGTCCTCGGCCGTCATCTTGGACCGCGGGCCCTTGCTGCCGTTAATGGGCGACCGGATCATCTTCAGCTCCGGGTCCCAGTTCGGCGCGTTGGGATCCTCACCGGTGTACATCGCGGCAAAGCGCAGGGCGCGGGTGCGGTCCATATGATCGTAAGGGTCAGCCAGGCCGAAGTAGTAGATATAGGTGGAGCTCTCGCCGTGGTGCATCCAATCGTAGTAGGCATCGAACTCCCGGTGAACCAGCCCGTATTCGGTGAACTGCCACGTCACCGCGTTCCACTCCGAACGCGCCAGCGCGTGGACGTGCTCGCCGCCGCCGAGGATATAGAAGAGCGGGAAGGTCATAAAGCTCTCGTAGCCGTCGTCCGAGCCGTCCATCCCCGGCCACTTCTCACGCCAGATTAGTGTGCCGTCAGGCCGCGTATAGCGCTCGACGAAGTCCAAAGCGGCCTCGTTCATCAGATCGATGAGATAGCGCTGCTTGACCGCCCAGTCCGGCGGATGTTGGCGTCCGCCAGCCTCAATCGTCACAAACTCCTCGCGCTCCGTCTCCATTGATATAGGCTCCTTCGATGAAAGTGGATAGTTTGAAGCTACCGCAGAGAGTTCGGAAAGGACGTGGAGTCTAGGTGATCTTTCCGACCAGCACGGAGACCCAACCTCACCGCAAACTCTCTATGTGCCGTTGCATATTCTCGGCGGAGCTTTGTGCAAGGGCTGCTCTCAACTTTTGGGGACACCTTGATGGCCCAGGGATCTACCTCAAGGTAACGATCGGCAACTTGGACCATAGCCGGCTCCTCTGAGGTCATTGCTCAGGTGGGACACACTTCTGTGCTTGGATTGCGGTAGGTAGCGCCCGCTTGCTGCTAAGCATGGGAACAAGTGCGTCCCACCCTATCATCTTGATTATCTTGTCTGGAGTTAGCTTACCTCTCGAAGTGCCTCTTGAAGCACGGCTTTGACGAGATCGACCTTGTAGCCGTTGTGCTCCAGCGGACGCGCATCCTCCACAGCTGCCTCGGCAGCGTCCGCGATCGTCTGCGGCGTAAGGTGCTGCCCCTTGAGCGCCGCCTCAGCCGCCTCAGCGCGCCACGGTGAAGTGGCGACACCACCGAGCGCGATCCGTACGTCGTCGACCACGTCATCTGAAGCGACCAGCACGACGGCGGCGCTTACCAACGCGAAATCCCAGGTGCTACGCTCCATCGCCTTTGCGTAAGCGGACTGCGTGCCCTCGGATTGCATTGGGATGATGACCTCCACGATCATCTCATCCGGGTCAAGAACGGTCACCGGATGGTAGCCGCTGGCCCTGGCGCGGTCCGGTGTTGGGCTCACGTAGAACTCGCCCAGGGATAATGTCCTTCGGTCCCGCGGGCTCACCACCAGCACCGAGGCGTCAAGCGCCAGCAGCGCCACCGCCGGGTCCGAGGGATGAACGGCATAGCAAGGGCCGGGGCCAAAGATCGTATGGTAGGTATTCAAGCCCTGGTAAGCGAAACAACGCCGCCCGCCCTTGCGCCAGCACGGCACCTCCGGGTTCCGGAAGTACCAGCACCTTGGTCGTTGGACGAGATTCCCGCCTAGCGTGGCCATATTGCGAAGCTGAGGTGAGGCTGACTTCACCGTCGCCTGCACAAGGCAGGCCAGTGCAGCGTCAGCCTTGACGTCAGGAGCACTTGCCAACGCCGACAGTGTAAGCATCGCACCCAGGTGCCATCCGTCTGACCGCTTGGTCACATGATCTAGACCGGGAATAGTCTTGAGGTTCACCAGCCGCTCAGGAGCAATCAACTTCTCTTTCATCATCGCGATCAGATCCGTCCCGCCGGCGAGAGGTCGTGTCGTCTCGTTCAGAGCGTCAACCGCCTCCTCAACGGAGGTCGCGTTTCCGTGTGCAAAAGTGTGCATTGCCATCTGTAGTCCCTCCTTTTCCCGCGCTATCCCACTGTCGCCGACAGATGCGGTAGCAGACGAGCCGATGTCATCGGCAGATCGGTCATCCGCACGCCGACCGCGTCATAGACCGCGTTGGCGATCGCCGCGGCGATCGGGATGATCGGCGGCTCGCCCAAGCCCTTACTCCCCACACTGTTGGCATCGGTGTCCGCAACGTCCACAAAAGCGACATCGATCTTCGGCACGTCCGCCAGGACCGGCACTTTATACTCCTCCAGGTTATCGGTCAACTGGAGACCGGTGTCGGGATCGATCACCCGCTCCTCGCTGAGCGCCAGCCCCATACCCATCGTGACGCCGCCGTAGACCTGGCTCTCCGCCGTCATCGGGTTGACCACCCGCCCTATGTCGTGAACCGCTACCACCCGCTCGACGCGAATCTGTCCGGTCTCCACGTTGACGGCGACCTGTACGAAGTGAGCGCCGAATGTGTTGATCGCCTTGTCGTCGGGGTTCGGCCCCCGCGCGCCCTTGGTCACGATCGTGTAGTTGCCCATCTTGGCGGTCACCTCAGTGTAGCCGATGCGTCTGTCAGGATCCGGGACATAGACGATCTCACCGTCTCGAACCTCGAAGTCATCAGGATCGGCGTCCTCCAATTCGAGCATAATGGCCGCCAACTCGAAGAGCTGGCGTAACGCCTCCCGGCAGCCCGATCGGACGGCCGGCGACGAGGAGGCCAGCGTGACGCTTCCACCGCTGCCCGGCCCAAAGGCCGTGGGCAGCGAATCACCCAGGACCAGACGAACGTTCCCCCACGGTATCCCCAGCTCCTCAGCAGCCACCTGCGTCAGCGCCGTGCGCGTGCCGGTGCCGATGTCCTGGACGCCCACGGCGACCTCCGCGGTGCCGTCGGGAAGGAGCTTGACAATGGCGTTGGCCGGCGGCCCGCCGCCACCACCCCAGATCTGGCTTGCCATACCAAAACCCCGGCGCCAAGGGCCGTCCTCACGCACCACTTCACCGCGCTTGTCCCATCCAAAGCGCTCGGCCCCGATCTCATAGGCGTGTCGCAGCCCCTTGAAGGTGTAGGGCTGATCCCGTGAAGGGCTTTCCTCGGCGTAGTTCTTCAGGCGCAGCTCCAATGGATCTATCCCCAGCTTGTCAGCCAGGGCGTCCATAGCGCCCTCCAGGCCGAAGGTGCCCTCGACATAGCCGGGTGCCCGAAATGCGCGCGCATGGTCCCGGTTCGAGCGAGCGGTCCAGACGGCGGTCCGGACGTGGGGACAGAGGTAGAGATCCTTTGCCGGCCCACCGATCACAGGACCGGCGCCGCCAAAGGCGCCCGTCGTCACCCATCCCTCGTGCTCGATCAGCGTCAGGGTGCCGTCCTGCTTGGCGCCCAGGCGGACACGTTGGCCGCTTGGCGGGCGATATCCGGCGACCAGATGTTCTTCCTTACGGTCGAGCATCGCCCAGACGGGCGCGCCGGTCGCGCGCGCCGCCAGGATGGCCATCAGCGTGAACTGCTCGGCCCCCCCACTTGCTGCCAAAGCCGCCACCAATGTAGTCGGCAACGGCCCGTACCTTATCGCGCGGCAGGTTGACGGCATCCGCGACGCTGATGCGCGTGCCGTGGACGTCCTGTGTGGAGTGCCACACCGTCAGGAGGTCGCCCTCCCAGGCGGCGGCGCTTCCATGGGTCTCGAGGCAGCAATGGGCCGCCGTCGGCGTGGTGAACTCCAACTCGACGATGACGTCGGCCTCCCGCACCCCTTGCTTGACGCTGCCCCGTTCGTAGATGTCGCCGTCCGGCGTGATCCAGTTATCCTCGTCATCGGCGTGGACGCTTGGCGCGTCGCTCACCGTCGCCGAGACGAAATCGTGGGCGAAGGGCAGCGTCTCATACTCGACCTCGATGGCAGCCAGGGCGTCCTCCGCGACGCGTTCATCGCGTGCCACCACGAAGGCAACCTCCTGTCCCTGGTAGGTCAGCTCCTCCGGAAAGATCTCTCTGCCGCCCAGATGGGTGATCTCAGGCGGCTGAAAGTGATGCCAGACGAGCTTCACACCGTTCATCGCCTCGGCCTTTGAGGCGTCGATCTTTTTGATGCGAGCGTGGGGATGCGGCGACCGCAGGAAGCGGCCGATCAACATCCCCGGCAAATCCACATCATAGGTGTAGACCGCCTTGCCGGTCACCCGCGCCATACCATCGACGCGCGGCGTCGGCTTGCCCACCCACTGCATGTCGGTCTCGCCGGTCCAAGGCTCGACGTGCTCCTCCTCGACGATGACCTCCCGCTCCTCTATCCGACCTTCGAACTCGACTTTTGTCTTCTTGATCGTCGGCATGGCGTTATCCCTCCTCGCCGCCCTGTGCCAGCGCCGCGGACTCCTGGGCCGCACTCGCGAGCCGTTCGGCAGCGCCCATCACAGAGTCGATGATGTTCGGGTACGCGCCGCACCGGCAAATGTTGCCCGAGAGCCCTTCCCGCACCTCGTCCTCGGTGGGATGAGTGTTGTGCTCCAGCAGCGCCACGGCCGACATCACCTGGCCCGGCGTGCAGAAACCACACTGGTACCCGTCGTGGTCGATGAAAGCCTGTTGCACGGGGTGAAGCCCACCGCCCGCCGTCAAGCTCTCGATCGTGCGAATCTCCCGTCCTTCGCAGTCGATAGCCAGTGTCATGCACGCATAGGCCGTCTCGCCATCCATGATCACGGTGCAAGCACCGCACTGACCCCGATCACAGCCTCGCTTGGATCCTTTCAACCCTAGTTCCTCACGGAGTACGGAGAGCAAAGTGCGGCGGGGCTCCACAAAGATCTCTGCGTCCTCGCCATTGACATTGAGCACGACCGGGACCCGTCCCGGCCCTCTAAAAGTGATGGTCATTCGTTGCCTCCTTTCGAGTGGCTTCGAAGTCTAGCTGCAGCTTAATTCTAATCCCCCACCGGAGAGGGCGCAAGTTAGCAGAGTCCGAGGTAAGTTTCGTTTTGCTTGCTACTTCACGCTACGTGTGCTAAAGTAGCAGGGAATCAAGGTCTTGTTTGCCTAGCATCGATCGTGGCGTTGGAAGAGAGTTGGTATGAGTACTTCAGCGATTGAACTGCGCGCGGCGATGGCTCAGAATGTCACGGTGCTCGAAGACACACTGGTCGTTGACCTTATCGATGGGCGCACTGTGTCCGTGCCTCTGGTCTGGTATCCCCGCCTTCTCCACGGGCGCCAGGACGAACGGGAGAACTGGCGGCTCATTAGAAAAGAAGAGGGCATTCACTGGCCCGATCTCGACGAGGATATCAGTTTAGAGCATCTTTTGCGAGGTATTCCCTCCCAGGAAAGCCAGGCCTCTTTGAAGCGTTGTTTGGCTCAACGCTGATCTTGGCTGAAACGCTGAAGTCCAACGTTGCAGCGTTTGCTGCGATCCCTTCTGGTGACGCGTAAGACGCCACGAGCTCGCCTTGGTGGTTGAGCAGTCGGTGGACAGCACGCAGTCGCGTACCGCTTCTCGTCCTGGAGAGCACAATCTCACCAAGCCCTTCGTAAATTCCCCAGGCGGCGAGTCATACTCGATAGAGAGACGAAAGGAACGAGATATGCTCACGGAAAGGACATTCGATACGGGTCAGTTGACCATCAGTTACGTGGAGGGCCCGCCATCTGGGCCTCCGGTCGTGCTACTCCACGGAGGAGGGGACCGCTGGCAAGATTTCCTCCCGATCATCCCCTATCTCGTGATGAGGTGGCATGTCTTTGCATTGGACCTCCGGGGGCATGGCAAGTCCGGTCGTGTGGCAGGTCATCAATATCGCCCGGATCACTATGCTCTTGACGTCATCGCGTTCCTTAAGCGTGAGCTCACAGAACCGGTGGTTCTCTTTGGGCACTCACTGGGCGCGTGGGCTGCGCTTATGGCTGCAGCCGAAGAGCCCGAGAAGGTCCGAGGGCTGATTCTAGGTGACTCGCCTCCGTCCATGGAGCGATTTGTGACCGACACAAGCCGTGAAGAGACGATCCGGTTCTGGCGCACGATCCGCGATCTCGCAGCTTCAGGACATTCAGTGCCGCAGCTGGCGTCTGAGCTCGCGGTTCTCACGGGATCGGAGACTGAACGCGATCCATCGATCCGGGCCTATGCAAAGAAGCTGAGCCAGGTCGATCCTGATGCGGCCCATTATCACGTCGAAGGACGCCTCGATGACTATGTGGCGGAGTTCGACGTAGACGCAGCATACAGACGTCTAACCTGTCCGGTGCTCCTGTTGCAGGCCGACCCATCGCATGGTGCGCAGATGCTAGACGAAGACGTGGACCACGCGCTGTCCCTACTGACCGATGGATTGCACGTGCGGTTGGAGGGAGTGGGTCACGGTCTGGGCTTCTACTCGTGGCAGGT
>JBNGDU010000348.1:0-7901 GCA_049975025.1 Anaerolineae bacterium
CCCACGTGCTCTGTACCGGGTGCATCACGCAGAGACGGCACCGGCATCTGCGCCAACATGCGGCAGAAACCTTCAACCCACTCAAAGTCCGCCTGCGCATCGCTTGACGCAGCGTTGCTCAGTCCGGAATCCAGGTAAGTCTTCTGAACCGTCACCAAAGCCCGATCAAACCTGGACTCGAGAGCCCTATGGAAGTCCGAGACATCCTCGACGCTTCCAATCCCCAAGAAGTGAACCAACTCGCGACTCTGCGCTCGACTGACCAACTGAGCCAGCCGCCCGACAGTCTCCACAGGCGCGGCCCGGAGTCGCTGACCGAAGACCTCAATCTCACCGGTGCCGGGCGAACTACCTTCACTCCAGGCAACCTCAAGCAACTTGGCGCCTAATGACGCAAACGTGTCGTCGCGTTCATCGCAGGGAACCGAGCGCACCCTGACGTTGTCAGTCATCAGAATCTCAATCATGTCAAGAAGCTTCTGACTGACATTGCTCTGCCGGGATAGCTCCTGGCGCAACTCGCGAACGCGCCGTTCAGTCGCATACTGATCTTCCAGAATGCGCTCGGCCAGCTCCACCACCGACATAGGCCGCAGGCCGTATGCACCGGTGCTGCCATTTATACCGCCAAAATAGAGTTTCTGAGTCAAAGACTCTCTCACCACATCACGGAAGCCTATACCCGACTCGTTACCCAGCAGGGGATGAAAGACAGGCATAGCCACACGAATATATGTTGTTGTCTTGCCAGTTGCGCAGAAAGAACTACTGGGAGTATAACATACCCCAGAGGCAAACGCAATGCCCGCCTTGGGGGGTAACGAAGCGCGCTTTTCCGCCAAGCGGAAACTGAAGGTTCTTCCTTAATTTAGTTTGGCGCATCTTGCCTAATGCACCTAACCGTGCTATAATTCTCATGCTATTGAGTATAGACTCACACCGCGGAAAAGTGGGGCAAGCCCCACTTTTCTTCGTAGAACGCGCGTGAGGACGATTCTATGACGTTATTTGAGATAAGTGGGGAGGCAGGTTCTTAATGAAGAGCGAGTTCGCCCTGGCTTTCAACCAGATCTGTGCTGAATACAGCTTACCCAGAGAAGTCGTTCTGGACGCTGTTCGCGCAGCCCTAGCGACCGCATTTCGGCGTGACTGGAAATTACCGCCCACGCAAAACGTGGGCGCCGAGATAAGTCTAGAGACAGGGCAAGCGCGCATTTTCGTCGAGCGAACCGTCGTTAAGGAAGTCGAAGACGAACAAACGGAGATCTCGCTCAAGAGTGCTCGGCGCAAGAAGCCCGGTGTCCAAGAGGGTGAGGCCATCATGGTTGACGTCACACCCAAGGACTTCGGTCGGATCGCAGCACAGACAGCCAAGCAGGTCATTACACAGCGCCTGCGCGAGGCAGAGCGCGAGAGCCAGTTCAACCGCTTCAGTCGGCAGGAAAATGAGATCATTATTGGCACCGTGCAATCAATCAATCCCCACGGCGTGACCCTGCATCTTGAGCGTACCGAAGAGGCTCATATGCCTCGAAGGGAGCAGATTCCCGGAGAGCGGTACACACTCCACCAGAAGATTCGCGTCTACGTTTTGGAAGTTCGGCGAACCCCCAGAGGTCCGGATATCATTGTCAGCCGGAGCCATCCGCTCATGCTGCGCAGGCTCCTGGAGCTAGAGGTACCCGAGATTCGCAACGGTCAGGTGGAGATCAACGCTGTAGCTCGGGAAGCCGGGACACGGGCAAAGGTCGCTGTATCAGCGCGACAGTCAGGCATCGATCCTGTGGGAGCGTGTGTAGGTATGCGGGGTATCCGCATCCAAACGATCTCCCGAGAGCTCCATGGCGAGCGCATCGACGTCGTCGAGTGGGCCACGGATCCCGAGGCTTTCATCAGCAATGCGCTGAGCGTCCCGGATATTCTGGCGGTCACGCTCGATGAAAACAACGCCGGTGGTCGCACGGCATCGGTCGTCGTGCTGGATGAGCATCTCTCTTTGGCCATCGGTCGATCGGGACAGAACGCAAGACTGGCTGCAAAGCTGACGAATTGGCGTATTGACATTCAGGGTGCGAGAGAAGCCGCCATCTGGGCCTTAGAGCACGTTAACCAGACACCGGACATCGTGGACAGTCTCAGGAGCACCGCCGCACAGATCCCACGCCTGGCGTCCATCGTTCGGGCTCACGAAGAAGGACAGTACCCTTACACCGATGAGGAACGTCGCGTCATCGGCTCAGTGGTAAAGGCTGTGCGTGAGGTCGTGATTGCCCGCCGAGATGCGGAACGACCCGGCGCGAGCCAGGCACGAGCTCGGCAGCGTGCCCAGCGCAAGGTCGAGGCAGAGAGGGTCAAGGCAAAGGAAGAAGCTCAAGCCCGAGTACCTCGCGGCGCCTATAAGGTTCCGCTCAGTGATCTGGACCTTGCGGATAAAGTCTACGGTCATCTGATTAACGGGGGCCTGGAAAGCCTGGGCGACGTGATGCAGAGAATGGCCTTAGGGGACGAAGCGCTGTTGATGGTCAACGGTGTAGGCGTCAAGGCCTTGCGCGAGGTCAAGCAAGCGGTTGAGGATAGTGGGCTTAGGTTCCTCGATCAAGCTGAGGGGGAAGCGGAGGAACCGACTGCTGAGGAGATTGTCGCCACCGAGGAAGAGGAAATCGAGCCTGTCGAGGAAGCGGCAACACCCGAGCTCGAAGGCGAACTTGAGCAAGATGAGATCGAAGCAGAAGCGCAAATGGAGCCCGAGGCTGAGATCGCTGAGGAAGTAGCGGCATCAGAGGCGGAAGCGACGCCTGAGGCCGAACCCGAGGAGGGGCTCGTGCCGGAGCTTGAAGCCCAGCCTGCTGCAGAGCAGGCTGCGGAGCAAGAAGAGGAACAGGACGAGATCGAGGCCATCTTTGCTCAGAGCACCGATCTCACCGAAATTGTGGAAGAATTTGCTGACGTTGCTTATGAAGAAGAGGCAGAAGTCCTTGAGGAGCAGAGCCCGGGCCCCAAGAAACATCGGCGCAACAAGGGGCGCCGTCGCGCCGTGCTCCTTGATGAGGAAACGGGTGAGACGTACGTTGTCCATAAGCACCGTCGCGATGACCCAGAGTGGGACGAATTCGCGGAAGATTACTAATCTACCGAGCAGAGTTTATGAACCCTGTAGCTAGCCCTGTCGTTAGGTCTGAGTTTCGATCGAACCAAGTCGGGTTTTGATCGAGATGTAGAACGCGATGCTAAGACGACCGTAGCGACCATAGGTCGTGGATTCGCACAGGACATTTAGTCTTGGGTGAGTGGGGACGCCAGAGGGTTCAATGGCGTCCCCGTTTTTGTTGACTGAGCGGTTTGAGGTATGGAGTTCTATGACGAAGCGAGCGAGAAAAAAGCATATCCCGCTGCGGACTTGCGTGGGCTGCCGGGATTCTAAACCCAAGCGCGACCTCACAAGAGTCGTCAGACTTATCGACGATGGCGTCATCGTGGACGAGACGGGCAAACGCAACGGAAGAGGGGCTTATCTATGCAAACAGCGTTCGTGCTGGGTGCGCGCGCTTGATCGCGGCACGCTCGGACGCGCCCTGCGCGCCCAAATATCACCTGAGGACGTGGCAGCACTTCGCGCGTATGCCGAATCACTTCCAGATTCCACGGAGGAAGAGGCAGCATAGGCTTGTCAAACAATAAATCGGTATTATCTCGAGCATATCAAGCACGGTAGCAGACTAACACCGGCTGAGATCATGACACAGGAGGAATGAATATGGCAGAACAAGAAATCACAATTCCAGAGGTCGTTACAGTACGCGACCTCGCGGACTTACTAGAAGAAACGCCCATCAACGTCATCAAAACGTTGATGAGCAACGGCGTGTTGGCTAGCATCAATCAGCAGATCGACTTTGACACTGCAGCCATCATCGCCGCGGAGTACGGCTTTGACGCGAAGCAGCCCTATGCTGAACTTGAGGAAGAAGCCGAGACCGAACTTTCCGCATGGCAGATTCTCTTGGCCAACGAAGACCCTGAGGATCTGAAACCCCGTCCTCCTGTCGTCACAGTTCTCGGTCACGTGGATCACGGCAAGACCTCTCTCCTGGATGCCATACGTCATACAGACGTGGTGAGTGGGGAAAGCGGGGGCATCACCCAACACATCGGAGCTTATCAGATCAAGCATAACGGTCGCCGCATTACCTTCCTGGACACACCTGGTCATGAGGCCTTCACAGCGATGCGAGCGCGGGGCGCTCACACAACGGATATCGCGGTGCTCGTCGTCGCAGCCGATGACGGCGTCATGCCCCAGACCGTCGAGGCCGTCAACCACGCTCGGGCGGCGCACGTCCCGATCATCGTAGCGCTGAACAAGATGGACAAGGACAATGCCCGACCGGAGGTCGTCAAACAGGAACTGGCCGATCTCGGACTTATGCCGGATGAGTGGGGCGGCACGACGATGGTCATACCCGTATCCGCGAAGATGAAGACCGGCTTGGATGATCTACTCGAAGCCATCGTCTTGGTTGCCGACGAGGTCAACGTTCAGGCAAATCCCACCCGAGAGGCCGTCGGCGCCGTCCTAGAGGGCCGACTGGACAAACGACGCGGCTCACTGGCAACGGTGCTCGTCCAAAACGGCACGCTGCGCACCGGTGACGTCGTTGTTGCGGGCAAAACGTGGGGCAAGGTTCGAGCGCTGGAAGACGAAAACAACGTGCGACACCGAACAGCTCCTCCTGCCACCCCTATGGTCATCATCGGACTTCACGACGTCCCGGAGGCCGGAGATCTGGTAGAGGTCGTCAAGGACGAGCGCGCCGCTCGCGCAATTGCCGAAAAGCGCGAGGCTGAGGCACGGCAACGTGATCTTGCCACGACCAGCCGGCCTCTGTCACTGGACGACTTCTCCGCAGCCATTCGTGAGGGCGAGGCCAAGGAGCTCAACGTCGTTCTTAAGACCGACGTCCAGGGCTCTATCGAACCTATCGTCAACAGCATCGAGCACCTCGGGGAAGAAGGCCTGAGGGTCAATGTCATCCACGCTGCAGCCGGAAATATCAGCGAGTCCGACATCAACTTGGCATTGGCCTCAGAAGCCATCGTCCTCGGTTTCCGTGTCAACGCGGACAGTTCCGCGCGCCGACTGTCCGACATGGAGGGCCCCGAGATCCAGATCTACGAAGTGATCTACGAGCTCGTCGATGACGTTGAGAAGGCACTGAAGGGCCTATTGGAGCCCACCTTCAAGCAAGTTCTGATTGGCGAAGCCGAGGTGCGCCAGACATTCGACATCTCGAGCGTCGGCACCATCGCGGGCAGCTATGTCACCCGAGGTATGATACGCCGGAACGCCAAAGTACGCGTCGTTCGTGATGGCGAACTGCTCCACGACGGCGAAATCGACTCGCTCAAACGGTTCACGGAAGATGTGCGGGAGGTTCGGCAGAACTTCGAATGCGGCGTCAAGGTAGAGGGCTTCGATGACATAGAACCCGGCGATCGGCTGCAGTTCTATGTAATGAGACGCGTTGAACAAGCTTAGATCAGATGGGGACCTGGGTACATCCTCCCGCTTCAGGGACGGATGTGCCCAGACCCCGTTTCGCCGGACTATCGCTCGGGATTTGTGGAGAAGCGCTCTGTAGGCCAACATCCGCTGACAGGAACATAGACATCCTTCAGTATGCGTGGCGTGAAACCCAGAGCGTCATATCTTCACGAACCCTTACGATTCACCGGCCTGCAGATTCTGGCTGCCGGTGATAAAAGGAGAATTCATGGGTAAGAAATACGTACGAAGGGTCAATCAACTGCTCCAACGCATCATCACTAAGTTATTGTTGGAGGAGAGCAATGATCCTCGGTTCGCTGGAGTGACCATCACCGATGTCAGCGTCAATCGAGACACCACGCGCGCTGAGGTTTACTTCAGCATCATTGGAACGCCCGAGGAGATCGAAGAGACCGCAGAAGCGCTCAACGGGGCCTCAGGTTGGCTTATGAGACAGATGGCGCCCACGCTGCGGTTGCGGAACTTGCCAAGACTGATCTTCATTTACGATCCGTCTCTGGCCCATGGCGCTCGCATTGAGGCATTGTTAAAGGAACTACACGAGGATGACGACACCTATGACTCCGACGACGAATCCCTTGAGCAGCCTGAACCAAGCAACGTCATTACTCAAGAAGAGTAAACGCCCCCTCTTAATCGCCCATCCAAGGCCAGACGGAGACACCATTGGATCGACACTGGCTCTGCGCCTGGCCCTCCTAGCTATGGGCAAGCAACCTACGATAGCGTGCGTACACCCCTTACCTGAGAGTCTCGCCTATCTTCCAGGTGCTGAGGCGTTTGTGAAGGATGTAGCGGAGGATATCGACATTGATCTCGTGATCGCCATCGATATGAGCGATCTCTCCAGGACCGGCGAGATCTTCCGGGAGAGCTGGCGCAATCGGCTCTCCCTGGTGGTCGTGGACCATCACAGGACCAACGAGCAATTCGGTGATGTCAACCTTGTCTTTCCCAATATGGCAGCGACGGCGATTCCGATGATCGACCTTATTGAAGCGCTGGGCGTGCCTGTGAAAGACGATATCGCGACCTGCCTCTTGGTAGGTATCCTGACGGACACACGGGGACTGCGCACCGAGACAACCACGTCTGAGGTCCTCAACATCGTTGGGGGCCTGATCTCCGCCGGCGGCGATTACCTGAGGGTCATGCAGAAGACCCTGGACGCCGTGCCCTACAAGAAGATGCGCGCGTGGGGCATCGCTCTGGACAGGCTGAAGCTCAAGGGCGGCATCGGATGGACCACCTTTCCGCTTTCCGAGAAGAAAGAGCTGAACATAGAGGATCATTACGACCTCGACCTGGGCAACCTCCTGAGCCGGGTCGCTGAAGCCCAAATCATCGCCGCGTTTATAGAGATGCGCGACGGCAGCGTTAAGGTGAGTATGCGGGCGCGACCGGGCTATGATGTAGCCACCGTTGCTTACGAGTTTGGCGGAGGAGGGCATCTTCAAGCTGCCGGCTGTACTCTCGCAGGTCCATTGGATGGAGCTGTGGACCGGGTGCTGGAACGCCTTTGGTCCGCGATGGACAATCGCGAGTGAGCGGGGTTCTGATCGTCAACAAACCCGCCGGTTTGACGTCGCACGATGTCGTGAATGTCGTGCGACGTCTTGTTGGCACCCGGAAGGTCGGCCATACCGGCACGCTCGATCCGATGGCCACCGGCGTGCTGGTGCTTCTTATAGGTGCGGCGACACGCCTGTCACGCTTCGCCGGCGCCACTCAGAAACGCTATAGCGCTGTCCTCCGGTTGGGTCAGACCACCACCACATACGACGCGGATGGAGAGATCACGGACGAACGCCCGGTGGACGTTAACCTTGAGCAGGTTGAGAACGTACTGCATGAGTTCCAGGGTGACATTCAGCAGGTGCCCCCAATGTATGCCGCGATCCGAGTTAACGGAAAAAGACTCTACGAACTGGCACGCGAGGGCAAACGCGTTGAACGCCAGCCGCGTCCTGTGACTGTTCAGCGAATCGAGATCCTGAATTGGCACCGCCCTGAACTTGAGCTGGATATCGTCTGTTCTCCCGGCACCTACGTTCGCAGTTTGGCCCACGACCTGGGTCAACGGCTGGGTTGCGGAGCTCACTTGACCACACTCACGAGAATCGCCAATGGTCCGTTCACGCTGGAGGATAGCTTCACGTTGGATGACCTGCGGGCACTCGCCGCCAAAGACCAACTGGCCTCTGCTCTGCTGCCACCTTATGTTGTGCTGAGTAAGATGCCGGTAACTGTGGTGTCCCGATCAGAGGAGCAAGCCATACGTTACGGTCAACAGGTGTCGGTCTCCACGACATCAGAGGTGAAAACCGGCGAGCTG
>JBNGDU010000349.1:0-7873 GCA_049975025.1 Anaerolineae bacterium
TTGTCTTAGAAACGGCTTAGAGCGTCTGTTGCTCACTTTACTAAACGGTTACGAGCGCTGAAAATGCCTGCGGCGAGCTGGCGAATGAACCCCGCCCGCAGGAGTAGTTGGTGGCTGGTGATCTGCGCCTCGGACGGTGCCTCGCGCAGTGTGTTGCTGAAGAGCTTGGTCATTCTCATGGGTCTCCTCCAGGTATGCTAGCTGGTCGACGTGCGGTCTTTGATGATCTGATGGGCGGTCTCCCGGGCGCCGATCATAACGTTCTGCACCCCACCGCCACTCTCGCTCTGAGCACCAGCGAACCAGAGCCCACGGATGGGCGTCGCGTGACCCGGGCCCTCCTGGCCCATCACCGGTGCGCGACCGCCAAACGCGTGGTGGTCCAGATGCGTGCGGTCCCGGAAGTCCTCGGGGGTCAATATGACTCGGGTCTTGGTGTGCTCGCGCAAGCCGGGGATCACGCGCTCGGCCTGTGCCACCAGTTGATCCGCGAGCTTTCGCTTTCGACGCCTCCACGTGCCTCTGGACAACTCATTTGGGGCGATGGTGTAGATCGTGATCGCGTGGTGACCGGATGGCGCCAATTCCGGTGAGTGAAGCGAAGGGATGTAGATCAGGAAACCATCATCGCCTTCGTGATAGATGCCCTGCTGGCAGCGGCGGACCCCCTCCTCGATATCGTAGGTACCGTAGTAGTAGGTCAAGGCGTTCGGCTGATACGGTTGAGGGTCAAAATCGACGCCAAGGTGGACCATCAGCACGGAGTCCATCAACTGCAGCTCATCGACTTGGTAGGCGAACCCGGATGGCAGATACTCGCGTCCCACGAGCTGGAAGAAGGTCTCCTTTGCCCCGCCGGTGGCGACGACAATGTCGGCCTTCTCCACGCGACCTCCAGCCAACTGGACGCCGGTGACGCGGTCGGCGTTCACCAGGATCTTCTCCACGGTGGCTGTGGTGTAGATTCGCCCGCCGTGGTCTCGGATTACGTCAGCCACTGCCTCAGCCAGCGTGCCACAGCCGCCCAGTACGAAGTGATAGCTGGGACGCTTGCCGGCGGTCGAGGCTTTTCGTGGAATGCGATGATCGAAGGCATTCTCGACATTGAGCAGGGGAATGCCCAGGGCCGGAAAACGACTTGGACGAACGACAAAGTCTGCCAATATAGACGTGAAGACCGCCTTGAGGCGGCGGTCGACGAAGAAGTGGCTCATGAGCTTTTGCGCCGACCACGCTTCTCTATCCTTGATCCGGTTGTAAGCGAGCCAGGTGCGGAGCTTGAGCAATAGCTTCCTTGGTCCCCGGGCCTCTGCCGACCGGATGTGCAAAGTCATCAGGTCCATGACACGGTTGTAGAAGCGATAGTAGCGGTCAATGCCCTGACGTTCGGCAGGAAATAGGTGGTGCAGCCTCTCCCGACGCCAGCCCGGTCCTTGATAAGTCTCCGGCTTCCTCAGGTCGAAGTCAGGAAAGACGTAAGCCCGATCATCCATCTTCAGTGCCACGCGATCCGCCACGTCAAGTTCCTTCAAGATACGTCCGCCGCGCTCATCCGGGGCGAATCCCTCGAGCAAGAGGGGACCGAGATCCCAACTGAAATCGTCCTCCTCAAGGGTGGTCGTGACCCCGCCAACTTCTGAGAACTGCTCGAAGACGGTCACGGGGAAGCCGGCCCGGGCAAGGTAGGCGCCAGCGGTAAGGCCGGACATACCGGCACCGATGACGACGACCTTAGCGTCCCGGTTGGCTGCGCGATCTCTTTTGAGCATGTTGAATTGTCCCTTTGTCTATGACTGAGATGTTCTATCTGTTAGAGGTTGCGCTGTGATTCGCGCGCAGCAGTTTCAATATGCAGTGGTTCGGAAACAGGCCACCTACCGGACCTTGAACAGCAGAACCAGCAGGATGGGGGTGACGATGGCCTGCAGCAGCACAAAACGGACCAGCACCTGTGTGTTGGACCACCCCAACTTGTGCCGGACGTGATCGTGAAGCGGATAGCGTATGGTCTTGAAGATGCTAATGCGGAAGAAACGCAGCAACGCGACCTTGAGCAGGCCCGTCGCTCCGTTGACCAGAACCACGCCGGTCACTACGAAGATGAGAAAGGGATTACCTGATGCCATGACCAGCAGTCCCAAGAGGAGCCCCATAGGTCGCGATCCCGCGTCGCCCATCAGAACGGCGCTTGGCAGGCTATTGTGCCACAGGTACCCCGCCAGGCATCCTGCCATGATGAACGAGAGCAATGCCCAATTCGCGCCATCCGGATAGTGGGGCACCAGCAGATAGCTGGAGATGTCTTTGTGACCCACGACGGCGTAGAGAATTGTGCCAAGATAGATGAAAGCCAGAATCGAGAGGCTAGCCGAGAGCCCGTCCACGCCATCGGTGCAGTTGGTGGCGTTGATCATAAGCCAGAGGACTATCGTGGTGAGGGGAACAAAAGCCCAGGGCGAGAGCAAGATGGGGGTCTTGAAGAGCGGGACCCAGAGTTTGTAAGCGTGGAATTGACAGAGAACGACGGCACCTAAAAGGGATATGCCGAGATCTATGGCACCCAATGTGTACTCACTCAGTCCATGAATGCGATCGTCGTAATAGCCTTCGACCATCGATAGAACCACGCAGCCGATGCCCCCTAGGATACGCCAATCAAAAGGTACGGTCAGAAAGGCGACAACCGCGAAGATGGGAACAAAGACAGCGCCCGCGCCGACGGGTTTACCCTGTGCTTGATGAGCGTTGACCGCGTGTAGACGTCCTTGGTCGCGAGGTAGACGTTGCCATAGGTGAGGTAGAAGGTACCAGGTGGCCAGCGCAGCGAGCGCCGCACCCACACTTGCCAGAAACAGATAGGAAGTGAAAAGCCTGAATGGGCCGAAGAACTCAATAAGCTGCTGACCCAGCCAAGGTAGCAATGTCGATCTCCTTTCAGAGTTTGAAGCCGTCTCTATCCGAGTTTTCTAGTCATGCGCCACCTCACATTATACCAGGAAGCGGCTTACACTCGAAAAGCGGCTCATGGGGGGAAACCGACAAAAAAGAGACCTCTGGCTCCTGCCGGAGGGGACTGGCCTCTCCTGTTGGGAACTCAGAGGTCCGGCGATGGTGCGTCTATTCTAGGTCCATTTCACCCTTGCTGCCGGCCTCGAAGAGGTCGTTGTAGTCGGCGGGAAGTTGGTCGCGAAGTTGGGCGAACTCATTCGGCGTCACCGCCTCGCCCAACACCTCGAATACGACCCGGGCATGGTACGCTGCATCCGGAAGATCCGCCTCCTCACGAGCCGCGACGCGCTTCACAAACTCCTGCGCGGAGAAGCGCTCGGGCTTCTCTTGAGCGTTTTCCAAGTAGACCGCAAGCTCCGGCGGAAGCTGCGCTGCGACATCGCTGACCTCGCCTCGATGGATGCGCTCCGCCAAGGTCTCAAGGGTCGCGCGCGCCGCACTCACCGCTTGCTGGGTTTCCGCCATTTCCGCACGGTGCTGAACCTTTCCAAGAAAGTCGTGGTAATTCATGTTAGCCTCCTTATGGCCTGAAGTTACGTCGTCAGGATGGGTCTCAGCTGTGCCTTGTTGCGCTTGGTCCTGCTTGTGCCGATTGTCGGCGCGCCTCGCGTAGGCGCCGTCACGCGCTGGCGTCGCTACTCACCCACGTGGATGATCGCCACCGGGCATGCGTCCGCGGCATCTTCCACACAGCTCTCCAAATCAGCCGGCACCTTTCCCTTGGCAGGGTCGTCGTCGACTCGGTAGGCTTCGACAATCTGGCTCCAGCCGTCATCGCCGGGCTCAAAGACGTCCGGACACAGGCTGTAGCAGACGCCGCATTCAATACATTCCTCACGATCAATCGTAACCATGATCTCACTGCTCATTCGTGTATCCTCCTAGGACAAGACACAGACCAATTCCACCGATCGCCCAGCTTCGATGGGCCCGTTGATGGGCATTCGCTTGCCGGGCACCGGCTCAACAAAACGGCTGGTCGGCATCCAGAACGAGGTAAGCGAGGAAGAAAGGAAACATCTCCATCGGCCTCAAGGTGTCACCAGCCGCTCACGCACCTTTAGTTTAGCACCAGACCGGGCGGCCTACCTTCGATCTCGGTTTGAGTTAAGGGTGGCTCGCGTTGCAAATGTTGGGATTGCGTTGGTGATCAGAGCCTCGGCATTCCTGTTGCTGAGATGGCGAACAGCGCCATAATTAGGCATAATCAAGCCGGATTCCGGCAAGTCTCTTTGGTCCGTTTGCGGCGTTACATCACGGCAGCGAGGGATGCTGGTTGCCACTTGATCGTGCCCGTTGCCGTCTCAAAATTCGGAGGTGTGGCCATGGCGTCTCAAAGTTTCACCGACAGGCAGGGTGAGTATTTGGCTTTGTACTATAATTACAGGGCGATCCACGGTAGGTCGCCCACTTACCAGGTGGTGGCTGACGTGCTGGGCGTGACACCGTCGGCGGTGATACAGATGGTGCAGCGACTGGAGGAGCTTGGGCTGGTCGAACGTGAGCCCGACGGCGGGGTCCGGGTGTTGGTGGCACCAGCGGAGCTTCCGGTTCTAAGAGATACCAGTCAGGCCCGTCCGCAGAAGGCGAAGCGTCGGCGTCAAGTCTCCACCGTCTACAAAATAAAGGTGGCACTTGACGATATCCGTCCGCCCATATGGCGGCGGCTCTTGGTGCCGGCTGGGATGGCGTTGGATGACCTTCATTTGGTTATCCAGATAGCGATGGGATGGCAGGATTACCATCTGCACCAGTTCATTGTGGACGGTACCTATTTTGGCGTGCCCCATCCTGACTACAGTGATTTTGGTATGGAGATGAGGGATGAGAGCCGCGTCCGGCTTGATGAGATCGTGTCGCGTGCGGGGGCCCGGATCAAGTATGAGTATGACTTCGGCGATGGTTGGCTGCACACCATCTTGGTTGAAGAGATCCTACCAGCCGATCCGGATCAGGACTATCCTGTTTGTATCAAAGGGAAGCGCGCTTGCCCACCTGAGGATGTCGGCGGCCCATGGGGATATCAGCACTTGTTGCAGGCGCTTAGGGATCCAAGCCACCCCGAACACGAAGACTATACCGTCTGGGCCGGCTACAACTTTGACCCAGAGGCATTCGAGCTAGACGCGGTGAACGCGCAACTCCGCGATCTGCAGCTATAGAGGGAGTTGGCTTGCCCGAATACCCGGATGTCGTAGTCTACGTCGAACGCCTGCGCCACTTCGTCAAAGGTCAGACGCTGGAGCGCATACGTATCGGTCATCCATTCGTCTTGCGAACGTTTGACCCGCCGATCTCCGCCATCCAGGCGCGCAGGCTGGAGGATGTCGAACGGCTGGGGAAGCGCATCCTCTTCGGCTTCGAGGATGGCTACTTCCTCGTCCTGCACCTGATGATCGCAGGGTGGTTGCATTGGCACAGACGGGGCAAGACCATCCCTAAGCGTCGGGGACTTGCGGCGCTGGACTTCCAGAGCGGGACGCTGCTGCTGACGGAGTCGTCCACCAAGAAGCGAGCTTCGCTGCATTTGGTGCGGGGGCGGGAGGCGCTGGCGGACTTCGATCGCGGCGGCCTGGAGGTGATGGACGCGTCCTTGGCGGCCTTCAGCGCCGCCGTTAGGCGCGAGAACCACACCCTTAAGCGCACCCTGCGCGATCCTACCATTCTGAGCGGCATCGGCAACGCCTACTCCGACGAGATCCTGCACCGGGCGGGCCTATCACCTTTCCTGTTGAGCCAGAGCGTCAGTGATGAGCAAGTTGCCCACCTCTTTGAGGCCACGCGCGAGGTGCTGGACGAATTTGCGGAACGTATCCGCGCTGAGGTCGGGGACGGGTTTCCCGAGAAGGTCACAGCCTTCCGCGACGACATGGCCGTCCACGGCCGATATGGGAAGCCGTGTCCGGTCTGCGGCACGCCGGTGCAGCGGATTCGCTACGCGACCAATGAGACCAACTACTGTCCAACGTGCCAGACGGAGGGCCGGCTGCTGGCCGACCGGGCGCTTTCGCGGCTGCTGAAGGAGGATTGGCCGCGGACCGTCGAGGAGTGGGAGGAGCGGCTAGGGTCCTAGAGGTGACACAGGGTCGTAGGAAGCGCTTCAGTCGGGTCGCGTAACTGACGGCGCTGAAGCGCCCACGAACATTGCGCTGAGCCGACCTGTGGTGTTAGCGTTGTGCGAGCAGCCAGCGGATGCGGTCGACCGAGAGTGCATAGTGGATGAGCAGCAGCACGGCCATAGCGGTCGCCCAAGGGCGACGCCCGGCGTCGTGCAGCAACCAGACTGCGTCGCCAAACTCGACGGCCTCGAGGATCAGTCGCACCCATCCCGGCACGGCGACGACGGGCTCACCACCATCCCCCGGCACGCGAAAGACTCCCCAAAGCGCCATCGCCACCAAGGGCAGACCTATGCCCCAGGCGAAGCGCCCAAGGCCGCTATGCTGCGTCCACCCCCAATATCCCATACTAGCCCATGCTGCTAACTCCAAGAGGAATCTCAAGGCCAGATTGGCTGGGTTCGATGCCATCATATCATCGCTCCTAACGCGGTGGTGACCATGCCCGCGTGGTTCTCGCGACCGTGGCCGCGGGCAACGGCGCTGATGGTGTTGGCTGCGCACCCGTGGTGCCGACCGTCGGGCAGCGTGGCCCGGGCGAGGTTGAAGTAAGTGTGCGCCAGATCCAGAGCGCGAGTTGCCAGGGCTTCGTCGCTCCGTATCTCGGCCGCCAGGGCCAAAAGGATGGGATTGTGCCGGCGTGACTTACCGTCCTCGAACCAGTTGGGCATATCGGAGCGCTTGCCGATGCCGTGAGGGCGCTCGCTCCGCCGCAGGTCGGGCTCGATGCCGAGTCTCTCGATGGCGAAGGGGTCGACTTCGCGCGAGGCCGTGTCCACCGCTTGCAGCACGGCGGCGTCGTAGCGCCGATGCCCAGTACGCCGGCGGTAGCGTCTTATCGCATCCGCTGCGGCGCCGGCGTCGGGGTCCAAGAGCTGCGCCGCCAGTACATCCAGAAGCCGCTCTTCGGCGCGCAGAAAGCGGTCGTCTTGAGTCAGTTTCCAGAGGTTGAGCAGTGCCCCGGTTCCGTTAGAGGCCAACAGGTTCTCGGCCCGATCGACATCGTCATCGAGGTGTCCCGCCATGCCTGCGAAACCACGATAGGCAGCCTCGGCCTCGCCGTCAAGTTGGTAGACGGGGCCATAGGGGAGGAGTCCGATGGGTAGGTGCTCGTGGGCGATAACCGCATCTGCCCAGCGGCCTGCGTACTCGACGGCGAGCTCTAGGTAACGCTCAGGATGGGCCCAGCCCTTGGTCATCCGGTGTGCCAGGAGGCACAGGTTGACGTAACGCAGGTGATCAGGGATGTTGAGCTCCATGCCGGGTTCCGTACGGACCGTCTCTGTGCCGAGATACATCGAGCGAAAGAGGCCGCTCTTCTTGTCGAACCAACGGGGGATGCCAGGAATCCAGTTGCCGATGTGCTCAGCGGCGTCGAGTAACTGTGCCTGGGTCATAACGTCGTCGGGATCAAGGGCGAAGAGCGCGCCCAGGAAGAGCTCGAAGTGCTCTGTGCCGTGGTGCGCCTCCTGAAGGCGCCAGTAGCCGTGGTGCCATTGATCCGTCTCGACAAAATGGTCGCGAATGCGATCTCGCCTCTCCTTAAGGAAGGTCAGGGAGCGGGCGTCACCGGTGAATCGTATGTACGGGGCCCAGGCGGTCATGTAGGTCCCTTGGTCGTGGACGTCGGTGGGATCCGCGTCTCCGTAGCGCTCCATGCAGGCGTACATCCAGCTGCCGACGCTCTCCAGAAAGGCATCTCGCGCTGCAATCAACGTGGCGGACCTGGGGACGGCTTGTGTGAT
>JBNGDU010000350.1:0-7863 GCA_049975025.1 Anaerolineae bacterium
CCTTGGCGTAGAGCCCCACGACCAGCCCCTGTCGCCGCCCACCCAGAACCCCTGTTGACTCTGCCATAGTCCCCCTCCCACCATACCCACCTGGCTTGTCGACCTGACCCTCCGTCACCGCGTCGTCCAACAATAAAAGCCCCACCCGTGTCGTTGATCGGATGAGGCCGGATAAGTATAGCTCGCTATAGAACGGCGACGGCGCTTGATTGCTCTACGATATCATATACGCTCCACCAGTCAACCATAGAGTTAGGCAGGGCTAGGGCAATTGCATCTAGGGCTCAAAGCCCCGTCCTCGGGGCGGCCTGAGCACGGGCCAGCCTCTGCAACGGGGCTTTCCGCGCCAAAAACACCCCCGAGACGGGGGCTACGAGCATCTATATCCAAACGCGATTGCCCTATAGGCAGGGCTCAGTGTACGACTATGTTTCTTTTCGCTAGTACAGTATCTGCTCGGCGTAGTGATCCTCGTGCTCTTCGCGGAGGCAGTCCTCGCAGAGGAGCACGGGGCGATCCTCGCGCTGGGAGCACTCGATGCAGATCCACGTCGCCACGGTCTTGCGGCCTTCGGCCTCGCACCGCTCGCAGTATTTGTACCGTGGTTTGTTCTGGTCCACGATGCGCGGGTACTTGGCGTCCTCCTCCGGCTCGACGATCTCCTGCAGCGTCAACCGGTGCTCGATCCAGTCGCCGAAGTCGTAGACGTACTTGAGTTCGTCGCCCGGCTCCAGCCCCAGGCCCGCGACGGCGACCTCGGCCCCATCGCCCTCTCCCCACGGGGAGACGGCGCCCAGGTCGACCTCCCGGAATCGTCTCCCCTTGCCGCGCCGCACCCGTTTCCAAAAGCCGCCCATGTGGTCGAAGGAATCGTGCTCGAAGGCGTCGCGCATGATCGAGTCGAAATCCGCCAGCGTCTGCTCGCCCTGGATCTCGATAACACGCCACAGACCGGAGCGATGCCACAACGACGCCTTGAAACGGTAGACCTGCTCCGCCTCCTCGGCAGAGAAGGCCTTCTGAGGTTTGGGTTCGTCAGGACGCAGCATTTGCTCAAGCGGTGAGCGCCAATTGCTGTACCGGATCGCCCAGCCGTCGTACGTCATGCGTTCATCCCCATTGATGACCGGAAGCCAGTGGTTGCCGGGGTAGCCCTTGGGGTCCGACATGCGGGCGTGAGCGGTGTAAATGGCCCGTTTACCGAGAACCATCTCGCTACGAGACGACTCCAACATCTCGAAGACGAGGTCCGCGAACTCCTGATCCCGCCGCTCCACCTCCTCCCTTCGAACACGCTTCTCCGGTTCGATGTCCAGGCGGAAGCACCCGGCCTCCCAATCCTCGATCGTGACGATCACGCTGTCGTGACGTCTCGCGCCCTGGTCCTGGAACCATTGTCTCAGATCGAAGGCGTCTTGCTGGACGGCCTCGTTACCGAAGAGTCCCTTGACCTGCCGGCGGAGCGTCGTCAGGCGGGTCGGCAGCTTGCGGCCTCGGGCGTCCATCAGTTGCACGGACTCCGGCTCGACACCGTGCCGCAGATAATAGTCGAAGGCCGGGTGGATCAACAGGGCGCCGTGCTTCGCCTCCTGCCGGATGAGGGGAATGCGAAACCGGACGCCCTTCATCGCGATGCGCAGAGGAATGATCGTCTGGTCCTCCAGGAAGACCAACGTTTCTCCGACTTCGTTGCTCCGGAGGTGTTTGCGCACCGCCTTGATCGGATCTTTGGCCGTGGAGGGCGCAAGCGCCAGCACCCGCTTGGCAAACGACTCGACGTCGACCGGGCCGTCGAGCTCCGCCACCACCCGTGCAACGGCCTCGCTTCGGGTCAGTGAGGACTTCTCGTTCATTGCTCATACCTCCTGGAATCTAGTCCGCGCACTGCGGCATCTGATACACTTTATAGTATACCCCCAAGATCCGAATTGTCGGCCCACTTGAGCAACCCATTTCCAACTCTACCCAAACACGGAACACCCGTTGGCGCGTCGCTGACGTGCTATCCTTGATCTGCAAAGCTATGAGATACGTGCGAAAAGGAGCGGAGATATGGTGAGCGGACTCAGTCTCAGAATCTTGGTTGGATCCCTATTGACCCTGTGCCTGCTGGTCACGCCGCTGGATGTGGCGGGGCAGGGCGACGGGCCCCCACGGACGGCGGACCGGGAGGCTCCGCAGCGCGAGGTGGTCGTCCGCCCCCTGGCGGGAGACGCCGCCCTGACTCAGGTCGTCCTGGCCCCAGAGGCCGACACCTACATCGCGTCGGAGCGCCCTTTTCAGAACTTCGGGGGCGGCGGCCTGTTCCTGGGCTACAATCTGACCGGCGACGGATTCGGGGCCGAGCGCATCTTCCTGCGCTTTGACGTCGACGCCTACGTTCCCGAAGGTGTGGTCATCAAAAGCGCTCGCCTGCGCCTTTACCTCGCTTACGCTGATCCGCCGGACGACGATCCCATGCCGAGCGCCGTGCGGCGGGTCGATGCGCCCTGGTCCGAGACCAATCTCACCTGGAACCGGGAGCCGGTGTGGGCGCGCGAGGATTACGCCACTCTGTTCATCGGCAACAGCGCCGATACGGCGTGGGACTGGGACATCACACGTCTAGTGGAGCAATGGGTCGACGGCACCCAGACAAACTACGGCCTGGTGATCATCGGTGACGAGAGAGTACAGCAGCGCGAGCGGGCCTTCTACTCCCGCGAGACCGACACGGCCTTCTATCCACGCCTTATCATCGACTACGCTGACACCAACGACGTCGAGCCGCCGGACATCACCGTTGACGACCTGCCTACCTATGTGGACCGGGATTTCACCGTGAGCTGGAGCGGATCGGACCCCGGCCCCGCCGATATCGCCTACTACGACGTCGAGTTCCGTGTAGACGGCGGCACGTGGCAGGCGTGGCTCTCAGAGGTCACCGCCACTCAGGCCGAGTTCGTGGGCGAGGACGGACGCACCTACGGGTTCCGCGCCCGCGGGGTGGATGATGCGGGCAACGTCGAGGATTTCGGCGACGTGGAGGCCAGCACCACCGTCGACACGATCCCACCCGACGCCACTGTCAATCCTCTCCCGTCGGTCATCGGCACGACTACGTTCCCGGTCTCCTGGTCTGGGAGCGATAGTGAGTCCGGTGTCGCCACGTACGACCTCCTCTACCGCGTCAATGGCAGCGGATGGACCACGCTGCTCGTCGACACGACCGCCACCAGTACCATCTTTGACGTCAACGCCGACGACTTCCCCGAGACCGATGCCTACTACGAGTTCGAGGTGCGGGCCGTGGACGAGGCCGGGAACTTGGAGTCCTTCGCCTTTGAGGCCGAGGCCGCCACCCTTGTCGATGCTTCAGCGCCCTTCGTCACCCCCAAGCTCTGGCTTCCCGCTCTCCTTACTGCTGTGGAAGCCCCTTAGAGCCCGTAGCCATAGGTCGAAAAAGCTTGTAGTAGGCGTGTCAGCAACGTTGCGTTGACGGGGGTGCAGTCGACTTTTGGGGAAATAACAAGATGATTGTCGGCGAAACTGCTTGCCAGAGGTGCAGTTTTGGCGCCTTCGCATCAGTGTGCTCCAAGAAGACGGGCCAAAACTGCCTGAGGCCCTCGGGCCCGTGTGTTCAGAAATGGGCAAAACACTTCCTGATGCTGTAGCGGTGAGCCTGGCTAAGAGATTCGCCCCCATTTCTGAACACACCCGTTGACGGCGTAGATGCTACGCCATAGTTTGTGTATAATAAGCACCATAAATCGGCATATGTTGTGCTACATAGGAGGCTGTTTGTGGTAGAAACCGTTCAGTCGACAGATCTACGCCGTCGGGTGCGTGAGGTGCTCGATCGAGTGCGTCTCAAGCGAGAGCCTGTCATCGTGCAGACCTATGATACGCCCCAGGCGGTGATCATCCCCTATGAGGACTTTGAGACGTATCAAGAATGGCGCGCGCAGCGCTTGGAGCGGGAGGCGTGGCTGGCAGAATTACGCCGGATCGCCAGCGAGGTGAGCGCCCGAGCGGGACTCTGGGACGCCGAGGCCGAAGCCTTAGTTGAGGAGGCCCGTAATTCCTGATGCGCGTCGTGTTCGACACCAATCTCCTCGTAAGTTATCTGCTCACTCATCGTCCGCCAATCGCGACTCTAATCGATGAGTACCTCGCGGCGCAACGTTTTACGCTGATCTCAGCGTCGGTCTTGTTGGAGGAGCTGGACCGGGTCCTGCGCTATCCGCGCTTGCAGCGTTACTATGATGATGAGACGCGGGTTCGTTTCGTGGCCCTCGTCGCGGCATTAAGTGATCTGGTGGATCTGCCCGATGACATCCCGTCCATCAGCCGCGATCCCGACGATGATCGAGTTATCGCTTGCGCCGTTGCGGGATGCGCTGATGTCATCGTCAGCGGTTACAGCGACCTCCTGACGTTGAAGCACGTGGGCGAGATCGCCGTCCTAACTCCCGCTCAATTCCTAGCGCGGATAGAGGATGAAGAAGGACTCGGCCCCCCGTAGCTTTCGTAGACCCGACCGGACTCCAGCCTGCCGCCACTATATTGCAGTAATTTGCCATTTATGGCGAAATACAGCTATGGAATTTCCTGAGTTGTAGGAAATTGTGGACAATGCTCCACTCTTAAGTCGCAAGTAGGTGAGGCAAGGCCCACACTTCAAGGGCGAAACCTAACGCGCGAGTATCTACAGGCGCGTATCCTCAGGGTGTTACAGCAAGCGGGTGCTATGATCCCGCTGGCTTTCCACGGAGGCACCGCACTTAGGTTCCTAATATGCAATCCCTCTGCTGGGCTCCGAATAGCTTGAGTTAGTGTACCCTCCCGCTGACAACCTCACGCACCTGATATTGCTGCCCATTCGCAAGAATCGTCAAGCCATCCCTCGCCAGCCTCCAAACACGCCCCCCAACGGCGCAACCAGCATCAAGACGCGGCTCCGCTCTCTGTTATGCTGTGAACGTCATTCAATCCAAGTGGGGAGGACACATCATGAACACGCAGACGCAGGAAGTCTTTCGGATGTATCCCATCGGTCGCGCGCGCCAGACCGACGATGGGGTGGTATTGGAGATCGACGCGCCGTTCAGGCCCGCGCTCAAACAATTGGGCGAGTTCAGCCACTTGATGGTCTTTTGATGGGCCGATCACTTCGACAACGACGAGTACCGCAACTTGCTGCGGACCGAGCCGCCCTACGCCCAGGGGCACCTGACCGGGGTCTTCGCCACCCGCGTACCCTATCGCCCTAACCCCGTGGCGATGACGACGTGCCGCATCCTGGAGGTCGACGAGGAGCGCGGCCTCGTGAAGGTCGCCGATCTCGACGCCTTCGACGGCACGCGGCTCGTGGATCTCAAGGCCTACTTTCCCGTCTGCGACCGCGTGCAGGAGGCGCACATCCCCGAGTGGCTTGCGGGTTGGCCCGAATGGATGCCCGAGGCCGGTATCGGCCTGGAGGAGTACGAGAAGTAGCAGTGCAGCGCTGCGACCCACTTGTGGAACATGCCCGAGACGGCCGGCACGGGGGCCGTCAGTGGGTTGCACCTTCTTGCGCAACCCGGTAGGACGACGGTAGGGCTGTTCGATGTGGAAGCTCAGGTGGAACGCACCGACGGCAGGTGCGTCCCACCACGCTACTCGCAGCATTAGAGGCCCCGAGCTACGGTTCGGGGCCTTTCCGTATAGAATATGGGACACGAACTTCACGTTGGGAGGATCTGAATGATGGAGCCCACACGCATCATCGAGCGCGGGCGTATCTTCCTTGCCGGGTTAAGCTTCTTCGGTGACCCCTTTGCCTTCAGCGACGGCTGGTCGACCCCGTCAAGGCGTCGCACCAAGACCGCTGCGCTGTCCGCTGGTATCCGCCCGATCGGGCGCGCCACGGCTTCGGCTACCTCGCCGCCGTCATCACGATGGTGGACGTCGACCTCCTGAAATTGAGGATGGCTCACTATGCCCGCGCTCTTTCAGAAGATTGACTGCATCCAGATTCCGGTCCCCGACCTGGACGAGGGCCTGGCCTATTATCGAGATCGCCTGGGGCATGAGCTGATCTGGCGCACGGCGACCGCCGCCGGCCTCAGGATGGGAGAGGGTGATGCCGAGATCGTCCTGCACACCGAGCGCCGGGGCTTCGAGGTTGACATCAAGGTCGAATCGGCCGATCGAGCCGCTGAGTTGATCGAGGAGACCGGCGGATCGATCATCCACGGGCCCTTCGACATCCGGATTGGTCGCTGCGTCGTGGTTGCGGACCCGTGGGGTAATCAGCTCGTCCTTCTCGACATATCCAAGGGCTTGCTCAAGACCGATGCCGAGGGCAATGTCATCGGTAACGAACCCCCGCCGCAACCGGGGAAATAGAAGAAAGGAGCACGGTATGAAGGTCAACAAGGATAGTGGGTGTGCGGACTTCCCGTGTGAAGGAGTGAACACGATAGCTGTCTCGTACCAACCGTGGCGCTGGAATCGGTCCCGTTCCCGAACGTGCGGACCTACCTGCTGATGGGCGACGTGGCGATCAGGGCGCTGAACTACACTATACCAACGAAGTTCAACCTCAGTCCCAACGATATCCATCGGCTAGCGCCGGTTGACTATGCTACCTTGAGAGAGATGAGTGTCGATTCACAGAACGGCCTCATAGCTAAGAACTGACAACCGGTAACCGAAAGCTGATAACTGCGTCCTTGAGCGTAGGAGGTGCACGCTATGGCAGACAGGGAAATCGACACGGCGGCGGAGTAGGTGATACCTTGAAACTAGAGTTCTTGGGCACGCGCGGCTACATCGAGCCCCGCAACCGGCGCCACCGGATGCACAGCGCCTTGATGGTCTCCTACTACGGCAAACGGGTGCTGATCGACTGCGGGGAGGACTGGTTGGGGGAGTTGGAAGCGTTGAATCCGCACGCCATCGTCGTTACCCATGCCCATCCCGACCATGCCTGGGGGCTCAAGGAGGGCGCGCCTTGTCCGGTCTACGCCACCGAGATCTCCTGGGAGAAGGAGATGGAGAGCTACGACATCGAGGAACGGGAGGTCATGCCGGCACGGGAGCCGGTGGAGATCGCGGGGATCACCTTCGAGGCGTTTCCGGTCGACCATTCCACGCGGGCGCCCGCAGTGGGTTACCGGGTCATCGCCGGCGAGGTCACGATCTTTTACGTGCCGGACGTGGTCTGGATCCGCGACCGGGAAGCGGCGCTGTCCGGCGCTAAGGTCTACGTGGGAGACGGCGCGACTATCACGCGCTCGATGGTGCGGAAGATCGACGACAACCTCATCGGCCACGTGCCTATCCGCACCCAACTGACGTGGTGTCAGAAGGAGGGGGTACCCCGCGCCATATTCACCCACGTGGGATCGGAGATCGTCAAGGGAGACGAGCGATCGTTGGGGCCGAAGGTGCAAGAGCTGGCCGAGGAGCGGGGCGTCGAGGCGCAGATCGCCCACGACGGTATGGAAGAGGTGCTGAGGTAGCGGATGGGTGGATGTCGGCGCGGGAATAGACAACAGCCTGGGAGGGTAAACGATGCCAGATTCTGAAGACAAGCTCAAGGATTACAGAGAAAAGCGGGATTTCCGTAGGACCTCAGAACCGAGCGGGGAGGAGGTCGACTTCGAGTGGGCCGATGAGCGACCGATCTTCGTCATCCAGAAGCACGATGCCTCCAACTTACACTATGATCTCCGCACTGTCACAACGTTGCCACATCGCTGCAACACGCCTATGCTATAGTCAAACGTGACTATAAACCGAGCGAGAGGTTCACGTTGATGATGAATGTTTCCATTGCTTGCTCCACCCGCCTGCGGGTGCTCTTTCTGCTTGTCCTGTCCTGCTCCTTCTGCGCCG
>JBNGDU010000351.1:0-5994 GCA_049975025.1 Anaerolineae bacterium
GCGCCGGATGCCCAGCGCGCTTCGCACCGAGGTCACGTGGATGTGGCTCCCCGGACGTCCGGCTTCGATAATGGCTCTTGCCACGGCCTGCGAGAGGACAAAAGCTCCCCGCAGGTTGACGTCGAGCACCGTGTCCCACGCCTCCAGCGTGAGCTCCTCGGCGGGCTGCTCGATATGCGTCCCCACGGAGTTGATGAGCACGTCGATGGGCCCAAGCTGCTCCTCCACCACCTCGACGCCTGCCTTGACCGACGCCTCATCCGTGACGTTGATCCCCACACCGATCGCGTCGGTGCCGAGTTCCCTCAGTTCCGCCGCAACGTCGGAGCTGGCGTCAGCGGAGATGTCGGCGATGGCCACGCTGGCGCCGTAGGCTGCGACGGCGCGCGCCATCTTGGAGCCGATGGCCCCGCCTGCGCCCGCCGCAAAGACCACCTTGCCGCGCATATCGAAAAGCGTGTCATAGGCCATGTGTCTGCTCCTCTCTAGAAGAGGTCAAAGCTCTCCAGCATTGACCATCCGACATGGTCGAACTGGGACAGCGTCTTCTGCGAAGCTCCGTAGGTGATGAACTCCCATGGGGCCATGCCGTCCGGCTCATAAGAGCGGATGAACTCCGGTAGGGTCTGAAGACGTTCGATGACTTGTGGGTCCACAGGTTGATCGATGCGCTGCTCGCGGGGGACCCCGGGGTCCAGCAGCATGGCCTGGTATCGGGGATGTATGGACATGATGAAATCCGCGCCTGCCAACTCGATCATGTGGTAGGTGCCGCGGAGCGCCGCGATGAGGAGCACGGCCTCGAAGCCCTCATCCTGGAAGATCCGGTAAGCGCGTTTGGTGGCCGCCAGACCGGCCTGTCGGATATCGGACTCGGAGACTTCGGCGTGATTATCCCAGGCCACGTCGCGAAGATAATCGTCAAGCCGCCCGATCATGATCACCGCGAAGCAGTGCCCGGGCGTGATGCCGGCCTCGCGAGCCCGCGCTGCGCCCTTGCGGTGGCGCTTAGCCGCGGCCACCACCTGGGGCACGGTGAAACTCACCGTTGCGGTAATCGTGATCCCCTCGGCGACGCACGTCTCGAGCACGTCGAGACCGGCGGCGGTCACCGGCAGCTTGACGGCGATATTGGGCGCCCACGCGTGGAACTTGCGGGCCATCGCCAGCATCGACTCCCGGTCGCCGGCATCCTGAGGGTTCACCTGAGCGCAGACGTAGCCAGTGGCCCCGTTGGAAGCTCGGTGCTGCGGCGCGAGCTTTTCGGCTGCTGCTGTGACGACGGCGTGTGTCAGCTTCTGCGCTTTTTCGACAGGGTCCAGGTCCGGGGGAAGCGCTCCGATCCGCTCGCGCCAGTACTCGGGCGCCGCCTGGAGGGCCTGGTGGGCAAGGATCGGGTTCATCGTCACACCCGAGGCGGCGTAGGCCATCGCCGCCTCGAGCTCGCCGAGATCGCCGGAATCGTGCCACCATTCTGTGGGGGTCTCGTTCACCAGCCAATGAAAATAGGTGTCCTCGGTCATTGCCGCTCCTCTCCGTAAGTAGGACTGAATCCGCCGAGAAAGCCCGTGCCTACCGCAAAGCGCGCAAGCAACGTCTTCTCGGGCCTCTCTGATATCTCTCTGTGGTATGAAGGGGTTTCTTTCAGGCAGCCGGTATCAGGTCGCTAGGGTTTGCGTCATCCTTCTGCTAGTGGAACGCCGGATTCATTGAAGGCGTGCCGGAGCGCGTAGTAGCCCAGCGCCGCATCGACAAAGGGATCGTAGCCGTCTTTCCGCTGCACCATGACGCTGACCTCCATGCCGACGAAGCCCGTATATCCCGCCTCATGCATCGCCGTGAGGTAGTGGACGAAGTCGAAGGGACCCGAGCCCGGCGTGAGGAACTCGTGGTTGGGGTAGAGGCCCCGCTGATCCTTCACGTGGGTGTGCACGCTCCAGGGCACGATTGCGGGCACGCACGCGTCGATGCCAATGCCCCGGATGTCGAAGTGACTGATGTCGAAGTTCAGACGGACGGCGGGGTGGTTGACCTGCTCCATCAACCAAAGCGCTTTGCCCGGCAGATCGAAGGCGGTGCCGGAGTGGGGCTCGACCGCCAGGATAACGTCACGAATGGCGGCATACTCGCCCAGCGCGTGGACCCGCTCGGCGATCAGCTCTTTCTTCTGGTCCCACTCGTCCTCTCGACCGCCGATGAGGCTGGCCATGATGGCGGGCTCTCCCTGTTGGGCCGGATTTGCCGTCGACAGCTCCGCGGCGAGATCGATGGCGTCACGCAACTGCTGCATATTGGCCGCGTTCTTGACCGGGTCGTCCTCACACATAGAGGTGTGTCCGGCGACCGCCGAAAGGATCAGGTTGTGATCTCCCAACAGCTTGACGATCCGTTGTCGCTCCTCGGTATCCAACGTCTCCAGCGCCGTGGGCCAGCCCGACCTGACGGCGAGCTCGATGGCGTGGTAGCCGATGTCGGCGACCGCCGGGATGGCGTCTCCAATGTCGACCTTCATCATACTCCAAGTGCAGTAGCTGATGCGCATAGATCTAGACCTCCTTCAGTGAGATGCTAAACAGGGTGCGTGCGTTCTCGTACAATATCTTCTCCAGGGCCGCGTCGGAGATACCTCGATCTTGAAGGCCCTGGATCAAACCGGCATAGCTGCGGCGGGGACGGGCGCGTCCAGGCGGGCGACCGATGTCGAAGCCCTCGGCTGCGTCGGATCCAAAGAGGATCTTGGTCGGTCCCAGGGCGTCGACGCCTATCTCCACGACCGCGGGATCCATATAGGTGGTATCCAGGAAGACGTTGTCGTGGCGCTTGGCAAGCGGTATCGCCCCCCAGCGCAGGTGCGCCAGGACGAGCACGACGTCGGGGTAGGCCTGAGTGAGGGGAACGTATGCCTCCGCGCCCATCGCGGTGCCGTCGACGTCGGTGTGCGTCAGAATCGGCCAGCCGTGCGCCTGCGCGCAGGCAAAGACGTCATTCAGCGCGGCGCGGTTGACCGCATAGTGGTCGAGCACGGGGTGGATCTTGACACCATAGAAGCCGTGCTCGATCGCGATGGGGACGTCATCCGCCCATGATGGGTCGTGAGGGTTAATCCACAACATGCCGCCCAGTCTATCGCCGTGCCGAACCACCATATCGACGACCTCCTGCGTCGCCCGGTGCTGGTCGACCGTCGTTGCCGAGGCGGAGGAGACCAGCATAAAGTGCGCTCCCTGGTGCTCGCAGATGTAGACGAGGTCTTCAGGGGTGGTCACGTCGCCTACCGCGCCGGGTAGATGCCCGATATGTGTATGACAGTCAATCAACGGATAGTCGATAGGCATTTGGGTCTCCTTAGATAACGCCCTTAGGTCCGGCGTTTTGGCTTACCGCCGGCGAGCCATCGCTGGAGGATTCTCTCCGGCAGGGGGGAGTCTGCTCCCTGGTGCGCCTCAACCCAGTTGAGCTCGTGAAGGGCCTCCAGGATCGCGACGTGGTCTTCTTTCACGCGTTCCAGTAAGTCCATAACGGGCAGGTGATGCGGGCAGACCTCCTCGCACTTGCCGCAGTGGGTACAGGCTTGCAGCTCTCTCAGCCCGGTCTCGAAGATCATCTCGGCGCGCTCCTTGACCCAGGGTGCGAAGGGGTAGTTGAGAAAGCCCTCCACGCCAAGCCGCCGGAGCTCATTGGCGAAGACGTTGTGGTAGATCATATAGTCGATCTTCAAGCCCTGCTCGCAGACGGCCTGGCATACGTTGTCACAGATGCGACAGGTCTCCGCATCCGCCTTCCGCCGCCAGCGCTCGACCTCGGCTTCCTCCGCCGGGGAGAGCGCCATCGGTGTGCGGTCGAGCAGCGCGGCATCGGTCTCCAGATGCGCCATCGTGCTGATGCCGGGCGCCATCACGTGCACCGGTTGGTTCGCCAACCAGGGCAGTGCGACCTCGGCGGGCACCAGGCCGACGTTGACGGGTTTCATGATGACCATCCCCACGTCGTGGCGCTGGCAGACCGGTATCAGGACGTCCAGTGCCTCGCGTCTCACGACATTGAGGGGAAACTCCACGACATCGATCAGGCCGGTCTCGACGCCGGCGGCCAGGGCGGTGAGATCGCTATGTCCGGCCAAGCCAAGCGCCCGGACTTTGCCCTGCTCACGGGCCGCCAGGAGGCCCTCCACGGAGCCACCCGGTGCGAAATGCGCTTCCAGCATCTCGTGGTTGTAGGTGCGCAGATAGAAAACGTCGATGTAGTCGGTTCCCAGCTCCTCACGGTCCTCATCGATCCGGCGGAGGGCTGCATCGCGGGTGTTGCTGGCGGTCTTAGTCCCGACGACGAAGTGCTCTCGATCCTGCTGGATCACGGGACGCTGCATGGTGCTGGTGTAGCCGTAGCGACCGTCGAAGTAATTGACGCCCAATTCATAGGCGCGTTGGTAGATGCGGGTCCCCTCGGCGATATCCAGGAGCATCACGTAGCCACCGCCAACGCCGAGCAGCGAGACTTGCTTTTCCGTACGACCCAGGCGACGATATTCCATCTTGGGGCCTCCTCTAGAGGTTGATCTGGGCGTTGATCGCGGCTTCGTACAATCCCACCGCCTCAGACTCAATCTCATCAAGCGTCACGGGGCGGTTCTGGGTACTGGACTCGAACGCCGCGTAGCAGAGCGCGACAGCGCGGCGCCCGACCTCCCCGTCCACCTCCGGCGACCTATCCTCAAGAATGCACGCGCCCAGTTCGTGGAATTCGATGGCCAAGAGCTTCCGATCCGCGGCGGGGAAGGGCAGGTCGTACGAGGCGAGCCGGTCGCGTCCGAAGAGCTCTGTGGTGATCGCGTCCAGATGGAAGTCCGGCACCAGGTCGAGGAGCGGCGCGCCGGTTATTGCCTTCCCGCCGTCCCCGTTCACCACGGGCGATACCCCGTTTCGCGTCCCGCCGGGGATCAGGGAGCCGGCGCTGCCGTAGATCGCTTTG
Source organism: Anaerolineae bacterium (assembly GCA_049975025.1). Lineage (GTDB taxonomy): Bacteria > Chloroflexota > Anaerolineae > B4-G1 > SLSP01 > PWVB01. The sequence goes on from JBNGDU010000351.1 coordinate 4,969, forward strand.
TGGCCAAAGCCCTGGCCGTGGGCGGCATAGCTCTGGGTCCATTGCCCCATCGCGCCACTCGTGAAGTCGATCACCGAGGTCAGGGTATCCTCGGCCGTCGCCTCGATCTCATCGGGCATCTCGGCGTACCATCGCTCGTAGAAACCGGAGACACCAGCCCTACTTGTGGGTTTGTAGCGGGTCTTTTCCCAGAGCGCAATCCGGGCGTAGATCTGAGCGACGTCGCCCATGGTGTAGAGCATCATATCCGCGTTGTGGACGCCGCCATCGAGCAACATGCCGCCCTTCTCTTTCATGTGGCGCCACGGTGTGATAATGATGCGATTACCCGAGCTCGCGCTGATGTCCATGAATAGATGCGGGGAACCGATGACCCCGGCATCGATCAGTGCCCGGGTGAGGCGGCTCATGGGATCGCGGCGATAGTTCTCGGCCACGCTGAGCCGTTTGCCGCTGCGCCGTTGCGCTTCCAGGATACGGTTACAGCCGCGCACCGTCAGCGCCAGCGGCTTCTCACAGAGGACGTGGAGGCCCAGATCGAACGCAGCGCAGGCGACGATGTGGTGGGACGCTGCATCGGTCGTGATATCGACGGCCTGGAGATCGGGCATCGAAGCGACCATCTCTGCGAGGTCTGTGAACACCTGGGGGCGCTGACCGAGAAGCCTTGCCGCTTCGCCGGCGAGATGCTCTGCGTTGTCTCGGCGCAGGTCGCAGACGGCGACCAACTCCACGTTGCACAGGTGAGTTTCGTGTAGCTCTTGGAGTCCCAGGAGATGGCGACCGCCCATCCCCCCGCAGCCGACAATGGCCAGCGGAATTCTGCTAGAGGTCATCAATGTGTCTCCTCGCGTGAGTTTACAGGTTTGACGGTAGGACTTGCGAAAGCCTGCGGCCCCTTTGTTTCGACGGTTGTGGCGTTGGCCACGTCTGGACGCTCTGCTTCGTCTTCCGGGCGCTGGCTTGCCGGTGAAAGAACCCGACGGGCTAACTCCAGGATATGATGGCTGACCACCGTCTCGGCCC
>JBNGDU010000351.1:6004-7841 GCA_049975025.1 Anaerolineae bacterium
GCCCAGTCCGGATCCCCTGAGTTGAGGGCGTCCAGGATGATCTGGTGACGTTCCGCCAACTCGGACAGTGTCACATTAGGGAGCTTGATCACGCTCATCGCGGTCCAGTCGTGCGGGTGGAGTTGGCGCCACATCCGGTGAAGCTGGCTGGATCCGCCCCCCTCGACGATGCAGCGGTGGAACTCAACGTCGGTGGTAACGACCTCGTCGGCATTCTCCCGCTCGGCGGCGGCGAGCATCCTCTCGAAGAGCGATGCTAGCTCGTCCAGAAGTTCGGAGGAGGCTTGGGCCGCGACGCGTCGGGCGGCCAGCCCTTCGACGAAGGCCCGGACGTGGTAAAGGTCTTGCATGTCGTCAGGTGTCAATTCAACGACGAACCAGCCGCGGCGGGGCCTGTGCTCGACCAGGCCGGCTTGGCGTAATCTGTGCAGCGCTTCGCGTATGGGGGCTCGGCTGATCTCCAGTTGACGCGCGATCTCGGCCTCCACAATGCGGTCCCCGGCCCGGTATTCGCCGTTGAAAATGGCCTTTCGCAGCGCGACATAGACGCTGCGACTGATGGACTCGAACCGCGGAACGTTCTCAGCGGACAACGGCTCTGTCTGGGCTGTCATCGGAAATCTCCTGTCGACTGTCGACCATAGCCGTATCTTACAGCGAGTTTCGTTCGAGCGCAAGCTGCGCGTCCCGGCGTTGACATCTTCCAAGACGGTCGTGATGCGTCGTTCGCAGGGCGAGGTTGGACTTCGCTCTTGGTCGAACTGGAATGCGGAACGTCCCCGAGACATCCGGGACGTGCCGCCCGCACCGCGGGGTTCGACGCACGTAGCGTGAGCTACGAGACGGGTTTGCCCTCCGATTTGGATATGCTCCCCGCCTTCGATGAGGCGTCGTACGCTTGACAGTCCTCGTTTCTGAGGGTAGAGTGAGACCATCTGTCGACAGTCGACTTAACAAGGAGATAGCACTATGTATGACCTGCCAAAGACGGTGCTGGGGCGCACCGGACTTGAGGTGACCCGCCTCGGCATTGGGGGCGCCTACGCCAAAACGCCCGAAGCCTACCGCATGGCCCTAGACTGTGGCGTGACCTATCTCGATACGGCACGTGCCTATCGAGACGGTGACGACGAACACGTGATCGGTGAGGCGATCAAGGGCCGCCGCCAGGAGATCGTCCTGGCGACCAAAACGGTTAGCCGGGACGCTGCGGGAGCACGCGAGGATCTGGAGACGTCGTTGCGCCTCTTGGGCACGGACTATGTGGACATCTGGCAGATACACTATCTGAACAAGGCCGAGGAGCGGGAGAAGGTCCTCGGGCCCGGTGGCGCGATGGAAGCCGCCGTCGAGGCTCAGGAACAAGGGCTGGCGCGGTTCATCGGCGTGACCGGACACAATTGGGAGGAAGTGGCTAAGGCAGTCGCCACGGGTCTTTTTGATACCGTGCTCTGCTGGTACAACTGCGCCATGCCGGAGCCTGAGACCACCGTCTTTCCGGAGGCTGTCGCTCACAACACCGGCGTGGTCATTATGAACGCGACGCGCACGGACAAGCTGCTCGATGACGAGGCTCCGCCGCCGATCGAGGGCTTCTACAGGTACGTGCTCAGCAACCCCGCCGTCAGTGTGGTGTTGAGGGCACTGCGGGATCCCCTGTCGCGCTTCGAGCACGTGGCCCAGGCGCTCGCGGAGCAGGAGACGATGCCGCCCGAGGAGCGCGGGCGCTACGAAGCCTACGGCAAGCGCCTGCGCGAAGCCGGCAAGTTGGATTTGTGATTTGTTGAGGTTGTTCTGAAAGGAGCTCGACATGGCGATGCTTGAGGAGCCGCTGAAG
>JBNGDU010000352.1:0-7839 GCA_049975025.1 Anaerolineae bacterium
GCGCCTTGTTGCGCCAGCAACACTTCGCTAAACCCATAGCGCGGGGGTCCCCCCGCGTTTTGGCGGTAGATGCATCGGCTCCACAAAGACAAATGCCCCAGCGCATCTACCGCGCCGGGGCATTCGAGACCACAAGAGGTCGCGTCAGCTACGCTGCCTCTGTGGCAACAAGTGCGTCGGGTGACCCAGGAAAAGCTCTGCCACCTCACCCTCCGTCTCAGACAGGGTAGGATGGGCGTGGACCGTGAGGGCCAGATCCTCAGCCAGGGCCCCCATCTCGATAGCGAGCACACCCTCAGCGATCATCTCGCCAGCGTCGCGGCCCACAATGCCAAAGCCCAGCACGCGCCCGCTCGCCGGGTCGACGAGCACCTTGGTCATCCCCTCAGGCGCGTCCATCGTCAGCGCCCGACCCGAGGCGGACCAAGGGAAGCGCGCGACCTCAATCTCCCGTCCGTTCTCCTCGGCCTCTTGCTCCGTAAGCCCCGCCCACGCCAGCGAGGGATCGGTGTAGACGACAGCCGGGATCGCAGCTACATCGAAAGCAGCCGGCAGATCCGCGATCACCTCGGCGGCGACCTTGCCCTCATACATGGCCTTATGGGCCAACATCATGCCGCCGACCACGTCACCGATAGCGAAGATCCGCGAGTCGGCCGTCCGCTGCTCCTCATCGACCACGATGAACCCGCGATCGTCCACTTCGACCTCGGTGTTCTCCAGGCCTAGATCGCCGGAGTTCGGCCGACGGCCAACGGCGACCAGCACACGATCAAAGTTCTGCGTCTTGGGATCGACGTCGCCTTCGAAGGTAACCTCGACGTGATCCTCGTGCTCGGTCATCTCGGCGACCTTGGTCTCTGTGTAGACGGCCTCGAAGATCTCCTTAATGCGGCGAACCAGGGGGCGGGCCAGGTCGGGGTCAGATTGCGCGATCAGACGAGGCAGCATCTCCACGACCGTCACCTTGCTCCCCAAGGATGCGTAGACCGAACCGAGCTCCAAGCCCACATAGCCACCACCGACGACCAGCAACGTCTCGGGCACGTCCTCGAGCTCCAGGGCGCCCGTCGAGCTCATAATGCGACCACCCGGCTTGAACTCCGTGCCGGGCAGAGCGATGGCCACCGAACCCGTGGCGATAATCGCGTGGTCGAACTTCACGCCCGCGAGATCCGCACCCTCCAGGCGCAGCGTCCCCGAATCATCGAATCTGGCGATGCCCTCCACAACCTGGACACTCCGCTTGTCAGCCAGCCGCATCAATCCATTCGACAGGCGATCGACAACACCGTTCTTGAAATCGCGCATCTGATCGATGTCGACCTCCGGCTCGCTGAACGTGATCCCCAAGTCACCGGAGTGTCTGGCGTCATAGAGAAGTTGGCTGACGTGCAACAGCGCCTTCGACGGGATGCAGCCCCGATGAAGGCAGACGCCGCCCAGACGCGGATCCTTCTCCACCACCATCACGTCGAACCCCAAGTCAGCTGCGCGGAAGGCAGCTGCATATCCGCCAGGCCCGCCGCCGATGATGACGACCTCGACTTCTTGGGTCATCTCTCCCATTACCATAACTTATACCTCCTTAAGATGCTTCGCGGTCGAGGTCCAGGGAAACCGAATTAACGCAATAGCGTAGCCCCGTGGGTTCCGGTCCGTCCTCAAAAACGTGGCCCAGATGCGAGCCACAACGGCTGCAATGCACCTCAGTGCGAACCATAAAGAAACGGCGATCACGCTCCGTCCCAACGTTCTCCTCATCGACCGGAGCGTAGAAACTCGGCCAACCGGTCCCCGAGTGGAATTTCGTCTCAGAGGAGAAGAGGGGCTGCCCGCACGCTGCGCAGCGGTAGACGCCTTCCTCCTCAGTGTCGTGGTATTCACCGCTGAAGGCGCGCTCCGTGCCCTTCTCACGCATCACGTGATATTCCTCGGGCGTCAGCTCCTCGCGCCACTCAGCTTCTGTCTTCTCAATCTTCTCTTTCATACCCTCATTCTCCAAAAACCTCACAGCCTGACTTTCAACATGTCCCCGTACTTCTTCTGGAATTTCTTCACCTTCGGGGCTATGACGACCCGGCAATAAGGACGCCGCGGGTTGTTCTGGTAGTATTCCTGATGGTACGACTCGGCGGGATAGAACTCGTCGAGCGGCTCTATCTGCGTCACGATAGAATCGTCAAAGGCGTCCTCAGCCTCTAGCTTGTCGATCATCTCCTCCGCGATCTCTTTCTGCCGTTCGTTATGGTAGAAGATCACGGAACGGTACTGCGTTCCCACGTCCGCTCCCTGACGGTTCAGGGTCGTCGGATCGTGGATCGAGAAAAAGACCTCCAGGATGTCCCGAAAGGAGATCGTCGAGGGGTCGAAGGTCACTTGGACAACCTCGGCATGCCCTGTGCGTCCCGTGCAGACCTGCTCGTAGGAGGGATTGGGCACCGTGCCGCCGCCGTAGCCGGAGACCACGTCCGTGACCCCTATCAACTCGTCGTAGACGGCCTCCAGGCACCAGAAACAGCCCCCACCCAACGTCGTCACTTCCACGTTATTCGATGTTGTGTTCTCGTTCATAGCACTTTTGCTTTCTATCGATCCCGCCGGCGCCATCAGTTGTCAGTACAAGCCTACCGGGATCGGTGTCAGTGGGGATGAGGCGACCTCTCGGGGTCGCCTCATCTCCGCCAAAATCGGTTATCGTTCACAGCCCGAGGAGCAACCGCTCCGGATGCTCCAGTTGCTCAATGACCCGGTTCAGGAAACGTTGTGCTTCCGCCCCGTCGTTGACACGATGGTCAAAGCTCAGCACGACGGGCAGCATCAGCCGGGGCACGAACTCGTACTGATCCTCCCAACTCTCAGGCTCCTCGCCCTCAGGGAAGGATTTGGTCTTCGCGACAGGTTGAACCTTTGCTTGCGCCAAACCCAGGATCGCTACCTCAGGATGGTTGATGATCGGCGCGAAACCCGTGCCCCCGATGGCGCCCACGTTCGTAATGGTCATCGTGCTGCCCTGCATATCCTCCAGCGTCGCCTTACCCTCTCGCGCGCGCTGAGCCAGCGAATTGAGATCGCGGGCCAACTCCAGGGCCGTCTTCTTATCGGCATCCCGCAGAGCGGGAACCAGAAGCCCGCGGTCGGTATCCACCGCGATGCCGATATTGTAGTACTTCTTGAGGATGATCTCCTCGTTCTCCAGGTCGAGGCTGGCGTTGAACTTCGGGAAGTCCTTGAGAGCGTTGACCAGCGCCTTGATCACGAAGACGGTAATCGTGAGAGCCCCCTCACGGTCCTTGACCTCTTCCTTATAGCGCTGCCGCAGCTTCTCCAGCTCCGTGATATCGGCCAGATCCTGCGTGCTGACGTGCGGAATCTGAGACCATGAGATAGCCATATGGCGAGCCGTAGCGCGCCGTACGGAGCGCAGCGCCACCCGCTCAACCTCGCCAATGTGATCATAGTCCGGCAGCGGCGGAGCCTCCAGCTTCTGAGGCGAAATGCCTCTGCGCTCACGCTCACGGCGTTCTTCCTCGCGCTCGGTTTCCTCGGCCTCGGCCTCAGCGCCCTCGGCGTGAGCCCGGACGTCCTCCTTGGTCACGCGACCACCGGGGCCCGTCGGCGTCACCTCGTGGAGATCAACGCCCAACTCGCGCGCCAGCCTCCGGGTTGAAGGTGCCGCGGGCACCGGCCCCTCACGATGCGGTTCGGCGGTGGGTTCACCACGTTCACGCTCCTCTTCGGCGGCCTCCAGACGTCGCTCCCCGCCACGGCCTCGGACCTCAGCGGCCTCCTCTTCAGCTTCGCGAGCCTCACGCTCCTCAGCCTTCTTCCCTTTGGGTACGTTGTCGCCCACCCCGCCGAAGACCATCATCACCTCACCGACGTGGACAATATCGCCGGACGAGACTCTCACATCCGTCACCACGTCGCTGTATGGCGATGGGATCTCGACCGCTGCCTTATCAGTCTCTACCTCCAGGATAACCTCATCTTCCTGCACCTGTTGACCGGCATCAACCTTTACAGCCAGCACTTCTCCCTCGTGGATGCCCTCGCCCAGATCGGGTAGTTTGAACTCCTTTGCCATTCTAAACCTCCTCAGACACTCAGCGTCTCGCGCGCTGCCTTCAGGACGCGGTCCACGTCCGGAAGGTAAGCTTGCTCGCGAGCGAACAAGGGCACGATCACGTCAAAGCCGGTGACGCGCGCAACCGGCGCCTCCAGATACCAGAAGGATTTTTCATTGATGCGAGCGATGATCTCCGCTCCGGGCCCGAAACTACGATGGGCCTCGTGCACAACGACGACACGCCCGGTCTTGCGAACCGACTCGGTGAACAGACTGTCGTCCAACGGCGAGATGGTGAGCAGATCGATTACCTCGGCATTAACGCCGTCTTCCTCCTCCAGCCGCTCCGCAGCGTCCATCGTCGGTCGCATCATCGCGCCGTAGGATATCATCGTCAAGTCCTCACCCTCGCGGGCGACGACCGACTTGCCGATCTCCATGACCTCTTCGTCCTCGGGGACCTCCTCGCGGAACGCGCGGTAGACCGATTTCGGCTCGAAGAAGATAACGGGATCGGGGTCCCGAATCGCCCCCACCATGAGCGCCCGAGCGTTGCGCGGACCCGAGGGAATCACCATCTTCAGGCCCGGCGTGTGAGCGAAATAGGTCTCGCGGCTCTCCGAATGATGCTCCAACGCCCTCACGCCGGCAGCGTAGGGCATCCGGATCACCATCGATGCGCTGAAGCGACCGCGGGAGCGCCACCGCATACGGGCCACGTGCTGCTCAATCTGATCAAAGGCCTGGTAGACGAATCCCGAAAACTGGATCTCCGCCACCGGACGCAATCCGTAGACAGCCATGCCCAGCGCCATACCCACAATGCCGGCCTCGCCCAATGGCGTATCCACCGAGCGATCCTCGCCGTACTTGTCAATCAATTCGTCGGTGACCCGGAAAACACCACCGTCCTCACCAACGTCCTCCCCCAAGACGATCACGCGATCGTCATTCTCCATCTCTTGTGTCAGCGCCAGGTTGAGCGCCTGAACCATTGTCATTCTAGCCATAGTTACGCCTCCTTCGCCTCCATCTCTTCGGCCAGCTCCTCCTTCTGATCAAGAAGATAGTCGTGAGGCTCTGCGTACATATGATCGAACATATTTGTCGCGTCCACAGGCTCACTCATCTTCTCCTCAGCCCGCTCAACGGCGTCTCGGATCTGCTGATCGATCTCTTCCTCAAGCGCCTCGATCTTCTCATCATCCAACAGGCCCTTATTCTTCAGGTAGATCTGGAACCGTTCGATGGGATCCCGCTGCTCCCATTCCTCGACCTCTTCGTCTTCACGGTACCGGCTCGGATCATCAGCAGTCGTATGAACCGACATTCGGTAGGTGACCGCCTCGATCAGGGTTGGCCCCTCGCCGGCCCGCGCGCGTTCGACAGCCTCCTGCGACGCTACGTACGTTGCCAGGATGTCGTTCCCATCTACCTGGATACCCGGCACACCGTTCGCCAGCGCCTTCTGAGCCAGGGTCTTCGAGGCCGTCTGCCTTGAACGCGGCATCGAAATGGCCCAGTGGTTGTTCTGACAGATAAAGATCGTGGGCGTCTTGTAGACACCGGCGAAGTTCAACGCCTCGTGAAAATCTCCCTGGGAAGTAGCACCGTCGCCAAAGAAGACCATCGCGACGTCGTCTTTCCCCCGGTACTTCATGGCCCAGCCAATGCCGACGGCGTGAAGGGTCTGCGATCCCACGGGGATGGAGGTCGGCAGGTTATTGACCCCCTCCGGGATGTAACCGCCCTCATTGTAGCCGCCATAGTAAAGCAGCAGATCCTCAATAGAACGACCGCGCATTAACTCTCCTGCCGCCTCACGGAACGCTACCACCATCCAATCGGAGTCCCGCAACGTGGCGACCGGTCCAATGTTAGATGCCTCCTGGCCCTTCACTGGAGCAAAGGTGCCAATGCGCCCTTGTCGCTGCATTCCTAGCATACGCTCATCCAGCCGGCGACCCAATAGCATCCAACGGTGCAGATCCAGCAGGAACTCGTCGGAGAGATCGGGCTCCAACTCCTCGTCAACATTCCCTTCCTGGTCAAGAATCGACAGGTACTCCACTTCATAAGGGAGCTCTATGACTTCTCTAGGCATATCTCGCCTCCTCTCGTGCTCGAAACAACTTAACTCTGTTCCTAAGTCCGCCTCACACGGCGCTCTCGAGGTAGCCCGTGTGTTAAAAATACTAATGCAACTCCTAGGCAGGATTTGTACAGCTACCTCCTATTATTATAGATTTAGATATTTTAAAAGTCAACATTCTAGCATAGGAGTTTCATTAGAATTCCTCGAAACGTTGAAACCCTACTACGCCAAGGTGGGCCAGGTCGTGAGAGAATCAGGGATGCATTGGTGGCTCCATAGCTGTGGCAACAACACCGCCGTCCTGGGCGACTTGGTCGAGGTAGGCGTCGACGTCTTCCACCCCGTGCAGAAGTTCACGATGGACGAGGTGGCTGTGGCGGACGCTTACGGGGACCGGCTGACCTTCCTGGCCGGCATCGACGTTCAACACGCGCTCCAGGAGAAGGACACCGAGGGCGTTCGCGAGGAGGTCCGGTTCCTCATCGACACCTTCGATCGCCCCGACGGCGGCATGTGCATCGGCGCGGGCAACGGGATCGTCGCCGGCACGCCGCTCGAAAACATCGCGGCCTTTTTGGACGAGGCGGTCCACTACGGCACGGCGCACCGCCAACGCTATGCAGCGATATGACGTAGGAGCGCGCCTATGAGTCAGGCTTGGAACTAAAACAGCCACGAACTCCCCTGGCAGCATGGAAAAACGCACACCGGGCACGATGTACCCGGTGTGCGTTCTATAGCGGGAAGCGCTAGTGACTACTTGTTAGCCATAAACTCGTCAACTTGGCTCTGCGCCTCTTCGATGATCGTATCAATCCCTGCAGCCTTGACCCTCTCCAGACAGGTCTCGTAGTTGCCCTCGAAGTCGACCAGACCGTTGAGCACTGGCGTGCAGAACTCCGCAGCGACAGCCGTCACCTGCGCGACTTCGTTCTCAACGGGCTTGGAGTCGAAGGTGAAGCCCAGGAGGATGTGGGGTGTGGCGGAGGCATTCATACGTCGTGTCTGCTCCCACGCGTCGATGCGCGCGGTCTCCTCATCACGGTAGGGGGCGTTGAACTGATTGCCGAACATCCAGTCGGTGTTGGGGAAGTAGCCGACCTCAGACTGTGTCTTGCCCTCGGGCAAGGAAACGATGTCCAATTCCTTGTCGACCCAGACCCAGTGCTTGCCCTCGATGCCATAGGAGATGAGGCGGTAAACCTCTTTGTTGGTGTTCAGCATCTCGAGGACCTTCATCGCGGCCACCGGGTTCTCCGAGGTTGCGCAGATACCGTTCATCGTAGCGGTCGCGCCGCCGGTGTCGAGAATGAGCGGATCCGTGAGGTTCTTGAAAATCCAGTCCTGACCATAGCGCGCCTTGAGGTCGGTGCCCTGGTTGGGCTTCTCCACATGGGAATCGTAGGCACAGAGGTTCGCCTTGATCGTCTCTTCCAGGTTCGGTACCTCGTCCTTGAACATGTAGTCCGAGAGATACCATCGCCGGTTCATCTTAGCGTGCTCCTGCCATTCGGGAGTCTCGAAGACGTTGACGACGGTGGGGTCATCGTAGCGGACGCTCACGCCAGCGGCATCACCCGAGCCCATCTCGGTGAACCCATGGTACTGGAGGTAGAACGGGACCGCCTGCTTGCAGTACGGCGTAACCTCACCGCCCTCACCGGCGAGCACAGCG
>JBNGDU010000353.1:0-7830 GCA_049975025.1 Anaerolineae bacterium
CCGGCGGACCGGGGCGCACGTTTTTGATACGCACCAACTTCAGGGGCTCAGAACTCCTGTAGCAACTCCAGCAGCTCGCGATCGAGCTTATGGCCGTGCCAATCCTCGTAGTCCACGTCATCGCGACCGGAGTCGAGGATGCCGAACGAGCCACGGAAGTTCCACAGGGCGTAGCCGATGTTGTGGGCCGTCAGGATCTCCAACACGTCGCGGAACCAGGCGAGCACCACATCGTGGGGCGTCTGGTTATAGGCTCCGCCCTCGCCACAATGCACGCCGATGCCCTGTGCGGCCAGATCGATCCAGGGCGCATAGAGCTCCTCCAGATCCCGTCGATCCCAGCGCTCACCGTAGTGCCAGCCCCCTGGCCACCCCGGCTCCGGCCAGTCCATGCCATTGACCCACGAGGCCTGGTAGTGGCTGACGCCCATCGGCTCGTAGGCCCGGCAGCTCTGGGCGATGCCCAGATCGACCAGCTCTGGCATGGCGACGCGACCGTACGCCAGACCGTCGGCGATGATCAGCCGATCGGGATCCTCGCTGCGAATCGCCTCGACGGTGGTACGCACCACCCGCTCGTGATCTTCCCGGGTCATCACCTCCGGGCTGGGCCGCGGCGGCTCGTTCACAAGATCGAAGCTCAGCTCATCGGAGGAGACGCCCTTGTAACGCCGCGCGAAGGTCGTCCAGTGGAAGATGAAAGCGTCCAAGGCCTCCCGATCCTTCCACAGGTTGAATGGCTCCTTCCGCTCACGGTTCACCGAATAGCCGGGTGCGCGATGGAAGTTGAGCGAGATGTGGATACCGTACTGCTGTCCAAGCCTTACGACGCGATCGACCTTCTGCAGCATGGGCTCGTCGAGATCGTAGACATCGTCATCCTTGATCCAGAGCGTGTAACAGGCCGGAATCCGGGCGAAATTGAAGCCCCAATCCGACATCCAACGGAAATCTTCCTCCTGGAAGTCGCCGCTGCTCCTGGTCGTGAACATCTCCAAGAGATTGAATCCCCGCCAGCGTGGGAGCCGACTCTGCCGCCGCTGGGGTAGCATCTCTTCTTCTGTCGCCATTGCCGATTGTCCCTCCTCTCTCATACATCCACCCTCCATCCAACCCAACTGCAGACTCTAGATCAGCTCCCAGAAAGCGTCGATTGGCTGCTGGTAAGCGTCGATATCACCAGCAAGCACGGCGTCGAAGTCTACGGATTCACCCAACGTCGCCGACTCATAGCAGGCTTCACACAGCGCCTTGGCGCGCAGGCCATCTCGCCCGTCCATCTCCGGCTTGCGCCCCTCGGCGATCGCGTTGACGAAGTCCCAGACCTCGATGGCGAACCCATCGGTCGCGCCGAAGGGGAAGAGGCGCTCCTTCTGCTGCTCATCCAGACTCGCCAGGTAGTCCTCCTGAATCTGCTCACTGGAGACCGTCGAGCCGTCGGCCAGCTCCGCCCGCCCGCCACCCTGGAAGGGATGGAAGGGGAAGCCCAGATCGTGAAGCGTGCCCTCGCTGCCGTAATAGGTCGCGCGCCGGACGGGCTCACCGTAAAACGACCGGGAATAGGTCCAGGTCACGGGCAGCCCGCTCTCGAACTTGATCAGCGCGTGCCACGTGTCCTCGACATCCGCAGGCGCGTCGCCTAGCAAAGGCGCGTCCTTGATCAGCCGATCGTCATATGATGCCATGTCGCACCACACCTCATCGACATCACCAAAGAGCACCTGAACCATATCGGCGAAGTGAGCCCCGCTGTCCATGATCATACCACCGCCGGTCAGCAGCTTAAGGCCCCGCCATTTGGCCGCAGGTCGGGTGAAATCAAAGGGTTGGTAGTTGATGGCCTGAACGACGACCATCCGAACGTCACCGATCAGACCCTGCTCGTTGATCGCCCAATCGCAGGCTCGGGAGGTCAAGCACCGCCGGACCTGCTCGCCGGTGGCCAGCACACGATCGTTCCTCTCGGCGGCCGCGATGATGGCCTTGGACGCCCGTATGGTAATGCCTATGGGCTTCTCCACCATCGCGTGAAGTCCGGCCTCAAGCAGCGGAAGCGTCACTAGATGGTGGAAACAGTGCGGCACACAGACATCGGCGGCCTCGGCGACATCGGCCTCAAGCAGATCCTCGACACTTGTGAAGATCGTCGGCGCGTCTCCTTGATAGGCAGCGATCTCCCGTGCCCGGGTCTCGGCGGCCTCGGCATTGACGTCGACGCATGCCGTCACCTTGAACTCGCGGCAGCCGCGATCAAAAAGATCTTGATATCCTCGAACGTGAGCCTTAGATATCCCGCCACAACCGACCAGCGCAAGCTTGATGGGTTCACTCATTGTCTACTCTCCTCTCAGATAAGGGAACTGGATGCTATGCCAACGTCTCACAAACTGCAGTCCCACAACGTTTCAGGGCCGATACCGGATCAGGCAGATTGCGAAAAGGGACTTACTCTCGGGACGGCGTCATGACGCCGCCGGATCCAATATAGGACGCGCCTGCTCCTGCAGATCAAGCTGTCGCCACGACATCGTGAAAGCGCCGAGTGCGAACAAACTGGTGATTGCGCCGTAGACCCACAGGGGCGCGCTGTCCAGCACCAGACCTCCAACCAACGGGCCGACGATCTGCGCAAAACTGTCCAACGACGCCGACAGCCCCATAGCGGTGCCCTGCTCCCAGGACTGCACCGACCGGCTCAGGAAACTGTTGAGAATACCGCGGGAGCAGGCCGCGCCAAAGCTCACCAGGCAGAGCACCATCGCGAACTGGACCTGGCTCGTCACGAAGCCCAAGATCAGATAGGTCGGCACAAAGAGGCCCAGGCCGAGCAACGACGTCTTGCGATCCCCAATCTTGCGGCGCAAAGGCACGAAGATCACAAATCGGATGAAGACACGCACGATGCCGGCCATCATCAGGAGTCGTCCCATCTGTCCAGGGTCCAGCCCCAGCTTGAGATTGGCGAAGAGCGAGACGCTGGAGATATAGATCATGAACGACAGGGTATGGAACCCCCACTGGATCAACAGATAGCGCGCTACGGGGTTTCGCCAGACCTGGCGCCGCCGTGCTCCAAGGTCGCCGTTGAAGAGGGACGGAAGCAGAGCGGTACGGCCCTCGTCCGCAGACATCTGAGGCCCCTTGGGATTCACCCCCACATCGACGTCATCCACCACAACCGGGTTAGACTCCTCCAGACGGAAGAAGGTCATCGTAATCGCGATAGTCGTCATCGACGCGGCCATCAGACCGGGTCCAACGATGCCCCAACCGGAAAGGAGGCCACCCAAACCGGGCCCAATCAGAGAGGAGAGCACATGCGCTACGCCGATGTTGCTCATCTGCTCACTCCGCTGTTTGGCCGGCACGACGTCACCTATGATCGCCTTGGCAATCGGATAGTTGCCGCCAAAGATCCCATCCACGATCCGGGAGAAGAACATCATCCCCAAGCTATTGGAGAAGGCCATGATAAGAAAGCCCGCCAGGGTGCCAAGCTGTGAGAGCAGAAGCATGGGCTTGCGTCCGTACCGGTCGCTGAGAGAGCCCCAGATCGGCCCGGCGAAGAAACCAAAGAGCGCGTTGGTCGACAGCAACAGCCCGATCTGCCAGGCAGGCGCGCCGTACTCCTGGCCGAAGAAGGGCAGGAAAGGAATCAGGATTGAGAAGCCCAGGATATCGACGAACACCGATATCCACAAGGGCCTTAGTTCGGGAAAGTCTGATTTGAAAGGGTTAAGATCCCGAAGTTTCATCTAAGCTCTATGCGATATCCCGTTGGGACCACTCGCCGTTGATGTAGCGCCACATCCGGCCGGTGGGGTTCTTGTTCTGTAGCTCCGGCGGCAGGCGATGGTGGCGAACGTTGTCATAGCAGTGCAGCGCCCCAAAGCGGAGCATAGAGGCGGGAATACCCACGGCGGTGAAGCCCGGGTGGCCCGTCGCAGGATAGGGACCGCCGTGGTTCATCGCCGGCGTGACCGCGACGCCGGTGGGCATCTTATCGTTCAACAACCGCCCCACCTTCTCCCGTACGATCGGCGCCACCTCATCATAGATCGCATCATCGTCGCCGCCGGTGTGGGTGTAGAAGCTACCCGTCAGGCTTCCCTCCAGGCGCCGTGCGATCAGCATCATCTCCTCCACATCCTTGGCGAAGACCAGGAGCGAGACCACGCCGAAGGCCTCCGTCTGCAGGGCGTGGGGGTACTCCAGGAACTGCTCCCCCTCGACCCGCAGCAGCGTGTTATCGTAGCGATAGCCGGCGCCCTCCACACGCTCGCCGCCGACGACCAGCTCGGCGCCATGTTCGCGAAGCTCCTCGACAGCCTCGGAGATTGTCCACACACCGCCCTCGCCCAACAGCACCCCGGGTGGCGTCCGGAACCGCTCCGCCACGGCCTCCAGGAAGGCCTCGCTGCGCTCCGACGCCGGCAGAATCGTCAAGCCGGGCTTCGTACAAAATTGACCGACGCCCAGGGAGCAGGACGCGAAGAGCTCATCAGCGACCTCCTCCAGCCGCTCCTCCAGCGCTCCAGGCAGCACGAACACCGGGTTGACGGCGGACATCTCCAGATAGATGGGCTTGCCGGCTTCGTCGGCTGCCGCCTTCAGCGCCAGACCGGCTTTGCGGCTTCCGGTGAATCCCGTAGCGCCCACCAGCGGGTGCGAGACCAACTTGGCGCCCGTTTCATGGCTGGTGCGGTAGATCAATTGCACCATAGCCTTGGGCACGCCGGTCGCCTGGACGGCATCAAAAGCCGCCTCCGTCAGCAGCTTCGTCGTGCCGGGATGACCGGTGTTGCCTTTGGCTATGATCGGGTTGCCGGCGGCCAAGGCCGCAGCGGCGTCTCCCCCCGAGACCGAGTTGAAGGCCAGGGGAAAGTTGTTGGGCCCGAAGACGACCACCGCGCCGCCCAACGGTTCGTACATCGAGCGGATGTTCAGGTCAACGTCGATGGTCGCGTGGCACCAGGAGCGCTCGCGGGCAGCGGCAGCAGCCTGACGCAGCTGGTCGGTTGTCCGGGCCAGCTCAACAGAGCGCAGTCGCGGCTCGATAGGCAGCGCCGTCTCGCGGTGGGCGAGCTCGGCGATGGGATCGCCCCCGGCATCGATGTTGTCGGCGAAAGCCTCCAGGAAGGCCGCCAACGTCTCTGGAGAGACCTCACGGAGCTGCCTGGCAGCCTCCTTGCCCGCCTCCAAGGCCTCCAGGGCCTCCGCCCAGCTGGAGACGGGATAATCCTCGGGCAGGGGTTCCTTCATCATAGGGTTCACAGCGGTGAACTTGTCGACCGGATCCTTGGATGGTCGCCATTCGCCATTGATCAAGACAGGTTCGAGTGCCATCGTTACAGCCTCCTCGCGTACTCAGAGTTCGTCGTGTTCAACGATTGCTCATATATCGATAGTATAAATCGGACAGGAGTCAACAGCAAGAGTCAAGGCGAACTACGCTCGGTTTGCATTTCACGGCGAGTCGATCACCGGGGGGTGAGTCCGTTGCTCCGTTCACGCCGACGTCACCTAGGACATAGGTCGAGCACGCCGTTCGCCCCAATACGGTCCTGCACGATCCCAACCGCTACTCGGGCGCAACCGCGTTGATCAAGGTGAGATCACCGACTCCGATGCGGACGACGTCACCTCCTTGTAGGGAGAAGTCGTCCGGCGGGACAATGCCCGTGCCCGTCATCAGAAATGCGCCACGAGGGAAGTCCAGCTGACTATAAAGATAGCTCACAAGGCCCTCAAAGGAACGCTTCATCTGGCCCGTGTCGATGTCACCCTCGTAGGTCAAGACGTCGTCGCGGAGGATTTGAAGCTTGATCGGGAGCGCGCGCAGATCGTCGGCCTCGGCGATCTGGATGCCGGGGCCGAGGGCGCAGGAACCTGCATAGACCTTGGCCTGAGGCAGATAAAGCGGATTGGCGCCCTCGATACTGCGCGAGGAGACATCGTTGCCGGCGCAGAAGCCGACAACCTCGCCGCGGCTGTTGATGACCAGCGTGAGCTCTGGCTCCGGAACGTTCCACGAGCTATCAGGACGGACGCGGATGTCGGCCTGGTGCCCCACGACGCGCCATCCCACCGCCTTCAAAAAGAGCTCGGGCCGCTCGGCGAGATACACGCGCGCGTAGATATCGCCGGACTCCGACTCCGCCTGTCGCGCGTCGCGGCTCCGAAGGTAGGTGACGCCGCTGGCCCACACCTCTTGCGCAGGCTCTATGGGCGCCAGAAGCTCGCCTTCGGCCGGCTCTCCCGTGCGCATCGTCGCCAGGAAAGGCTCCACGGCCTCCTTAGGCAGCTCCAATAGCAAACTCAGTTCAAAAGAAGGGGGCAAGAACTCGCCGTCCACGGCCCACCGGGGACCGAGCGGCGTTTCGTGTCGTGTCAGGTACATGGATAACCTCCGGTTTCATATAGATGTTGCTGATCCAGACGTATCGGACGAAACGTCATCCTTGACGCTCCGAAGAGACGTGGAAAAGCCTAGAGAATCCCGCTTGGATCAGATAGCTACGATCCGTCCACGTTGGCACGGATCGACGATATGATGGCGTCCGCATCGTAGACGCAGCCGCCCCAAACGCCACCACTGGCCTGCTGAAGCGCCGCCCACAGCCGCGTGTCCTCGGGCAGATTGGGATCCGGCGCCAGCTGAGGATGGGGCGAGCGCTCAGCCAGCACGGCGGCGCCTTCCTCGGGCGAATAGCGGCGACCATGATCTCCGACGAGATCGATGGATCCCCGCAGGTTCACGCAGTCAACCTCGATCGCGATCGTGTCACCATCGCGAACCCGGCCCACAGGCCCGCCGGCCAGGGCCTCGGGGCCGACATGTCCCACGCAGGCCCCGGTGCTGACGCCGCTGAAGCGCGCGTCGGTGATCAGGGCGACCTCCTTGCCCCAGGACAGGTGTTTCAAGGCTGAGGTGATCTGGTATGTCTCCTCCATGCCGCATCCCAAAGGGCCCCGACCGATTAGAACCATCACATCGCCGGGCTCAATGGCCCGATCGCTCTGGCCCTTGACCGCGGCGATGGCCTCGTGCTCGCTGGTGAAGACCCGGGCGGGGCCGACCTTGCGGTAGACGCCCTGATCGTCCAACAAGCCCGGGTCGATGGCCGTGCTCTTGATGACCGCACCGCGCGGCGCAAGATTCCCTCGGGGAAATGTAAGCGTGCTGGTCAGCCCGCGAGCCTCAGCAGCTGTGGGGCTCATGATCACCGTGTCTGGGTCGACACCTTCCCCGGTGAAAAGGCGCTCGCGCAGACGCTTGCGCCGTTCACTCTGATGCCACCGGTCGAGCATATCACCCAGAGGACGACCGTGAACCGTCAAGACGTCTAGCCGCAGCAAGTTCAGATCGCGAAGGTGCAGCATCACCTCCGGCACGCCCCCTGCGAGGAAGACGCGGATCGTGGGATGGCCCACGGGCCCGTTAGGCAGGACGTCGACCAACCTCGGCACCGCTCGATTGACACGATCCCAGTCCTCAACGGTGGGCCGATCCAAATCGGCGGCGTGGGCTATGGCGGGCAGATGAAGCAGCAGGTTCGTACTGCCCCCAAAGGCAGCGTAGACGACCATCGCGTTGTGAACGGCGTCATCCGTCAGAATGTCGGCGGTGGTGAGACCTGCGGACGCCAACCGAACCAAAGCCTCTGCTGAGCGCCGCGCCGCGTCGAACCAGATCTCCTGTCCAGAGGGGGCGAGCGCCGCGTGCACCAGAGAGAGCCCCAGGGCCTCACCCACGACCTGACTCGTCGCCGCGGTACCAAGGAACTGGCAGCCTCCACCCGGCGAGCCACGGGCGCGACAACCCAGGAC
>JBNGDU010000354.1:0-7813 GCA_049975025.1 Anaerolineae bacterium
TGGGCGTCACCCCTATCCGCGCGCAGTCCACCCAGTACCCCGGCTTTCGCGTCGAGGGCCGCCACCTCTACGACCGCTTCGGCCATGAAGTCGTGTTGGTCGGCGTGAACAAGATGGTCATCTGGACGGACCGCGACGGACTCCCGGCGTTCCCCGAGATCGCCAAGACCGGCGCCAACGCTGTGCGCATCGTCTGGCTCACGGAGGGAAAGCCCGGCGAGCTGGACGTCGCCATCACCAACGCCATCGGCCACGACCTTATTCCCATCGTCGACTGCCATGACTCCACCGGCAAGTGGTCCGAACTCTCCACCTGCGTGGACTATTGGGTCCGCCCTGACATCGTGTCCATGCTCAAGAAGCACGAAGCTTACCTGCTGATCAACATCGCCAACGAAGCGGGCTCCGACGTCATCCTCAGCGGGGAATATCGCGCGGCCTACGAGCTGGCCATCCGCCGCATGCGTGCGGCCGGGCTCCACGTCCCGTTGATCATCGACGCTCAGGGCTGGGGACAGAACATCGACGATCTGCAGCTCAACGGTCCGTATCTCATTCAGGCCGATCCCGACCACAACCTGATGTTCTCCATCCATATGTGGTGGCCCAGCGAGTGGCGCGGGGCAAGTGTAGACCAGATGGTGGTCGACGAGATCGCCGAGTCGATTGAGATGGAGCTGCCGCTCATCATCGGGGAGTTCGCTCACAAGGCCGTCGGCTGTGTCTGCTGCATTCCCTACGAGACGATCATCGAGGAGGCGGCTAAGAACGAGATTGGCTATCTGCCCTGGTCCTGGGGTCCCGGTAACAGCGACTGCGAGGAGATGGACATGACCGAGGACGGGACCTTCGAGACGCTCCACGGTTGGGGACGGGAGGTGGCGCTGGAGAGCCCCTACAGCATCCGCAACGTCGCCGTCCGTCCGGACTGGATCGTCCAGGCAACGCCGGTCCCCACCCCGACGCCGGTGCCGCCGCCCGCGTCGGAGGCGCTGATCTCGCTGAATCAGCCCGTGGACGCCACGTCGGCGGAGAGCGCCGACCACGGCCCTGTCTTCGCCGTCGACGGTGACCTCTCGACCCGGTGGTCATCGGCCTGGCGGGACGACGCCTCGATCACGGTCGACCTAGGGGCCGTCAAACCCCTCGAGAGGATCGTGCTGGAGTGGGAGACGGCGTACGGTGAGGCCTATGAGCTCCAGGTTTCGCGGGACGGTGAGGCTTGGACAACCTTGGTCACCATCGAAGAAGGCGACGGTGGTCGAGACGACCATCTGGTCTCAGCGGAGGCACGCTACGTCCGCATGGAGGGCATCGAGCGCGCCACGGAGTGGGGCTATTCACTCTGGGAGCTCTGGGTCTTCAGCGAAGCCGACGTGGAGCTTCCCTCCGCAGAAGCCGAATACGATCCACGACCCGACCTGGTCGTCACCGACATTCACTGGGAGCCGGAAAAACCCACTGTGGGCGACGCCGTACGGTTCACCGCAACCATCGAGAACCGCGGCGGGCAGGCCACCCACATGGACCCTCCCGTCCACCTTGCCTTCCAGATTGGCGGGGAGACCGTAGCCTGGACGCTGATCGACCGCCCGCTGGCTCCGACGATGAGCATGGAGGTGGTCGCGGAGCATAGCGACGACGATAGCGGTGCCTGGTATCCCGCGACGCCTCGTGAGTTCATCGTCCTGGCCTGGATCGACGATCTTGGGCCCGCGCCCTTCGGCGTTGTGGATGAGGCGGGCGAGAACAATAACATGATGACGGCCCACGGCAGGGTGCGCTCACCCCAGGCAGCGCCTACGTCGACGCCCGATCCTTCCGCCACGCCGACCGAGATCGCCGTCGAACGTGCTACGCCGGTGCCCCCTACCCCGACGATGATGGTCACGCCGACGCCGGTCCCCGACGGCGCACCGCCGATACCCAGGGGATGTGTCGCCGGCGGCCTCGCGGTGGTCCTCATCGCCGGCATCTTCGCCGTCCTCGCCTCGACGAGCCGCAAGCGAAGAGGAGAACAGGAGACGCAGGAGAGACCCGAAGGATAGCCTTTCAGGCTACCTGTCCATAGCCAACCGTCGATCCGCAGGACGAAGTTAACTCAGCGTAGGCATGCTCGGGTAGAGCCTCACGTCGTCCATCGGGAAGTGGCGAGGGTTGTACGTCAAGAGGATCAGACAGTGTTCTATCGCGGTCGCCGCGATCATGGCATCCGGAACGTCAAGTGTCACGCCCCTACGCCGGAATTCCCGGATCAGTTCGCCGGCCCGGTCGGCCGTCGCCACGTCAAGAGCATAACACGCTAGAGCATCAAGAAAGGCTAAGGTGCTCTCCGCTTCATAGTCCCGCATGCCGGCCAGGACTTCGGTACGGGAGATCGCTGCCAAACCCAACTGCCCGTCGAGGGCCAACCGCGTAAGCAGATCTGTTGTCGGTTCGTGTCCCCGTAGATGCTGGATGAGAACGTTCGACTCGAGCAGATACTCAGGCACCAGACCCTCCATCGGGCGCAGAGTCACTCTCCTCCGCCAGCATAGGTACGCGGCGCCATGAAGAACGCAAGTCCTCCAGCCACCGGTTGACATCCTCAGGTGTTGCCATTTCAGGATGGTCATCAGCGGACCACGCGCCGCTTGTCTCCTTGAGTACGGCGAGCACCTTGAGCCGCCGCAGGTATGCCGCGGTCGCCTCCACGATCACCTCACTGCGCTTACCCGAGGGAACGGTCTCGTCCAGTTCCTCGAGTAGCCGCGTGGGAAAGACTACATTGATCCTGCGTGTATCCTCAGCCATTCTTATCCACCTCACTAATGTGTATATACTAATCCTATTATACACTTAATGGGCGAGACATGTAGTCTTGCTTATTCTCGACGACGCCCGGTAGCTGAACAAAGCGCGCTTCTACACGCCAACATCCAACACCCAATATCCAATCCCTCTCACCGCAGAATCCCCACCAAATTGCTGTAATCGTCCGTCCAAAGCCTCAGCTCGGGATCGTGGAAGGTCGCCAGATCGGGATACGCGTCCCAGCGCGGACCCGCGAGAACAGCCGGGTCGCGAGCCAAGATGACCCACCGCGAGCGAAAGATCTCGGGATGAGCGGCTCCGCCCCCGGGGTCCTCGACGACTACGCCGGTCAGGTCCAGGTATCGGGCAAGTCCCGCCAACACCGGCTTCAGGTCGACGTGCGTCGTGCTGATGTTGGCAGCGATCAGTCCCCTGTCGTCAAGGTGCGCCAGGTAGAGTCCAAAAGCCTCCAGCGTGAGCATGTGGACCGGGGGGGCATCCCCACTGAAGACATCCACGGCGAGGAGATCGTAGTCCTGCCGATCGCCCCGCTTCAGCTCGCGCTCCAGCGAGAGACGCGCGTCGCCGGGGATCACATCGATCTCGGCGGCGGAGTCGTCGAGGTAGCTGAAGTAGTCGCCCGCGCCTAGCGCATACCGGATCACCTCGGGGTCGATCTCGTAGAAGCGCATCACATCGCCGGAGCGTCCATAGGCCGCCAAGGTGCCCGCGCCCAGACCCAGCACGCCGACGCGCTTGGACTCGGCCTCAGCCTCCACCTGCTCCATGGCCAAACCCGCGCCGCTGGTCGCTCCGAAGTAGCTGGTGGGCGTTTGACGCAGTTCCGGCGCCATGAACTGAAGGCCATGGATCGTCGTCCCGTGGACCATCCGGTAAGCGTCCGGCGGCAGGTCTTCAGACGGCGCATCACCAGGCGGGGTCCTCACCGTCACCGCCTGCACACGCAGGATGCCGTAGAAGTTGCGCTCGGCGACGACGGTCGACTGGCGGAAACTGCGCATCGAGGTCCAAATCACCAACAGAACGGAGAGCGTGGAGATGGCAAAAACGGCGACGAGCAGGATCTGGAGCCACTCCTTCCCAACGATCTGCGACCGTCTATCAAGCGCGAGTGAGATGCCCGCGAAGATCCAACATGCCAGCAAAGCGATGGGCAGCTCCCACAGGCCGTCGAAGACAGCGGGGGCGACCAGGTTGACCAGCACACCGCCCAGCGCGCCGCCTCCCCCCATCACCAGGTAGAAGGTCGTCAAGCGACCGGGCTCGGGACGCCATCTCACCATCTCGCCGTGGCTGACCATACAGGCGGCGAAGAGGGTGAGACCATAGACGCTCAGTTGCGCCACCACCGGGATGAGGTTGGCGCGGTTGTAGACGTAGCCAAAGAGCTGCGTCGCCAGGAAGAACAGAACAAGATACCACCGCGAGTAGGCCCCTTCGCCACTAAAGGCGATCACGAAGGTCAGCAGGTAGACCACCAAAGGTCCCACCCACAGGAGCGGCACGGCGGTCACGTTCTGCGTGATCTGGTTGGTGGTGCCCAGGAGCAGGATCGAGCCGGTCGTAGAGAGGGCTAACCAAAGGACGGGCTGCCACCAACGCAACCGCTGCCGCCGCTTCGCTGGGGGTACAGCGACCTCATCCACATCGGCGTGCTCTCGGCGCCGGGAGATGGGCCAGGCGACGACGAAGAGCACCACGGCGAAGGCCGTGTACCCGACGGACCAGACGCTGGCCTGACCTTGGACCGTGAGAAGGGGTTCCAGGACGAAGGGGAAGGAGATCAGCGCCAGGATCGAGCCCAGGTTGGAGAGCGCATAGAGCGGATAGGGCGACCGCCTCGGGAAGCTGGCTGCAAACCAAGCCTGTACCAGCGGCGTGGTCGTGGAGAGGACCAGATAGGGCAGCCCCACGCTGACCGCCAGCGTGAGCAGTACCCGCTGGATCGGGTGCGCGGGGGACTCTGGCGCCCATCCCTCCCCCGGGATGATCGGCGCGCGCCAGAAGACCAGGTTCACGCCCATCAGAAGCAGCGAAAGGGCCAGCAGACCAAGGTGGACGGAGACCTGCCGGCGGCGGGGGAAGCGCCGGACAAGCACGTAGCTGTAGCCATAGCCGACCAAGAGTAACAGCTGAAAGAAGAGCATCGAGGTCGACCAGACCGCCGACGAGCCGCCGAACCACGGCAGGATGACCTTACCGCTCAGCGGCTGCACCAGGAAGAGGAGCAGCGCGGAGAGGAAGATAGTGGCGAGATAGATCAACATCGGGAGATATGCGCGGCCCGGGACCGCTGCCTAATCTCTCACGTCTTCGAAATAGGAGGCAGCGTCGTCGGGACGGATGTCCGTGAGCTCACCCGTGTAGTGACGTAGGTTTCGGGGTCTGTAAGGGTGGCGCGCGATCGTCTCTTCGTCGATGTCGATCCCCAGACCCGGCGCGTCGGGGATGCCCATCATACCATCGCCGAAGCTCACGCGCTCGGTGCTGACCTCGCGGCGGTGGGGAACATCGCCAGCCATCGTCTCCAAGAGGTAGAAGTTGGGCGTGCACGCCGCGATCTGGAGGGTCGCCGCGTTGGCCACCGGGCCGCTCGGGTTGTGGGGGCACACCGGGATATGACGACTCTCCGCCGTGGCTGCGATCTTGCGCAGCTCCAGAATGCCGCCGGCATGGCTGACGTCGGGCTGGATGTAATCCGCGCAGCCCAAGCGGAAGAAGTCGCGGAAGTCCCAGCGGCTGTAGACCCGTTCGCCGGCGGCGATGGGCACGTCCACACGACGCCAGACCTCCGCCAACCCCTCCTTGTTGTCCGGCGGAATCGGCTCCTCGAACCAGAGCACGTCGTACTCGGCGAGGGCATGCCCGATCCGCACCGCTGCCGGGACGTCGAAGCGTCCATGGCCCTCGATGATGAGCTCGACCCGATCGCCGACGGCCTCCTTGACCGCCGCCACACACGCCATCGCCGTCCGGTACTCCTCCCGGTCCAGGGTCCTGTACGCCGCTCCGAAGGGATCCCACTTCAGACCCTTGTAGCCGGCATCGACCGCTATCCGGGCTTTGGCTGCGAATTCCTCCGGCGTCTTGGCCGGCGCGAACCAGCCGTTGGCGTAGCACGGCACCTGATCGCGCACTTTGCCGCCCAGGAGCTTGTAGACGGGCACCCCTAGGTCTTTCCCCTTGATGTCCCACAAGGCCATCTCAACGGACGCCAGGGCGCTCATCAACACCGGACCGCCACGCCAGTAGGCGTCGCGATAGGCGTCGTGCCAGAAGGCCTCGACGTCGTGCGGATCGCGCCCAACCAAGTATCGCTCGAGCTCCTGGATGGCGGTCTCCACAGTCCGCTCGCGCGTCTCCAGGGTGGCTTCCCCGACCCCGTAGACGCCCGCGTCGGTCATCACTTTGACGAAGACCCAGTTGGTTCGGTAAGCGTAACAGACGAAAGTGCGTATCTCTGTGACTTTCATGCTAACTGGCGTACCTCAACAGCGCTATCCGCGGCACCGTCCGCGGTCTCGAAGTCACGAGCGGCCTTGCGGAGGTCGTTTCCCGACAGCAGGATGGCGTCGTTGTCCTCGCCCTCGACGCGTAGGAAGGAGGCGACCTTGGTGAGCGGGCGGCATCCATGGATGAACGCACCCCGCACGCCCTGGAACCGAAGCAGCGATTCTGCGGATTCGTCGCCCTGCGCGCGCACATCCGCGAGCTCCAGATCCTCGACATCATCGCAGACCATCGCCGGGCGCAGATCCGGATTCTCGAGCTCGAAGCGCACGTTGTTCAGCGTAAGGCCGCGCGCGTGCCGCACGTAGAGCGCGTAGGCAGGCAGCGTGCCGAACATATGGTACTCGGGATAGTGGTCCTTCATCTCGGGCACGTCTCGGCGGGCAGCCTCTTCAGCGGTCCCACCGCCGTGGAAGGTAATATGCACGTTGCTGAACGTCACGCCCTCGACAGGATGTCCCGGAAGGCCGGTGATGTTGATGCACGAGCGCAGCTCGCCCGGCATCTGTACGACCTCGTGGGACAGCGGCGCCGAGTTCTCGGGGACGCTGGCACGGATATTGCTGAAGAGCACATTGCGGAACTTGCCTGTGGGCAGCGACTCCTCACGCTCCAGTTTCCATCCGAGGTAACCGGCGAGCCTGATCGAGATCGGGCCTGTCGTGTTCTCCATCACCAGGTTGTCGAAGACGATGTCCTCCATCACGCCGCCCTCCACCATCTGAAGCTTGATGCCCGCCCCGTAGGTATTGTAAATCACGCAGTTGGAGACGGCGATGTTCTTGAAGACGCCCGTCGACGACGGCCCCATCCGAAAAGCAGCCCACCGGCTGCTCATCACGCAATTCGTGATCACGACGTTTCTGGCCGACCGACTCAGCGGGAAGACGTCGTCGCCGCAGTCCAGGTCGCAGTTGGCGATGAGGACGTCCTCACACCCCACGAGGTGGAAGCCGTCGGTGTTCTGGTTCTGGCGGTTGTCGACCGTCACGCCCTCGATGTGGATCTCCCGGCAGTCCTCGATTCTCGCCATCCACGAAGCGGCGTTGCTCAAGGTGAGCTCGGTGATGTTGACGTGCTGACAGTTGTGGAAGTCGAGTATCCGCGGTCGGGGATAGCTCTTGCCGCGGGGCGCCTTGCTCTCGTCCTCCGCATTGAACCCCTCGGTGCCGCAGGGAAAGGCCCATCCCTGCCCATCGACCTTGCCGGGCCCGGCGAGGCCAATGTGATGGGCATCCCTCGCAAAGATCAGCGTATGCATCTGCACGCTGGAAGCCCGCTTGTGCGTCACCGTGTAATCCTCAATGTCCTTGCTGCCCAGGAGGACGGCATCGGCGGCAAAGTAGAGCGTCACGTTGTCCTTCAATACGATCGTGCCCGTGTGGTACGTGCCCTTGGGGAAGAACACTGTGCCGCCGCCATCGGCGCTGCAAATGTCAATCGCCTTCTGGATCGCCTCGGTGTCCATCGCCTTGCCATCGCCCCGCGC
>JBNGDU010000355.1:0-3176 GCA_049975025.1 Anaerolineae bacterium
ACGTACCTGTGCGCACGTGCTCATATGCATGAGCTCCGCGAAGACTCAGTTGGTCGCTCTGCATTGTCCCGGCGTCAGTGCGTCGCACGCTGACTGGCATCAACAAGATCTGGATGTAGGGAGGTCGTCGAATATGAAGAGTTACGTTTTCATCACTGGCGCCACCGGTGGCGTTGGCCAGGCCTTCGCGGCGGAGTGCGCTGCACGCGGTTGGGATCTCTTCCTGACCGATCTGTCTGAGGAGCCGCTGAATCTCGTAAGCCAGGGGCTAGGCAGGCTTTACAGCATCAACGCGCTGACGTATGCCTGCGATCTAGCCGATTCGGGCGCCCGAGAAGGCCTCTGGCAACACGTGGCCCGGCGAGGTCTACGGTTCCACATGTTGATCAACGTGGCCGGCATCGAGTACCAGGGCCCGTTCAGTGAGCGTCAGCCGGCGGAACTCCAGGCCATTGTGCGGCTGAATGTGGAATCGACAATTGAGACCACCCGTCGTGTTCTGACCTACCGTGATCCCGTACGGACGTTGCATATCATCAATGTGAGCAGCCTGGCGGCCTTCTATCCCATGCCCGTCAAGGCCGTCTACGCTGCATCCAAGAGGTTCCTGCTCGACTGGTCATTGGCTCTGGATGCGGAACTGCGGGACCAGAATGCGACGGTCACTGCGCTTTGTCCGGCCGGCATGCCCACGACGCCGGCATGCATCCGATCCATCGAGGCCCAGGGGCTTATGGGGCGGTTGACGACAATGAACACAAGCGATGTGGCGGCGCGCACGATTGACCACGCGTTGGCCGGGCACCGCGTTTTCATCCCTGGGGCGCTGAACCGTCTATTGAGGGTGCTGGGGGCTCTACTGCCACGCCCTTTCCTGGCATCAGCGATCAACAGGCGTTGGGCTGAACGTCATAGGCTGGCACATGGCACCGTGACTGCTCTTGTGGTTCCTGTGTCTTCTCACAGGTGAGTATCGATTAGGAGTCTGATATGGACGAGAGAAATGATCTCAAGGGAAAGACGATAGTTGTGACGGGGGCAACTTCGGGTATTGGTCGAGCAGTGGTCCAGGCACTGGCGCTGGGGGGTGCTCACGTCATCGGTGTAGGGCGGTCGCCGGACCGGTGCTGCTTTGTACAGGAGGCTGTTAGTGCCGCATCCCCGGGCGCGCGCCTCTCATTCGCGATCGCTGACCTCGCTTCTCAAGGACAAGTTCGGTCTCTCAACTCAGAGATCCGCAGGATGGTCGAGGAGGCGGGGGCAGACTACATAGATGTCTTGATCAACAACGCCGGCACGGTGTCAAGCTGGCGCAAAGTGACGGAGGATGGCTACGAACTGCAGTTTGCAGTGAACCACCTAGCCCCTTTCCTGCTGACTCTCGGGTTGTTGCCTTTGCTGCAAGCCGCGCCCTCCGGACGTGTCGTCACGGTCAGTTCGGGATCTCACTACAAGGCGAGGATGAACTGGCGAGATCTGATGTACCGGCGGCACTATAGCTGCCTGAGGGCCTACAAGCAGTCGAAGCTCGCCAACGTGCTCTTCACCGTCGAGCTGAACCGACGTTTGGGGAAGCAGAGCCCGGTGCGGGCATATGCTGCGGACCCGGGCTTGGTCGACACCGGCATTGGGCAGAAGGGCACAAGTGGATTGGAGAAGCTGGTATGGAAGTTGCGTCGTCGACGCGGGGCCAGCCCTGAGGAGGGTGCCAAGACTATCGTCTACCTGGCGACGCAGGATCTGGCCGAGAACGCAGATAGGGTTTACTGGAAGGCCTGCCGGCCGAAGCAGCCCAGCGCATCGGCGCTGCAGGCGGAGGACGCGTCGCGGCTGTGGACGATATCGGAGCGGCTTTGTGGGCTAGGCGACGATGCGGAATCCGCCGTAAAGCGGGGGCAGTTGCAGTCCATTGGGGTCTATGCCTAATGGGGCGGACGGGACGCCCGCGGTCCGTTGGGGTCCATGCCTAGTGGGGCGGACGGGACGTCCGCGGTCCGTTGGGGTCGATGTCTGATGGGGCGGACGGGACGTCGGCGGTCCCGAAGGCGTGTGCTTGGCCTGAAGGAAGGAGAAGCTCAGGGCTTCGTCAGGTGCCCTGAGCTCCTCTGCGACGCTTACTTTTTTGTGAGGCGGGCGCTGAACATGTCGCCAGCCTTCTCCTCGGAACGGTCGGTGGCGGGCGGTGGTTCAGGGGAGAGCGACGAGATCTCATTCCGTAGCTCGGGCGTCATATCGATATCCAGCGCGCCCAGTGAACCCTCCAACTGGTCGACATTTCGCGCACCGATAATGGGTGCGGTGACTGCTGGATGGCCGGCGACCCACGCCACAGCTAGGCTTACGGGATTGTAGCCGCGATCCTTCGCGAAGTGCGTAAAATCCTCGGCAACGCGGAAGACCCAGTTCTTCCCATAGCGCAGCTGATACATATCGCTGTCGACCAACCTACCTGATTCGGGGCGCTTGTCGACGCCGTATTTGCCGGTCAACAGGCCGGCGCCCAGAGGGCTGTAAGGCGTGACCGCCAAGTTCTCGGCTTGAGCCATAGGCAGGATCTCGACCTCGGCCTGGCGCTTCACCAGATTGTACATCGGCTGCAGAACGGCGAAGGGCGCCCAATCGTGCAGCGCGGCGATGCCCAGCGCTTTCTCAACCTGCCAAGCGGCGAAGTTGCTGGCGGCCGGGTAGAGGATTTTGCCTTGCCGAACCAGGTCATTGAGTGCCCGTAGGGTCTCCTCCAACGGAGTTGCTTCGTCAAATCGGTGGATGAAGTAGACATCGAGGTAATCGGTCCCAAGACGCCTCAGCGTGCCCTCAATGGCCTGCATGATATGGCGCCGGTGAGCGCCGCGGGCATTGGGGCCTGGGCCCATCGGGAAGTAGACCTTGCTCGTGATGACGACCTCGTCGCGGTGGCCTTTGATGAGCTCTCCAAGGATTTCCTCGGAGCGACCCTTTTGGTAGACGTTGGCGGAGTCAAAGAAGTTGATGCCGGCATCGCGGCAACGCTTGTACATTGCCTTCGACATAGCCTCGTCAGCGTCGCCGCCGAACGACATCGTCCCGAAGCAGAGCGATGATATCTTTACGCCGGTGTTACCCAGGGTTCTGTAGTCCATTGTGCCTCCTTTTCGTAATAGCTTAGCCATCAATCATTGATCATAGATCGGTACGGG
>JBNGDU010000355.1:3186-7177 GCA_049975025.1 Anaerolineae bacterium
GGTACGGGTGCGCCGCAAGTTGCTCTTCTGGGGCGCGTTGAACCGTAGGAAGATCTCGGTCGCCGCACTGATATCGCTGTAAAACCCGCGATAGCGAGGGGGCATAAGGGCCGCGATCTGATACATCATCTCGTCGACGATCTGCTGACGAGTCCCGCCGGTGGGTCGGATGTCGTTAGTATCGACATGGAACGGGTTGCCGACCCGTACGTAGTACTCGGTGCGCTTGAGCTTCTTGATATTCTCACTGAAGCGCTCCCCACCGTAGCAGGCTATGGGCCAGATGGGCGCGCCGCTGCGCTCGGCCATCAGCACGACACCGGGTTTTCCTCGCTGCAGACGACCGTGGTGGCTCCGAGTGCCTTCGGGGGTGATGAAGAGGATCTTGTTCTCCTGAAGTGCTCTCAGACCCTCCCGCATTGCCGTCACGTCCACGGTATCGCGTTCAAGAGGGATCATATCCCATAGCCCGAAGATCGCGCGATACAGGGCGTTTTTCCAGTTCTCTGCTTTGGAGTAGCCGGTGCCGAGGTGGCTAGGAATGCGTGGATAGATGATGGGCAGCTCCAGGAAGTTCACGTGATTGACGATGATGATGATAGGGCCCACCAGCGGTATCCGTGATAGCTGATCAGCGTGGACTTTGCAGACCGCGCCGGTCAACAAGCGCACGACGCCGTTGACGACAACGCGAGCCAGTTTCTTCAGGGGCGGGAGTGTTGGTATGTCTTCAGGCATGGATCTACGTTGGGTCTCCGAGAGTTGGATGTGCGGCGAGTCTATACCTGTCCGCCGCGCGGGCGCTAGAGGTTGTCGACCGCCACACCATTCGCCAGTCCCCGCCCGACGCGGCACTAGTCTTCGCCATCGAGCACAGCATTGACCTGACTCAGCGCCTCTTCGCTGAGGTTCCAGTCCGCCGATTCGGCGTTTTCCTCGACCTGCGAGATCTTGGTAGCGCCGGAAATGACCGAGCAGACCTGGGGCCTAGACAGGAGCCAGGCGTGGGCCAATTGCGACATGGTTCGGCCCCGCTTCTCCGCCCAGTCTGTGAGTTTCTCGACGATCGTGTAGTTCTCATCGGTCATATAGCGCTGAACGTAGCTGCTGCTCTCGCCGCGAGAACCGGGAGGCACCGGTGCGTTGCGCTTATACTTGCCGGTTAAGAAACCGCCACCCAGCGGGAAGTAGGGCAGAACTCCCACGTTGAAAGCATCGCAGTAGGGCATGACCTCGTCCTCTATCCCTCGCTCGAGCATATGGTAGTGATTCTGGATGGTGACAAAGGACGTCCAGCCCTTAAGCTTGGCCAGCAGGTTGGCGTGGGCCAATTGCCACGCTGCGAAGTTAGAGGCGCCGATGTAACGGACCTTGCCCATCGCAATCAGGTCGTCCAGTGTTCTCAAGGTTTCCTCGATCGGTGTCTCGTCGTCCCAGCGATGGATCTGGTAGAGGTCGATGTGGTCAGTTTGGAGGCGGCACAGACTTGCCTCGATGGCATCCATCATATGATAGCGGGAGGCACCGCGGTCGTTGGGCCCTTGTCCAGTACTGCCGTAGACCTTGGTGGCTAGCACTACACGATTCCAGCGGCCCTTGAGCGTCCTGCCCAGAGCCTCCTCCGAGCGCCCGCTCTGATAGACGTCGGCTGTGTCGATCATATTGATGCCGTGGTCGAGGGCGGCATCAATGATGTTGTTGACCCCCTTCTGATCGACCTTGCCTCCGAACTGATTGGTGCCGAGGCCTACCGCCGAGACACGCGTACCCGAGTTCCCCAGTGATCGATATTGCATAAGCTATCCTCCTTGAGCTGGCGTTTGATGGGTCGTGACGTCATCGTCGAAGTCAAGTCACAAACCGGCGTCGCCTGACCCAGAAAAACCAGACCGTGATCGTCTTTACGGTTCTATTGTACTCGGGCTGCGGCAATAGACAACGTTGCCTAAGATGCGTCGCGCCTTTGTCGGACTCGGGGTTTCTGATATACTCAAGTTGCGGGTTCGTGCTCGAGAGTCTGTTCTTCAAAGGTCGTTCTGAGCGTTTGAGTAGGGCGATACGTGGATGGGCCTCGGGCGGGAGAAAAGGAGGGCGGTATGGACGGGAGCTCAGTTTGGACGGCAGGCGAGTTGGCGGCGGCCGTGGACGTTTCGAGGGAGGAGATTGAGGAGCTTCTCGAAGAGGGCGATATTCGGGGCCACAATGTTGGGGAACACTGGGTCGTTCTGAAGCGTGAGGAGGCGTCTGAGCCGTTACCGGAGGTGGTCTCGGAAGAGGTGGAGGAGGGTGACGAGGAAGCGTCCGAGTAGCCTCCTACGGTCGGTGAGCGCATTGGATCCCGTCTGAGTCTGAAAGGCGGGGTCTTTTCGTTTCATGCGGCAGGAGGGCCCGGCGTCTCCGATTCGGGAGGAAAAGAGGCCTGAGCAATAGGGGGCCTACAATCGGTGATCGAGCGAATGCGTTGTCTCGGTCGGAAACGAAGCGGTCTTCGGGCGGGCTGACTCAGCCCTGAGGATCTTCGGGGTATGCGTCGCCTGGACGCTTCATCCGCTTGCTTGTCGCCAAAACAGGGTTTTGCGTCCACAGACGTCTCAACGTCGCGGCCTCAGGCCGTCTTAGGCCATCGATGGCCACGAATGGCAAAACCGCACAGCCTGCGGAGTGGCTGTGCGGTTCTCTTTGATCGATCGGCCCGTCTGACGGGCAGCTTCCGGGTAAGCTACAGTGGCGTGACGTTCGTCGCCTTAGGTCCTTTGGTACCCTGCTCAACTGAGAACTCAACGCGTTGTCCTTCCTGCAGGGAGCGGAAGCCACCCCCCAGGATATCGGAATAATGGACAAACACGTCATCTCCGCTTTCTCGGGAGATGAAGCCATAGCCCTTAGCGTCATTGAACCATTTGACGGTGCCAGTTTCTCGTTCGCTCACAATTCTACTCCTAGACTCTCTACGTTGATGTTGCTAGCGTGCCCTACACCTTGATCTGCAGCGGCTAAGATTGAACTCAGTCGACACCGTCCCGTCTCCGCAAACCGCGGTGTCCTTATGCCCAACCTTTGCCTTGCTTCATTACCATCTATCCTACCACCATTCTGCATAACAGCAAGGCAGCGCTTCAACCGACGGTCGTGAGGCGAAGGCAGCCCCACAAGAGGGGCGGCTATGAGGGTTTGGCTTATTTTGTTGCCTCAAGGTGTTCCTGTGGAGAAAATGTCCTCGCTGACGTCGGTCATCGGTGCTAGACGGTTCTCCTCACATCAGGGTCTGGGTTTCTTGGGAATCTACACGCGGGTAGTCTCTGAATGGATGTGAGCGCTGGCTACGGATGAGGTGCCGTCATCTTCGTGTAGTGACATCCCGACGATAGCCGCTCCTTGTTGGTCTGCTTCTGCTCAGAGAAAGCTGACAAAGGCTATACGAAGTCACTGCTGCGGCTGCGCTCTTGGCCTGCCCATACTTGTCAGCTCTGTACCGACTGGCGCAAAACGGCCGAAGACGCCTTGATAAAGTTCGGTCGTGTGTTTGACACCGCGTTCGCCGGCACTACAATCCAAGCGAGCAGGACCAACGAAGGAGGACCAATGGTAAACTCATCATCTTTTTCGCGCGTCGGCGTTTACGTCGATGCCTCCAACATCTACCGCAACGGCGGGAATCGCATGCGCTATGATGTGTTGCGGGAGTTCGCCGTGCGCGACGGTGCTGAGTTGATGCGCTTGAACGCTTACGTCAGCTATGATGCCGAGCGGGCGCGGATCGACTCGACTTATGACACGAGCGTCAACAAGTTCTTCTCTGTGATCCGGGACCTGGGCTACAAGGTCATCATCAAGGAAGTCAAATGGTACGAGGACGAGGAGGGGGCTCGCTACGGTAAAGCTAACGCTGATCTAGATCTGGCCGTCGACATGTTGCTGCAATCAGAGAAGCTAGAGCGCGTCGTTCTGGTGAGCGGTGATGGTGATTTCACGCGGGTGGTCCGAGTAGTTC
>JBNGDU010000355.1:7187-7806 GCA_049975025.1 Anaerolineae bacterium
GTTCAGAACCGCGGATGCCGCGTTGAGGTGGTTGCCCTGGATAATGTCTCTACCGCACTGCGATGCGAAGCTGATGTTTTTGTCTCCGGCTACATTATCCCCAATCTGGTACCGACCTCCGGCAACGGTTCGTGGGGTGAGCCGGGATCGAGGGTCCGTGGTGTGTGCTATGCACACCGGCAGGATTACGGCTTCATGCGGTACCTGTCTGCGATCGCACCCGATATCTGGATGACGGATACACGACGGGAAGAATCGCCGTACGAGGCTGTCTACTTCCGTGACACGAATCTGCCACAGGACGTGGACGCCAGCGTTTTGCCAAGCTACCATCACATTTTCGAGTTTGAGCTGAAGCCATCGGATCATCGCAAGGGACGCTATGAGGCAGTCAATATCGAGTTGATCAGCCGGCTCTTTGGCTAGGCAGGACATCGGACTGACGATGAGTGACTTGTTACTGGTCGTTATCGCGACTTCGATAGTGATCCTGGCAGTCGCTGCGGTTTGGATAGAGGAACGTATTCGCGCCCGCCAAGACGATCACTACATGGCGATTCTGCGGGAGCATCCTCATTACCGTGCCCATCGTCGGAAGCATCGCTAGAGAACCCTTTTA
>JBNGDU010000356.1:0-3606 GCA_049975025.1 Anaerolineae bacterium
GCCAGGATCACGCGTTCGGCCTCGTGGAGATTGTAGTCCGCGGCGTCTTTTAGCGGTGCGGATTCTACGGCCCCCGGCGTGAGGCCGCGGGACTGCGCCCATCCGACAGCCTTGTCGATCTGGCCTTCAGCGACCCACAGCCGTGCCCTGCTCATGGCCACAAGGCGGTCGTCGAGCTGGGTCGCGTGGGAGGCCGTCGCGATGGCCTCCGCTTTGTCCGTCAACTCGTGCGCCACCTCAATCCGTCCCTGAGCCAGGCTGACACGCGCCAGCGTCAGATAACAGACTATGCTGCCTATCTCGCCATAGCGCTCGTACAGTTTCAGCGCTTCTGTCAGGTGGTCGGCGGCCGCCTCGAGGTCGTTCCACTCCCGGCTCAGCTCTCCCAGACCCATCAAGGCCCGGCTCGCCACGGGGAGCCGTTGTCCGTGCGATTCGGTGCTCATCGTCAGCGCCTGCCGGTAGGTGTGGGAGGCAGCGCGGAGCTGCCCCCGCACCATCTGAACTCCGGCGAGATTGCAGAGCACGGCCACGTGCATCATCGTGTTGCCCGTCGCCTCTGCGATCGACATGACGCGCTCAAAGGCCCCTTTGGCGGAGGCGAGATTCCCGAGGCTGGTATGCGCTATCCCCAGCACATCGGCGCCGACGCTCCGCAGGAAGGTGGTTGAAGCCGGCAGATGGACGAGGGCCTCCTTCGCCAGGCGAATGCTCCCCGATAGGTCTGCTTGATACACCGCCAGCATCGCTTCCAGGGCCATCGCCGCGCCCTTGACCTCGTCCGTGTTCCTTTCCTGCTTCGCCCGCGCCAGGCGTTCCGCCACCTGTCGGGGTGAGCGGCCCTCCATCAGCAGCCCCCACGCGTGGTAGACACACAGCGTGGGGCGCTTGTCAATAAGATCGTCGGGCAGGGCTGTCAACCATCCGAGCGCGGTGCGATTCTCGCTTCGCATCAGCGTCGTCTCGATGTGCGCTTCGACCAGATCGGCCGCCCGCTCGAAATCCGCGGCAGCCAGGGCGTGATCGATGGCATCAGCGATCAAGCCCTGGCTCGCGTACCACGCCGAGGCGCGGCGATGCAGCCTTGGGACAAGGTCCGGGTGGCGATCGGTCAGCCGTTTCCTGAGCAGCTCCGCGAATAGCGGGTGGTATCGATAGTGGGTGAGCGCCTCGTCCAGCGGGTAGACAAAGAGATTCGAGCGATCGAGGAGTGCCAGCAACTCGCTGCTCACCATCCCGGCACTCTGATCTCCCGGCGGGGCTTCCTCCAGAAGGGCATCGCAGAGCGGGGCCGACAGGCGGTCCAGAATCGAGGTGGTCAGCAGGAAAGCCTCGATCGGCTCCGGTTGTTGGGAGAGCACCTCGTCGGTGAGGTAGTCGAGCATGTAACGTTGGGTGCGCGCCAGTCCCTGGACGACATTCGGCTCCTCCTCGTCGCCTTGGGGCGGGCGGGGGTATTGGAGGGCCAGAGCAGCCATCTGCAGTGCCGCGACCCAACCCTGGGTGCGATTCGCCAGAGCCGCCAGATCATTATCCGCCAGATCCAGCTGCATGGTCTCTTTGAGGAAGTCCGCGCTCTCCTGGGGGGTGAAAGCCAGGTCAGCGGCTCGCAGCTCGACCAGCGCGTTGCGCGCTCGCAGGCGGCTGAGGGGCAGAGGTGGATCGGCGCGAGTCGC
This sequence comes from Anaerolineae bacterium, assembly GCA_049975025.1. Lineage (GTDB taxonomy): Bacteria > Chloroflexota > Anaerolineae > B4-G1 > SLSP01 > PWVB01. The sequence goes on from JBNGDU010000356.1 coordinate 1,677, forward strand.
GATCACGATGTGCATCTGGGTTGGCAGGTGCTCGATGAGGTAGCTCACGCCCTGGTGGATCTCGGCGGCCTCTATGACGTGGTAGTCGTCCAGGACCAGGATCAGCGGCTGCGAGGCAGCAGCGACCTCGTTGATCAAGAGGGTGAGCATCGGCTCAATCGGGAGACGGGCTGCTGGGCCTATCGTGCCGGCGGGTTGCAGGATCCTGAGCGCGGTTCTACCGAGATCCGGACGAGTCGACCGCAGGGCCGTCAGCACATAGGTCCAAAAGCGCACGGGGTCGTTGTCGGTGGCATCGAGGGTCAGCCACCCGACGTCGGCTTCGTCCGCCAGCCAGCCTGCGAGCAGCGTTGTCTTGCCAAAGCCGGCCGGCGCCGAAAGCAGCGTCAGCTTCCGCTCTCGATGGGCGTTAAGGCGCTCGATCAGGCGGGTGCGCCGGACCGTGCCCGCTCGCCGGGGCGGCGGTTGCAGCTTGGTGGTCAGCAAGGCGGTCGACATGATCTGGCCCCGCGGTGCCGGTCGGGAGAATCAAGTCTGTCCGGCCTCCGCTATGCTAACCATACACGCGTAGACCACCCGCGCAAGTGGCAACTTCCCGTCACATCGTGCCCGCGTTTAGCGTTTCACTCGTCACTCGTTACTGGTCACCGGTGATCCCCACTACCTCTGCTCTGTATCCACGTAGTTCTCCACCGGATCGTCGGGCGACGTGTTCAGCGTCGAGATCCATTCGATGACGGGTTGGCGCCAGTCGATGCCGGTCTCATAGGCGTTGGGATCGTAGTCCGCAAACCTGTAGCCATCGCCCCCCGCGTACATGAAGTCGTTGACCAACACGGTGTAGGTCGCGCTCGGATCCAAGGGCACGTCGCCCTCTGCCGTCAAGATGACGTACCGCCCGCCCCGGTACGCCATCCCGCCCACGGCGGGTCGCCGCGTCCCGTGCTGGTAGCTGGAGATGACCTCCTCGCCGGTCAGCTTGACGTCGATCAGGTAGTTGTCGAAGGGCAGGACACCCACGACGTCGGCGAGGGTGATCTCGCCCGGGAGGATCTCCTGACGGAAGCCACCGGGGTTGGTCATCGCGATATCGGCGGGATAGGCCGCGAGCCAGGCGTCCGTGACCATATTGTGCATGGCGTTCGAGCCCCGACCGATCCCGTTCTCCGTGTAGCCGATCACGTGGTCCAACGCGTCGTCGAGCCGGGCCTGCCACCTTTCCACCACCGCTGCCACGTCCGGATCGCTCGGCCCTGGCGAGTTGGGCGACACCTTCACGTCGACTTCGAGGACGTCACCGGAGGCGGTGTCCACCTCCAGCGCCACGCGACCGTAGGCCCGCATGTTGCTGCCGGCAGCCACCAGGGCGACGCCATCGACGACCTCGCTCATTCGTTGGTGGCAGTGCCCGCCCCCAATCATGGCTACACCGAGTTCTGCCGCTTCGGGGACGAGGGTGCGCATCTCCGGATTGCAGATGTGCCCGATGACGAGGATGACGTCGGCGCCCTCGGCTTTGACCTGGGGCACGATGGTTTGCAGCGTCTCGGCATAGGGCTCGAAGAGCAGTCCCTCTACGTGCGTCGGCATGGTTGTCCGCGGCGTCAGGCGCGAGGCCAGGCCGACGATCCCGACGCGCAGGTCGGCGACCTCTTGGATGACATACGGTAGCACCGCATCCGGATGCTCTCCGGTGGCGGCGCTCACGACGTTGGCGCCCAGAAACGGAAACTCAGCTTGAGCCGCACGGCTCCGCAATCCCTCTAGTCCGAAGTCGAACTCGTGGTTGCCGAGCGCGACGGCGTCGTAGCCCATGAGGTTCATCACCTCAACCATGGACTCGCCGTCGAACCAGGAGGAGATCGCGGGCCCCGTCCAGGTATCGCCGCCGCTGAGGATGAGATAGGCGCCGTCCTCCGCGTAGCCCTCG
>JBNGDU010000356.1:3616-7761 GCA_049975025.1 Anaerolineae bacterium
CTCGTCCCAGTGTCGAACCAGGCCCGCCGCGCCACCGTAGTCGTCGGTGGGCGCCATCCAGCCGTGCTCGTCATTGGTGTAGAGGATCGTCAGGGTCATCGTCTCGCCGGACGCTCCGGGGCCGGGCTCCCGGACACCGGAGGTACATGCGACCATGGCCAAGACGATGATGAACCAAATGCGGTGGAGAGAAGGCTTGATTTTCATACGCCGTACTCTAGCCCACTTCGCGTGGAAAACAAAACACCCCGGCGCTCTGCCGGTCGGGCTTTCCCAGTCACGCTCGGTCATCAGGGTCGTTGTCACATCGGAACTAATCAAGGCGCCGCTGAATCCGTCGCCGCAGCCGCACTGCGCCCCACGCCAGCCCGAACGTGACGCCCCAGGTTCCGAGTTGGATCCAGGGATTGCGGCTGAAGAAGTTGTCCATGTCGGTGATGTAGAAGCGACCGCCGGTGCCCAAGAGATGGTGGGTCAGCGGCAGCAGCAGGTAGGCAGCGCAGAGACCGGCAAGCACGAGGTGACCGAGCGACCGGAGTTGACGGTGGAGCAGACAGCGAAGGCCGGTCACGGCCGCAAGCCCGACGAGCCCGAGCGCAGGAACCGCGACCAGCATAGCGAGCCACAGCGGCTCTCCCTGCTCCAGCCAGTAGGGCACGTAGGCCAGCCCCGGGAGCGTCACGAGCCAGAGCGCCAGGCTGAGCCCGTCGATGGCCAAGAGCGTGAGCTCAAGCGGGCGCCGGGCGGCGAGGTGGCCCGGTTGCAGCGCCAGAGCGAGACCGAGCAAGGTCGTCAGTGTGGTCATCGCGGCAAGCCACGGGGGGAGCGTCGGTGAGTTGATGGTCATGGTTATCGCCGGGATCCCGAGGGCAAGAGCTGGAGCAGACCACGCCCACACGCGCCACCAGGCCGGCGGTGCGTACCGCCGTACCATACGCCCTATGAGCCAGTTGATGCCCACGTAGAGTACCATCACCCCGCCGCCCGCCACCAAGCCGGTCATCCAGTAGCGGCTCCGCGTGACCGGGCTGAAGGGTCGAGTATCGGGCACCCGGGGCCCCATGTCGTGGTAGTAGAGGAAGACGACGTAGCGGTTGGCGACGGCGAACCACCAGCTCATCAGGCCCAGAACCGCGCCGGTCAGCAGTAGGGAGAACGTCCAGGCCGGAGGGTGCTCAAGAGACGGCGAGGGGGTGGAGTTGCCGGCATGTGGCTTTTCAAATCCCTGAATCATCGCTATACTTCTTCTCCGTGGGGATCGGTGCACGGTCTGGCGCTATGGTCTCAAGGATACTCGATGTCGGTTACGGTGTCTACTGTGGGCATCCACAGGATTCGCTGGATCGTCGTGCAGCAGGGGTAGGAGGCTTTGGGTACCCGCGTTCGGGCACCGGAGTGCACTCCGAAGAGTGCACTCTTTGCACAACGCACCGGTTTGAGAAGCACCCGGGCGGGTGTCCGTCAGGACGTTGCGCCGTGCTAGGCTTCAGCCTGATCGTCGCTGATCTCGCCTTGACAACCCTATGGCCTCGGGTATGGTTGGCGAACGTCAGATTGAGCTTAGGACATGGCTTTAGGATAAGACACAGTGGATATACGGAGTAACTAGACCTCAGATGCAACAACCTCTACAGATCGTTGGCCTGGGCATGGCGACGCTCGATGTTCTGATCCGGCTCCAGACGATGCCCACCTGGGAACGTGGTTCACGCATAGAGACATTTGGTTTTGACGGCGGCGGGCCTGTGGGTACGGCGATGGTCGCAGCGGCGAAGCTCGGGGCTCGCGTTGGCTTTGTGGGCACAGCGGGTAACGATACGGCTGCCGAGATCAAGATGAAGTCCTTCGCCGACGTAGGAGTGGATCTCAGCCACGTGGTCTATCGAGATGCGCCTGAGGATCAGGTGGTGATCGTCTATATCAACGCTGAGACCGGGGAGCGGGTCTTCGCCGGCGTCCGTCATACGGTCGATAGGACGCTCCGCCCCGAGGAGCTCGACCGTGATTACATCACCTCCGCCGACTATCTCCATCTGGAGGGATACCATCGCGGGGCCGCGATCCGGGCGGCCAAGTGGATGCGGGCAGCCGGCAAACAGGTGATGCTGGACGGGAGCAAGACCAGTGGTCCTGTGCAGGGACCGATGCGCGAACTCGTCCGGCACGTGGATATCCTGATCAGCGGCTCAGGTTTCGTCGAGGGATTGACAGGTGAGAGCGAGCTCTGGGATGCGTGCGAGGCCGCTTTGGATTTCGGACCGAGGATTGTGGTCCAGACCGAGGGGGAGGATGGCGCCTACACCGTCACACGCGACGACCGCTTCCACACCCCGGCTATGCCCTGCAGCGTTCTCGACACCACGGGCGCCGGTGACGTCTTCCACGGCGCTTATCTCGTCGGGTTGCTTCAGGGATGGGACCTGCGCGAGACTGCGCAATTTGCCACGGCGGTCTCCGCCATCAAGTGCAGTCGCTTCGGCGGGCGCGCGGGCATCCCTACCTTCGACGAGACGATGGCCTTTCTCGCGCGGCAACCATCGGTCGATTGCAGAGAGACTGCTACCTAGAGATCGAGATGAAAGCCGACCTGCCCTTCTCGGGGTTGCCGAGCTTTCCGCGTCTTTCCGAGCATGGGGGTCTCCCCGAGACGGGATCCCGGCAGATGGGGTTGGGGAGCTGAATCAAGCATTGGTCATAAAAAGGAGAAGGTGAATGGCACTTGTTTCTATAAGGGAGGAGCTTTCGCGTGCGCAGCGGGAAGGATACGCGCTACCCCTCTTCGATACTGTCGACGTGCAGAGCACCGAGGGCATGCTGCAGGCGATGGAGGCGCGAAGAGCCCCGGCGATGGTCGCGCTCTACTCCGGCCTCCTCGACCGCCCCAATGGCGCAGCCCTGGCAGCGTACGTCCGGACCCGCGCGGAGGAGGTCACGGTGCCGGTCTCGCTCATGCTGGATCACGGTCAGAGTTTCGAGCATTGCATTCGGGCGCTCACTTACGGATTCACCGACGTGATGTATGATGGATCCAAGTTGCCTGTGGAGGAGAACATCGCGACGACGCGGATGGTCGTGCGAGCGGCCCACGCCGTGGGCGCTTGCGTCGAGGCTGAGCTCGGCCACGTGGGCAGCGGGCGCGACTATCAAGCGTACGGCGCGCTCCGCAAGGGGTTCACTGACCCCGATACCGTCGAGCGGTTTGTCGCGGAGACCGAGGTCGACATGCTGGCTGTGGCGATCGGTACCGCACACGGCTTCTACCAGGGCGAACCGGAGCTTGACCTCGATCTATTGCGCGAGATCCGCAAGCGAGTGGACATCCCGCTGGCCCTGCACGGCGGCTCCGGCTGCACGGCGGATCAGTTCCGTGCGGCGATTGAGGCCGGCATCACCAAGATCAACGTCGCGTCGGATCTGTTCCGCGCTGCGGGCGAGAGGCTGGCGGGTGCAGCGGCGACGGAGGATACCTCGTACCACGCGCTGAGCCACGCCGCGACAGAGGCCTTTGCCGAACGCGTCAGCTATTACCTGGATCTCTTCGGCGCATCCGGCAAGGTTTGAGGAGGGAGATCGGTACACCAAGTGTGCGGTTAGGCCGCTTGCCTTCTAGCGCGAGTTTCCGTGAACCGCAGTGTTCTACGTCTTTTATCAAGCTGTCTATTCAACCATTGAGCGTCCATACCCTATCTGGAGGAGAAAACAAGATGAAGTTCAATAATCGCGAGGACATTATCCAAATGACGCCCTTGTGGGAGGGCGAGCGTTTCGACGACGGGCGCCCCCGCGTGCCTGACCACATCCTCAAGCGCATGGAGCGCGTGACGATGGAGGAGGCCTGGTCCGTCCTCTGGCGCCACGGCTACCACTACCAATTCGAGGGGGACTGGTACCGGTTGCACCCCGACCGCCGGCTCGTGGGGCGCGCCGTGACCGGTATCTTCGTCCCACAGCGGCCTGATTTGCACGAGACCCTGATGGACTACGGCCACGAGGAGGAGGGGCGCATCGGCGCCATGAACTCGTGGGTCATCGAGACCCTGCAGAAGGACGACGTGATCGTCATCGATCTCTTCGGGAAGGTCTACGAGGGTACGTACTCCGGCGCCAACCTCTCCACCGCCATCGCCTCCCGCACACAGCGGGGT
>JBNGDU010000357.1:0-2980 GCA_049975025.1 Anaerolineae bacterium
CATCCCAGCATGCAGCCCCAGGTCGCGGAGCTTGGCTGCGGCGTTCTCAAAGGCCTCCGGTTTAGAGCTGTGAAAGCTCGCGAGTCCTCCCGGTTCGCCCAGCCTCGCTAGCCACGTCTGCACCATCGGGCTAGCGAGAAGCTCTTCCGCGTTCGCCGTCGAGTCTGCTCCACCGCTCAAAAGCTCCCTGGCGGTCCTGTAGCGAATCGCCGGGCCACCTTCTTGCAGGAGCCATGCGTGGACCTCGCTGCCGGTCATAGTCCGTCTACCTCGCTAAATGCTGGGACCTACTGAAGCATCTGGATCGCGGGATTCAGGACGTCCAAGGCGTCATTCACGCTCTGCCGGGCGACACCCCACTGTTGGAAGGGTATGCCCCCGGGCTTGGGGTTCGCCAGGTAATCCCGGCAGTTCTGTGCCATGTCCTTCGCGCCCTGTGTGAAGATCCCAATGGAACGCCGGTACTGATCGTAGGCGCCCCTGACGTCGTCCGGACTGCTGGATACATCGTAGATGGGCGAGGCGGCCAGCCGGTCGTACCGGTCAACCACCTCCTGACAGTCAACGCGTCCGGCGCCCAGCGCTACATCGATCATGCCACCGAAGTGCTCGAGCTCGACTCGCGTGTTGGTCATCGTCGTGCGCAGCTCGTTTCTGACATTGCTCTGTGCGGGGGGCGGGGACGTCGCAGGTGGAGAAGTTGCGGGCGGCGAGGTCGCCTCCGGCTCCGGCTGGATAGCTTCGGGCGTGAAGGTCAGCGTGGGCTTGGGCTGGGAGGTCGGGGTCGGTCCGCTGGGCGTGCTGGTCGGCGGCGCGGCTGTGTTGGTGGGCGTTGGCACCGTTGTGTCGGTCGGGACAGGTGTGTGGGTCGGGGAGGGGGTCGGCGTGGATGCTGTCGTCGACTCCGTCTCCTCGGAACATCCGATGAGGGCGATGAGGGAGAGCAGTGAGATTGCGAGAACCGCAACGAACCTCTTGCGTCGCACGGTTTACCTCCTTGATGGTGGAAGCTGCTATTCTCTTTACTATTTCTACACCCGGTTTCACTCCGCGCAAATCCGAACGTTGTGCCGGCATCGCTGACGTAGCACTAGAAGGGCGAATTGGTTGATTGAGCCCACTCATAGGGAAGCTGCGGCGCGGGGCTCTTAACCGTGACCAATGCCTAAGCCGTGGGGAAGCTCCTGACGTTCAGAGGTTGCGGGGAGCGCCTGATAGACGTCATTGGCTACCGAAAACGAGAGCCGGTCGCAGGGTCTCAACCCGCTGTTGGATGTGACGATCTGCAGACGTCACTGGCTGTACAGAGCTACGAGCATCCCCTTGGCGTACTTGGAGTTGCGGGTACGGGACAACGGGAAATGGTCGACGATCTCATCGACCCGGTCGGCCTGTGTTGCGCCCGCTTTGATCTCGATGACGACAGCGTCCTCAATGGGAAGTGACGTGGTCAGATTGAGATAGGGATAGGTCAGACGTTGGTCATAGGCAGCCTGATCGTAATCCAGGGTCAGCCGCACGTCACCTTCAGGCGTAGCGTAGTACTCGCGCCGGTAACGGTTGAGTAGGGCAGGGCGGTGTATGGTCTGGAGACGGTGCAGCCAGACGCTCGCGTTGGGGTCGCTTGACAAGCCGTTGCGGATGGCGGCGAGGATCTCGGACCAGGGCCGGGTCACGTCCAGGAGTTGGTCCAGCAGCACGACTTGCTTGGCACCCAGCATGTTCTGCTTGTGTTTCCACTCCAGTTGAGCTTGGACGCTTGACAGGCACACACCGTACCAGCGGCAGCGGAGCTTGCTCCGGATGCTAAGCCCATCCAGGTTCGCCTGCAGACTGCCCAGTTCCAAGGTGTCAAGATAAAGGCTGTTGACAGTCCGAGGTGGGTAGGTGGTTTGAAAGGCCGCTGGGTGCATTCGCACCCAACTTCGGACCTGGGCCAACGTGTACCATGGGCAGAGAAGCTTGAGTTCGTACCTGACCGTGTCCGGGGTCAATTCGGACCTCCCTCGGGCGGCGACGTCGGTACCCCAGTGAACGGCGCGGTAGGACCCGAGCGAATCGGGACGAGCCGCGTCTGTTCAGCTCCGAGGATGCGAACGGCGATCCGGAGGTCGAGAGCGCGGTTGAAGTCCATCTCTCTGTCTACTGCGTGGATCGCAGTCAAGGGCACGTTGAACCGGACGTAGCGAATGGTCGATCCCCGGGCGCTGTTGTGGGCGCGCAGCACCGGCGCGGCGGCCCCCGGCACACTGTCCGAACTCAGCACCGCCGACGGCACGGAAGCAGCGCTCTGCTCAACGATCCAGGCACGGTCGGTCTCTATGAACGTGGCGCCATTGATGTCGAAGCCCAAAACCTCCAGAGGCAAGTTCAGGGCATTCCCGACGTCGACGTGCAGTGCATCGTAGGGTGGTGACGCGGGCGTCTCAAGGTAGGCGAAGACTGGATCTACCGGATCTAAGGAGCGGCGCATCAGGCCCTGACGTTCGGTCAAGCGCTCCCAGAGGGATTCGGATGTCCGGGCGCTTGCGCCCACCTCTCGTCGTACCTGCTCCAGCGCCGGTTCCAGCTCTTTCCGAAGCGTCTCCAGATAGCTGGGGTCGCTGATGCGAACGGCTTCCCTTGCGTAGGCTGCCTGGATCTGAGGATCGTCGTAGGTCGCTGCAAGGGAGACCCTGCCAGTGCCGCCCAGCGGGTTGGCGCTAAAGGCGACGGGCTCCAGCTTTCCCGTCGCAGCATCGTAGTAGAAGCTCAGATTGATCAGGGATGTCGCCTCCGTCGCGCCCCAGAGGTCCACCAAGGCGAGAAAGCGACCGTACTGCACGACATCGAAGACCTGAGAAGCCGGCATCTCGCCGGTCTGCAGCGCGTAGAGCAACGCGATGGCCGCATCGCTCTGGGCTGAAAGGACGGGGTCAGCGGCGATGGCGGCGTCGCGATAGGTGTCGATCTCGAAATAACGGAAGTCATCGTCGGCGAG
>JBNGDU010000357.1:3080-4188 GCA_049975025.1 Anaerolineae bacterium
CACCGATAGGGCATCGTCGTCCACACGAACCTCGAAGGGCCATTTGTCATCCGGCCCCAGCTCGGCGATGATGCCCTGCTGCAGTCGTATTCGGGCGCTCACGGTCTTCTCACCTTCCCGCAGCGTGGCGTTCACAAAGTCATCGGCGGCGGCCAAGTTAACGCCGCCACTGCTCAGCGCACGCTCTCGCTGCGCCAGAATGGTGTTGTAGTCATTGAAGGCCATATCGATGACGAGCGTGGGCAGGTCGTCCGCTGCCGTACCGGTGTTCACGCGGTGCGCCAGGGCCTCGATGCGCTGGGACAGCGACGTGGTCCAGCCCGATGAGGTTGTCGCCAGCCCTAGGACCGCGGCGACTGCTAACACGAGCCAGCCAAGGACGGCGGGCCTGCGGGCCTTGGTCTTGGCAGATCCTCCCAACCTCATCGACTAGGCGCCCAGGGTGTTGTCCTGCTCTACGAAACTGCATTGACAGGCCGGGATCTGTGCGTGCAAGTCGTCCATCAGGGCCACCAGGGTGTCGTCGTCGGGACACTGTATCAGGTAGGTAGCCTGGAGCGTCGTGGCATCTGTATCTACCCGGCGCAAGTCGACCTCGCTGATGTGACTGAGAAGGATGTCCCGGATGCGACCGAAGGTGTCCTCCGCCTTCGGCGTCACGACATTAAGATAGAGGTTCGTCGTCAGGCGACGGGGCCGAAGCAACGCTCTCAGCGCGAGGTAGCTCGCGAAGAAGGCCACGGCGAGGATCGTGGGGAGCCGCTGATCCGCGCCGAGCCCTACGCCTATCGCCATTGCGACGAAGAGGTAGAGGAGTTCCTCCGGTTCCTTGATCGCGGTGCGGAAGCGGACGATGGAGAGCGCGCCCACCAGCCCCAGCGACAGGGCCAAGGAGGACTTCACCACGGAGATCACAAGCACGGTGGTCATCGCCAGGAGCGGCAGCGTCTGCGCGAACCGGGCCCGATTCGAGAACGAGGTGCCGTAGCGGGTGTAGAACCAGGCCATCGCGCCCGAGAGGAGGACGCTGATGAGCAGGTTGAAAGCGAGTGCCGACATCGAGAGCGGCGCTGCTTCGGTCAAACCAAGAAGATTATCCATACCTACC
>JBNGDU010000357.1:4198-7757 GCA_049975025.1 Anaerolineae bacterium
TTCGTGTCCGTTATCTGCTTGGGTCAAAGGAGGTCGGGGTGACGGGCCCGTTACCCCAGAAGTCGACACGCCGATCGTCCTCAAAGGCTGCTGTTGTGCCGGGCGCCAGCAAGACCAGGTTGTCCCCGGCGCCAAGATTGAACCATGGATCGGTTGAGGTGTCCAACATGCCGTTGGAAACGTAGAGCGTGAGACGCCGGTCCCAGCGGTTCAGGTCATCCTGCGTGAAGCGCGCGTCGTTAGCAGCGGTGCGTGTGGCGATCACCCGTACCGTGGTGCCCCAGGGAACGCGCGCTAGGCTCGGGTGATCACGGAATATGAGCGATCCCTCGTCGGTAGCAGAAAGTGCATCGTTGTCGGTGACGCGCCAACCTCGCAGATCCAATCCACCTGGGCACCGAACCTGGATCTCGAACCAATCGCCTTGGATCTCACCGGTATCGTCGATGTGAACCTCGACAAAGCGAGCCTCGCGTGACTCGCCTGCGCCCAAGGCGGTCTTCGGCTCGGGCACGAATCGTGGCGCGAGCGATAGCCGATCCGTCCCGGCGGTCAACGTCAACATAGGAGATCGGCCCAGCTCCACGGGCTCCCAACCTGCGAAACGATAGCCCCGGACGGGAACTGCCGTGACGGAGATGGACGAGGGGCGGAAGTAGATGCCCTGCCATGGGAGCTGCGGCAGCGTCTCTCCATTCACGACAACCTGACCTTTGCCGTCCAAGGGGGGCTGGATATTCAGCTCCATGGTACCGTCAAGCCCCAAGCGGTCTACCATGTGCTGGCGCATATAGCCCGGACGCTGTGCGGCGAACTCGCGCATCTGCTGCACGTTGGCGTCCCAATCGGTGGGACTAGGCCAGCGCAGGGTCTCGTAGGCGATGTCCGGCCCCATCTCCCCGGTCAACGTGTCGACGTGCGCGATGACGGCTTCAGGCGTTAGTAAGGTATTGAGCAGGTCCGCGCCGCGTGACGCGAATGCCCGGAAGAAGTCCGGATTCTGCAGCAGCTTTCGGAAGAGCAGTACGTCGCGCCCGCCGGTTTCCGGATGGTTGTAGTCCAGCAGGTGACTGATCATATCCGAATCGACCTGGCTGTAGGAATCGGCGCCGAACCCATTGTCGCTGTCCCAGAAGAGCCAGTGCCATCGACCGCCCGGTTGCCGTGGTCGGAAGAGGTAGACGTTGTGCGCCGGCCAGTCGGTGTTCGCCGAGTAGATCTGGATAAGATTGTAGTCGATGAAGTTGTCCAAGTTAACCTGGCTCTCGACGTAGGCGTATGCGGCAGGATCAGAGAGGTCGTGCGCCTCAACATACGCCATCAGGCTATCCCAGTGCGCGCGATCGCCCATCAGCGTTTCTCGTAGACTGGATTCGGGTGAGTCCAGGAAGTCGACGTCAGTGAGTTGGTAGCGGTCAGCCAGGAAGTCCTCGTCGACGCGCTCGCGGATCTGGTAGATGCCCCAGGGCTCGCCGTTGAGGAAGAGGATCGCCGGCTGGCTACGCGTGGCATATCCGTCGACCTCGAAGGCCAGCCGGGCAGCCAGTTGATTCCTCATCAGCGTCCAGTTGGTGAGCGGTGGATAAGGCCAGTCTTGGCCACCGCTGTGCAGCACGAGCCGGTTGAAGGACTGGAGCGCGCCCGTGTCGAAGAGGGGGTAATCCAGCCGACGAATGCCATAGTCCGAACGGAAGTAGAGCCGGAAGGACTTCTTGGCGAAGGCCCGGCTCTGGTACCCGTGTATGCGAATGCCGGCCTGGACGTGGAAGCCGGAGACGCGATCCGTATCGACAAGTGTCACGTGGACCGGTCGCTCCCATTCAGGGCCGCGCAGCAAAGGGTCCACGTAGATGCCGTGCTGGGGTTGCCACAGGTCGCCGGGGTCCATAACTAGCGAGAGGATGGGTAGGTTAGCATCCACCCCCATGACGTAGGAGGCGTTGACCACTTCGCTCAGGCCGCCGCCGGGCGTCGTGGCACAAGCCCGCACGACGGTCACGCCGGGTAGTTGCGCGCTGAGCTGAATAGGTTGCGTGTAGACGGCGCCGTGCGTGAGTGATGGGACGGCTCCGTCGGTGGTGAAGCGTATTTCAGCATCGTGATAGGGCGCCGTCAGGACGAGGCGGATGTCGCGATCGTAGTAACCGCCGGGATGCGAGAAGGCGGGCGTTATTGCGGCGGCCCCGCCAGTGGTCGCGGTCTGCGGATCCAGGATCGCCGCGAGCAGGAAGGCCGTGGCGAGCGCAGCTATCGCCAGGAGCGCCTTGTGCGCAGGTGTCAGGCCAGGTACGATATGGCGCCAGTCTCGGTGTAGCCGTTGCGTGGACAGTTCTGTGGGCTCTTTCTCTTCGGACATGCAGTCCTTCATGCTACCCGACTCTACGCCGTGGTCAAACAGCAGCGGCCTAAGCGCTCATGCAATCGCGCTCAGCCAAGCGTAGCGGTCGTGCCCTTGGTGGGATGCTCCAAGCCACTCGGCGGGCTGAGAACGGGGACATGGCCTTGTCGACACGGAGTCTTGGAGATGGCCATTCGGGCCAGGGACCGCGTAGTTCCCGGAGGGAGAGAAGGGCTTTGACGGAGGTGTGCGACGCGTTACAATGCTGGGACTATGGACAGGGATGGGAAAGCGGCGTATAGGCCTCCGTACTCGACGGCTTTCCACGGCTTCTTGGTGCTCGCGCCCTTGGTGATCAGCCTGCTGGTGGGCGTGGATAGCATGTCAGATGCTGTCTACGCGGCTGCGCAGTGCGTCGAGCGGCGGATTTGGGCTGGCGAGTTTCCGTGCTTTTCGTGGCGGGGGGACTCAGTCCTGACCTCACCGCTCTTCGACGGCGTTCTGCTGCTGCTTGCTCTCTCGGGCGTTCCAACACCCTGGGCAGCTCTGGTTTTGAGCGCGCTTGGATGGAGCGTCGCAGCCCTAGTGCTTCACCGAGTTGGTCGCAGTCTGGGACTGCCGATCGCCGGTGTTGCCACTGCAACCCTGGTCGCTATCGGCCCGCCGGTGATCACGGCTCTGGGGACGCCCGTCTCCTGGACTGTGGCCTTCGCGTGGTTGGCGCTTGCTGCGACCCTGAAACGCCGCCGCCGAGCGTCAGCGCTGGCTGTGGCCTTGATGTTGGGAACGCACCTCAGCCTAGGAACCTTGATATTGGCCCTTGGCCTGTTGCTCTACGCTTGGGTACGAGCCCACGCAGTTCCAAGAGGCTTGACAGTCGCCATTGCCGCGGTTCTTGTCACGTGGATCGTTCTTGTGTCGCGGGGATGGATTCAGCTCTCGCGCCCGGCACTGAGCCTGGATGTCTGGACGGACCACATCGGGCGATTGGCCGGCGAGAGCGAGTTGTACTGGCTGGGGCTTCCCCTGGTCTTTGCCGGGATAACCGTCCTGAAGCGTCGCAGTCCATGGACGGCTGCCGGGCTCGTCTGGCTCCTGGTCCTGGCCCTTGACGGCGGGGATGTAGCTGTAGCGTTAGTCGACACCCTGGGCCTCGCTTTGACCGGCGTAGGTATCGCTGGGTTGGTGCGGTGGCTAAGACGCGGGCGCTACGTCGAATTG
>JBNGDU010000358.1:0-7713 GCA_049975025.1 Anaerolineae bacterium
CGCAAAACAGGTCAAGGACCTGACGGCGGGTGCCGTCCTGCTCTTCTCCATAACGGCGGTTGTCGTGGGCCTGCTTGTGATGGCCCCCCCGTTGGCGAACCGCCTTGGTCTCTTTTGAGGCTCTACTGTATCCAGCCGCTTGGCATTAGATTCTTGGTAGCCGGCCTCATGCGTTGGGCGAGTGCCCGGACCTGTATGCGGGAAGAGGCACGGCTCGAACGCTCTAGGGGCTGGCGCCTACCACAGACAGCTCGAGGCGTATCGACTACGGTTCGATTTCGATGACTAACATGTCCGACCCGTCGGGCGCCGTCCAACGCAGGCCCGTGAGTGGGTCGTAGAGTCCTATCCGCAGAGTGAACGGGCCCGCCGGTGAATCCGCCAGGTCGAACCGGTGGAACTGCACGATCAGATCCCCCGGGACCAGGCTCCAGGGATCCAACCAGAGGCCGTCGTCGATGCCGATGACCTCTTCTCCCCGCACCAGATGCGCAAACACCTTGAGTCGTGGGCCATTGTAGACGCCGGGTGGCGGCTGATTGGCGATCAGGATCTCTTCCACCAGCGGGAGTTCCCCGGTGACACGCCATTGAGTCGTCAAGGTGGCGACCCCACCTTGATCCTCCGATGGCTGCCAGGCCACCGTCTCGAGCGTCATGGCCCCACCGAGGGACTGCTTTGCCAACGATACACCATTGACATCGTGCCTGTTAGCGCCTTGCCCGAAGCCGTCGTCGGAGGTGGACGGTGGGCTCACCAGGTAGGCTTGCATACCATCGGGCGCCTCGATTCGCTTCGCGTCCTCCAACCACCCCTGAATTTTGGGATGCCGTTCCCCCTCGTCCTGGAGATAGAGGCATGTAGCTTCTCCGCCGGTGAAGACCATCGTGCGCGCCGGATTGACCCACCGCACACCAGCCTCGGGTCTTTGGAGGTCGGTATTCAAGGCGACCTTGTCCCACGATCCTGAGAGGACCGATCCCACGCTCGCGTTCTCGATCTCGGGGTGGGCGTCGATGTAGGCCGCTAGGTTGCGATAATCGGCCCGGTAGAGGAAGCGGACCATTGAGTGTGCGGGCCACGCCCCGAAGTAGTCCGGTAGATCCCGTATCCCTACCGTCGCCGCTATGAGCAGGGCCACGGTGATGCCTGCGTACCGCCAGCGCCGGCCCAGCGACCAGGCGAGTCCGGCCAGGAGGAGATAGACCGCTGGAAGCGCCATAATCGTGTGCCCGTAGCTGGAAGGTGGAAAGCTGATCAAGGCCGGTGAGATGCCGGCGACCAACCAGAGGAGCAGCCAGCGCGCGTCAGGATCTCGCCACCGCACCAGTGCTGCGATCAAGCTTGCGTAGAAGAGCGCTGCACCGAGCGGCCCGAAAACCGGGCGTTCGGCGAGGTTGTAAAGCCACTCCGGGTCACCGTTCGCGTGGAACATCCCCAACGTGATCCAGCTGTTCCTCAGCAGCGGCCCCGGGTTCCCGTCGCTCAGGGCGTGGATCGGACCGGCCAACTCCTTGACCCGGGCATCGGCACCCATCATCTGGGCAGCGGCCCAGAAGGTGGGCACGGTGAGCAGGAGCCCGAGAAGAAGTCCCGCTGCGTAGCCTTTCCAACGGCGCTGCCGAGGCCGCGCCAGGGGATAGGCAGCCGCGAGAAAGACGGGGACCAGGCGCCCCGCGTAGTAAGTGAGCATCGCCCCGCTTACCCCCAAGGCCATACCCAAGATCGGGCCTGTTGCTACCGAGCTGACGTCTCGACCCCTCACACGGGGGGTATCGTGGAGCTGTCGCCATCCCCAGTAGACCGCCAGCAGGATCCACGGTAGCGTGCCGATATGACGGATGGCGACCCGACTGTACATCAGAGACCAGAAGGAGCCGCTCATCAACGCGGCGCCCAAGAGACCGGCGGCGCGCCCGAAGATCCGCCGGCCCACGGCCCACATAAGCGCCATAGACAGCAAGCACGCCATCGCCGACATCCAGCGCGCCGAGGCCTGGTTGACCCCGACCAGCGCCACCACCGGAGCGCGCAACGTGTGGAAGAGGGGGGCCTGTCCCGCCGCCGCGTCGAAGTAGAGGCGTGGGCCCTCCTCGATCACGCGAAGGGAGAAGGTGTAGAGTTCGATCAGGTCGTCGTCGCGCCAGCCCGGCGGGACGTCCATCAGCGCGATCCACCGCAGAAGCCAGGTGCCTATCAGCAGTAGCATCAAGGCGGCGCGCTCCCAGGCGACCAGAGGCTGAGGCGATGCTGGCAGCGGCTCTCCGCGGGCGGGGCTTAGGACCTTGAACAGAGCACTTGTCCTTCGCTCAGGGCCCTTGTCCCTAGGGGCTGGGCTTGGTTGCAGGCTCACGGTTCGTTGACCTCCAAAGGAATCAAGATACGGGTGATCGGTGCGTCGGCCTCGATGTCGGCAGGCGGCTCGACGTTCAGCCGGCTCAAGGACCCGCGCGCGAACCAGCCCACGGCGATATCGTAGGCGCCGGGGGCCAGATCCGTGGGCAGGAAGAGACGGTGGATCTGCACAAAACGGTCGCCTGGCCGCCACTGCCACGAGGGGGCGTCGAGGCGGTCTCTCTGTGTGATGGCCTCGCCGTCGCGGTTCAGGACATGGGAGAAGAGCACCAACTCGGCGTCGGTGGCAGCGTTTACACTCCAGGTGGTCAGGAGGCTCGCAATGCCGCCCGGTACCGCTCGTCCCTTCAGCAGACGGTAGCCCTGGAAGGTCAAGATCTCGCCGTAGGCAACCGGCAGCATCGCGGTCTCGTGGGCCACGGAGGGCGGCGGGTCGCCCGACTGTACCAGAACCTGGGTCCCTCGCGAGGCGTTGATCCGGGACCAACTGGCGGGCGCGTCCCAGACGTAGCCCCTGATCCAGGGAGGAATCTGATCGGGACCGAACGCCAGCGTGGCTGCCGGGACGAGGTCTGGGCTCAGTAGGTCCCAGAGGTCGTCTGGCGGCTGGGTCTGCGACTCAACGTAGAGCCGCGCGTGGGTGGTGGGCACAAAGAGCGCCGAGCGTCCGTCGGCCCAGCGGATGTCGAGGTCGGTTCGCCGCAACGCTACCTCCACCGTATACGGGTCGTGGTACTCACCAGGATAAAGCGACGTGACGACCGCCTGGCTGACGTCGGATGCCTGATCCAGGTGGCGGGCAAGCGCGATCACGTGGTGATGATAGGCCACGCGCACGTCCCGATGGCGTCCCCAGGTCAGAAAGTAGGCCTGTGCGGAGCGCCAGCCCGTGACAATGAAGAGCGCCGCCATCAGAGCCGGTATCAAGGCGCGGACCAGTCGGCGCCGTGAGGGATGAATCCTCCTCAAAGCTACCAGGGTCCGGTCAAACCCGAGGGCAACGAGCATCATCACCGGCGGCATCGCGCCGATCGCGTGGAGCGTATTGAACTCCACCGGCGCCAGGAAGGCGGGTGCCAATCCTGCGCCCGACCATAGCAGGAGGAGTAGCGGGCGCACAAGAAGGCCTCTGCGCCGCGGAGGCTCGGGCCGCGTGGACTCGGATCGCGTTCGTGCGGCTGGCGCTATGCTGCCGGCGGTCACTCCAAGGCCCACGAGGAAGAGAGCGCCGAGAAGCGGCTCCAGCGCCGGACGCCCGGCGATGTTGTAGAGCCAAAGTGGGTCACCTCGCCATAGCAGCATCGGAAGACTGGCTAAGATATTGCGCCAGAGCGGACGCCACTCACCTGCGCGGAGGGCAGTTAAGGCCGACCCCAGTTGCCGGATGCGCTGCTCCAGCTCCCGATTGGCGCGGAGGTACAGGAAGAGCGGCATGCCGACAAGCACGGCTAATAGCACGACGGCGAGGGTTCCTGACCCAAGTCTCCGGAGGGACTGTCGGTCGAGTATTAACAGAACCAGCAGGAGCGTCAGGAAAATGAGCGGCATGCCCCGGCTTGCCATATAGGTGTAGAAGCTTGCGCCCAGGAGGAGCCCGGCGGCTGCGTAGCGGCTCCAGCGCGCGCGGATCGTCCGCGCTGTCACGGCGTGGTCGTAGGCGAGAACACAGCCCGCCAACAGGGCCGGCAGGACCGGCGCACGAAGCCCGATTCGAGCCATCATCAGCGCCCAGAAGCTCGCGCTGTAGGCCGCAGATGCGCCGACCGCCGCGGTCCGGCCCCACCAGCGGCGCGCCAGGGCGATCACCAGCACCGTCTGAGTCATACCCCAGACGACGGTCGTGAGGCGCAGCGTGAAGATGCTCTGGCCCAGGAGAAGCGTGCTCAAAGCCACGCTGTAGTTGTAGAGCGGCTCGTGACCGTAGCCGACGGGAAAGTAGATCCGGTGCACGCCCCGCAGGATAGCGGCGGCGTCGTGTCCGTTGCTGGCCTCGTCGTGGCTGAGCCCGGGTGGAACGTCCGTCAGGCCGCCAACGCGCAGGGCGAAGGCGATGAGGAGCGTCAAGGTGAGGAGCGTCCACCAGCGCTGCTTTGTCATCCCAGTTTTCACGGGGCAATGTTACCCGAGATCGCGCAGATTTCCAGGAGAGTGAAACGTGAAGGCCGGACGAGTAACAAGGAACGATTAACGAGTAAACGACGATCGTGGTGGATGTGTAGGGTGCCGAAGATCGTTCACTGGAAAGCTCCTTACTCGTTCCTGGTTACTCGTTAGCGCCTTCAATCAGGCAACCGCACTCGCTGATCCATGCTCGCGTTTCACGCCTTCAAGTTTCACTCCCCAGTTTACCTCCGTCGAATCCGATGTATACTTGATTTCACAGGACGTTGCAAAGGAGGGCGTTGGCATGGGTACCGCACGCGATATTGCACTTATCTTCTTGAGTCTAGAGGCGCTGGTCGTGGCGCTCATCCCGCTTGTTCTCATCGGTGGGCTCGCCTATGGAGTCTATCGACTCCACCGGGTCACGAAGGTCTATCTTCAGAAGGCACAAGTCTACGCCCAGAGGGCAAATGACTTTGTCGAGGAAGCGTCGCATAGGGTCGCCGCGCCGTTCATTCTGGCGCACTCGGCGGCCAGTATGATCTCCACGATGGTTAGCAATCTCCTAAGGAGGGGCCTATGAACAGTAAGACACGCGTACTTCTGATCGGCGGCGTGGTTGGCGCCGCGCTGGGCGCGCTCAGCGGTTGGATCTACTACAATCAGAATGCCAAGGTTGACAAAGAGGGCGTTGAGATCGTCGATACGCCCAAGCCTGGCGAAATCGTCAAGTTCGCCGTTGCGCTGCTAGGGGCTATGCGGCTTATCGCCGACTGAAGCGAGCCGTTCCAGACCGGGGGCAGGCACCAGGCTTGCCCTCGCTTTCGTTTGCGGGCGTGCGCATCCCGGATGCGGAGGCGCACGGCGAGCATTTCGCTCGCGCTACGCGATGTCCCTGAGCCAGGGATTCGTCCGGCGCTCGTGGGCGAGGGTGGTTGCGCGCCCGTGGCCTGGGTGGACCTGCGTATCGGGCGGCAACCGGAGAATGCGCTGGAGGCTCTGCTTGAGCGCCTGGGGATCGCCGCCGTATAAGTCCGTGCGACCCACGCTGCCCGCGAAGAGCGTGTCCCCGGTGATAAGGGCCTGGTCTTCGGGGACGTAGAGACAGATGCTGCCGGGGCTGTGACCCGGCGTGTGGATCACCTCGATCTGGAGCTCGCCCACGCTGAGTTGCGTGCCGTCGGTCAGCGCAAGGTCGGGCTCCGGCGCAGGTCTGCGGGTTATGTGGAATTGAGCACTGCCCCCTCCCGCCAACATAAGCTCCCGATCCGCCGGATGGATGCCGAGTTCAGCGTCCGGCAGGTCGAGAAGCCCATCACCGACCACGTGGTCGAAGTGGCCGTGAGTATTGAGGATGTAGCGGATTGTGAGGTGGCGCGCGGTGATCTCATGCAGGACGGCGGTAGGGTCCTGGACTCCGGGGTCAACAACCGCGCCTTCTCCGCCCTCGTGGTCATAGATGAGGATGCAGTTGGAGCCCAAGAGTCCTATGGGCAGGCTGGTGATCATCGGTGCTTTCCCTTCCTTGGCGCTGATCGGTCTCGTTCTACGGTGATTCTACCACAGCCGTGGGGGATGACGGAGAAGCATGCGCCCGTCATTCCGAGATCGGTCGGCGCAGTACCTGCGCAGCATAGTATGTGAGTGAGGAGTCTGAGCAGTGGCAAGCCAAAGCTCTCTCGTCGATCCAGGTTGAAACGTGAGGTGACAGATGGAAGAACGAATTGAGAAAGTGCTGTCGGTGGCTGAGGCGATGGGATTGGATGCTTTGGCGCTGGTGCCGGGTCCCAACCTATTCTACACATCCCACCTTTCCTTTTTCCTCAGCGAGCGACCGATTGTGGCGCTGTTGCCCGTGGACGCCGCTCCCGCTGTGGTGTTGCCGGAGCTGGAGGCGGGTAAGGCCGCCTCCGAGGGATACGAGACCTTCACCTACACTGATGAGGAGGGATACACACTGGCCTTTCACGAGGCCTGCGCCTCACTGGAGCTTGCCGAGGCCCGCGTTGGCGTGGAGGCGCTGCGGATGCGCGTCCTGGAGGCCCACATCCTGGAACGCTTTGCTCCGGGCGTCGAGTTGGTGCCTGTGGATGAGATCTACGCTGAGATGCGGATGACCAAGACCGTCGAGGAGCTCAACACCATGCGTCGGGCGGTGGCGGTCGCCGAGCGCGCTTTCCTTGAATGGATTACCTATCTGCGCGTGGGGATGACGGAGCGTGAGGCCGCGGCGCGTCTGGTCAGCGCACTGCTAAGCGGTGGCGCAGACGGGCTGGCCTTCGACCCGATCGTGGCCAGCGGTCCGAACGGGGCACTGCCGCATGCTGTGCCCGGTGACCGCCTGTTCCAGGCAGGCGATTGGATCGTCGTCGACTGGGGCGCCAGGGTGGCGGGCTATGTCTCGGATCTCACGCGCTCCGTCGTCATTGGCCCCCCTGGTGAGCATATGCAGCGCATCCACAGGATTGTACTGGAGGCCAACGCGGCGGGTCGCGATGCGGTCGTGCCCGGCGCTGCGGCCGAGTCCGTTGACGCCGCAGCGCGCCAGGTGATCGCGAGCTATGGCTATGGGCGCCAGTTCTTTCACCGTACCGGTCATGGCCTTGGATTGGAGGAACACGAGCCGCCTTACATCGTCCGTGGCAACGACAGGAAACTGGTGCCCGGTATGACATTTACCGTAGAGCCTGGTATCTACATTGAGGGGGTGGGTGGCGTGCGGATCGAGGACGACATCGTGGTTACAAGCGCCGGCGTCGAGACGCTCACCAGCCTTGCCCGTGCCCCCTTTGTCATCCAAACGTAACGTGAGCATTGGGTTGTCACCTTCGGAGAGGATGGTAGAATCTCGGAGGCCAAATATCGGAGGGCTACGTATGAACGATGAAGCAGTCTACTTAACGCCAGAGGGCAAGAAGGAACTTGAGGAAGAGTTGGATCAACTGATCAACGTCAGGCGTCCTGCTCTGGCGAAACGTCTGGCCTTTGCCATAAAGCAAGGCGATCTTTCGGAGAACGCCGACTACATTCAGGCCAAGGAAGAACAAGGGTTTTTGGAGGGACGCATCCTGGAGGTTCGAGGGAAGCTGCGGAACGCGGTCCTTATCGAGAAGAGCGACATAGGTGATGGTCGCGTGCGCCTGGGCTGTGAGGTGACGGTAAAAGAGGTCGGTTACGACGAGAGGGAAACCTACCATCTGTTCGGTCCGACCGAGGCCGATCCCTCCAACGGCAAGATCTCTCACGAGTCACCAC